>NZ_JAGEKI010000012.1:0-212093 GCF_049887815.1 Pseudomonas sp. NFXW11 | reverse complement strand
ACGGGGCAACTGGAAGGGATAAACAATCGAATAAAGGTCATCAAACGGATGGCGTACGGTTACCGGGATAGCGAATTCTTTTTTATGAAGATCAAGAGCGTCTTTCCCGGTAATCCGTGAAGAACCAAAAAAAAGCGCCAAGCCCCGCTCTCGTAACGAGATGCGGGGCTTTTTTCGGTCTATCGTTTGCTCTGCACTGCGGGTCATTCTCAGCACAAGGGGGCAGCGGCATGCGCCAACACGCGGTCATCCACACACCGAAATTCAGCGACTACGCCGAACTCACCCAGGTTTGGGAGGCCTCGGTGCGCGCCACCCACGACTTTCTCCCCGACAGCTACATAGAAAAGCTGAGGAATCTGGTGCAGACCCGCTACCTGGATGCGGTGATGCTGATCTGCACCCGCGATCAGCGCCAGCGCATCACCGGTTTTGCCGGGGTGGCAGCGGGCAAGGTGGAGATGCTCTTTATCGCCCCCGCCCATCGCGGCCAGGGCCTGGGCCGGCAGCTGCTGCGTTATGCGGTGGAGCACCTGAATGCCCAGCAGCTGGATGTCAATGAACAGAACCCGCAAGCCCTGGGCTTCTACTTCAAGCAGGGTTTCGAAGTGGTCGGGCGTTCCGAGCAGGACGGCATGGGCCAGCCCTACCCGCTGCTGCATATGCGCCTGAAACAGCCGCAATTGCGGTTCCTGCGCGGCTAAAAGCCACAGCCGGCAAATGCACCCGGGATTAACCGGCGCCGGGCAGGTACAATAGCTGCCCTCTTTTATTACGGCCGCCGCCATGACTGACCCGATTCGCCTCTCCAAACGCCTTATCGAACTGGTCGGTTGCTCCCGCCGGGAGGCCGAGCTGTTTATCGAGGGCGGCTGGGTCACCGTGGACGGCGAAGTCATCGATGAGCCGCAGTTCAAGGTCGACACGCAGACCGTCGTACTCGACCCGCAAGCCAAGGCCGTCGCCCCGGAGCCGGTAACCATTCTGCTCAACGTGCCCGCCGGCCAAGACCTGGACAGCGCCATGCAGTCGATCAGCGCCGAAAACCTGTCGCAGGAGCACCGCTACGGCAAGCGCCCGCTGCGTGGGCATTTCCTGCGCCTGACCGCCAGTGATGATCTGCAGCCCAACGCCAGCGGCCTGCTGGTGTTCACCCAGGACTGGAAAGTGCTGCGCAAGCTGACCGCCGACGCGGCCAAGATCGAGCAGGAATATGTGGTCGAAGTTTCGGGCGAGATGATCGATCACGGCCTCAACCGCCTGACCCATGGGCTGACCTACAAGGGCCGCGAGCTGCCACCGGTGAAAGCCAGCTGGCAGAACGAAAACCGCCTGCGCTTCGCCATGAAGAACCCGCAGCCCGGGGTGATTGCGCTGTTCTGCCAGGCCGTCGGCCTCAAGGTGGTCGCCATCCGCCGCATCCGTGTCGGCGGCGTGTCCATCGGCAAGGTGCCCCTGGGCCAGTGGCGCTACCTGTCGGCCAAGGAAAAGTTCTAACCCCCCCCTTCAGACGTCGCGCCCCGGCGCGGCGTGCAACCGCATTGATCAGGACCCTCACCATGATTCACAACGACGTACTGCGCAGCGTGCGCTACATGCTCGACATCAACGACAAGAAGGTCGTGGAAATCATCGGCCTCACCGGCTTCAAGGTCAGCCTGGAACAGGTCGTCAGCTACTTGAAGAAGGACGAGGAAGAAGGCTTCGTACACTGCCCGGACGAGGTCATGGCGCACTTTCTCGATGGCCTGGTGATCTTCAAGCGGGGCAAGGACGAAAGTCGCCCGCCACTGCCGATCGAGCTGCCGGTGACCAACAACATCATCCTGAAGAAATTGCGGGTGGCGTTCGAGCTCAAGGAAGACGACATGCACGCGGTGCTCAAGGCTGCCGACTTCCCGGTGTCCAAGCCGGAGCTGAGCGCGCTGTTTCGCAAGTTCGGCCATAACAACTACCGCCCCTGCGGCGACCAGTTGCTGCGCAACTTCCTCAAGGGCCTGACCCTGCGTGTTAGAGCTTAAGACAGCTGCAAGCTTCAAGCTGCAAGTTCAAAGCTTGTAGCTTGCGGCTTGTAGCTCAAAGCTTGAGGCTTGCCAAATGACCTACAGCGTTTCCCCCATCGGCTTCGTGCGCTCCTGCTTCAAGGAGAAGTTCGCCATCCCGCGCCAGCCGCACCTGGCTCCCGCCGCTCGCGGGGTGCTGGAGCTGGTGGCGCCTTTCGACCAGGGCGACGCGGTACAAGGGTTGGAGCAGGTCAGCCATGTGTGGCTGCTGTTCCTGTTTCACCAGGCCCTGGAAGACAAGCCGCGGCTCAAGGTGCGCCCGCCGCGCCTGGGGGGCAACAGGTCCATGGGGGTGTTCGCCACCCGGGCCACGCACCGGCCCAATGGCATCGGTCAGTCGGTGGTCAGGCTGGACAAGGTTGAAGCCGGCCGCCTGTGGCTTTCCGGCATCGATCTGCTGGATGGCACGCCGGTGCTGGATATCAAGCCCTATGTGCCTTATGCCGACATCGTTGCCACGGCGAGCAATGCGATCGCCAGCGCCGCACCACCGCTGATCCCGGTGCAATGGCAGGATAGTGCCCTGCAACAGGCGCATATCCACGCTCAGCGCCTCCAGGAACCCTTGCTCGAACTGATCGAGCAGTGCCTGGCCCAGGACCCGCGTCCGGCCTACCAGACGCCTACAGCGGAACGGGAGTACGGCGCGCAGTTCTGGGACCTGGATGTGCGCTGGCATTACCCCGAGCCGGGGCTGATCCGGGTGCTGGAAGTGGTTCCGGCCAGCTGAATCGCGGAAACAAAAAAGCCCGCGTTGCCTTTCCAGGCAACGCGGGCTTTTTATTGGATGCTGCGGGTTATTTCTCGACGAACGCGCGCTCGATCAGGTAGTCGCCCGGCTCGCGCATGCGCGGCGAAACGGTCAGGCCGAAGCTGTTCAGCACTTCGCTGGTTTCATCCAGCATGCTCGGGCTGCCGCACAGCATGGCGCGGTCGTCCTGCGGGTTGATCGGCGGCAGGCCGATGTCGCGGAACAGCTTGCCGCTGCGCATCAGGTCGGTCAGGCGGCCTTCGTTCTCGAACGGCTCGCGGGTCACTGTGGGGTAGTAGATCAGCTTCTCGCGCAGCGCTTCGCCGAAGAACTCGTTCTGCGGCAGGTGCTCGGTGATGAACTCGCGATAAGCCACTTCGTTGACGTAGCGAACGCCGTGGCACAGGATCACTTTTTCGAAACGCTCGTAGGTTTCCGGGTCCTGGATCACGCTCATGAACGGCGCCAGGCCGGTACCGGTGCTGAGCAGGTACAGGTGCTTGCCGGGCTTCAAGTCATCCAGCACCAGGGTGCCGGTGGGCTTCTTGCTGATGATGATCTCGTCGCCTTCCTTCAGGTGCTGCAGCTGGGAAGTCAGCGGACCGTCTGGAACCTTGATGCTGAAGAATTCGAGATGCTCTTCCCAGTTCGGGCTGGCAATGGAGTAAGCACGCATAAGCGGACGGCCATTGGGCTGTTGCAGGCCGATCATCACGAACTGACCGTTCTCGAAGCGCAGACCCGGATCGCGGGTGCACTTGAAGCTGAACAGAGTGTCATTCCAGTGATGAACACTGAGGACACGCTCGTGGTTCATGTTGCTCATGTACGGGGGCTCCTAGAAATTGCCTGCGCTGACCATGAGCGCAATTGCACAGCATTCTAATGGCGGCGACAATATCTGTTAACTGGATTATTAAGATAAGGGTTATCGGTTATATCGATATGCGATTTACTCTCCGTCAACTGCAAGTCTTCGTCGCCGTCGCCCAGCAAGAGAGCGTTTCTCGTGCTGCCGGGCTGTTGGCCCTGTCGCAATCGGCGGCGAGCACCTCGATCACCGAGCTCGAACGTCAGTCCAGTTGCCAACTGTTCGACCGCGCCGGCAAGCGCCTGAGCCTTAATGCCCTGGGCAAGCAGCTGTTGCCGCAAGCGGTGGCGCTGCTGGACCAGGCCAAGGAGATCGAGGACCTGCTCAATGGCAAGTCCGGCTTCGGCTCGCTCTCGGTGGGCGCCACCCTGACCATCGGCAACTACCTGGCCACCCTGCTGATCGGCAGCTTTATGCAACAGCACCCGGAGAGCCAGGTGAAGCTCCATGTGCAGAACACTGCGCATATCGTGCAACAGGTGGCCCATTACGAAATTGATCTGGGTCTAATCGAAGGCGACTGCAGCCATCCGGATATCGAAGTGCAGTCCTGGGTCGAGGATGAATTGGTGGTGTTCTGCGCACCCCAGCACCCCCTGGCCAAACGTGGCCAGGCGACGATGGAGGAACTGACCCACGAAGCCTGGATTCTGCGTGAACAGGGTTCCGGAACCCGCCTGACCTTCGACCAGGCCATGCGCCATCATCGCAACGCGCTGAATATCCGTCTGGAACTGGAACACACCGAGGCCATCAAGCGCGCGGTGGAGTCGGGATTGGGGATTGGCTGCATTTCCAGACTGGCACTGCGCGACGCCTTCCGTCGCGGCAGCCTGGTCCCCGTGGAGACACCAGGCCTGGACCTGGCCCGGCAGTTCTATTTCATCTGGCACAAGCAGAAGTACCAGACTTCCGCCATGCGCGAATTTCTCGAGCTGTGCCGCGCCTTTACCGCCGGCGCGCAGCGCAGCGATGAGATTGTCCTGCCGAGCATTCCCTGACAGGCAACGGGCTTAGAGCAGGATCACCGCCCAGACGATGGTGATCATGCTCAGGGCGACGAACTGCGCCGCGCTGCCCATGTCCTTGGCGTTTTTTGACAGGGGATGGCGATCCAGGGAAATCCGGTCGATGGCCGCTTCCACCGCCGAGTTGAGCAGCTCGACGATCAGCGCCAGCAGGCACACGGCAATCAGCAGCGCGCGCTCGACCCGACTGACATTGAGCATGAAGCTCAGGGGAATCAGGATCACGTTCAGCAGCACCAGCTGGCGAAAGGCCGCCTCGCCAGTGAAGGCCGCGCGCAAGCCATCGAACGAATAGCCGGCGGCGTTAAGGATACGTTTAAGACCGGTTTGACCTTTGAAAGGCGACATAAGCTGGGCAACTGAAAAAAGGAAGTGGGGAAGCTAGTTCAACCAAAGTCAAAAAAGCGTGAACATACAGCCGGTCAATGGCTGGAAATTGACTCAAGTTGTTGCAAGAGCAGCGCCGCCTGGGTCCGGGTACGCACCCCCAGCTTGCGGAAGATCGCGGTCACATGAGCCTTGATCGTCGCTTCCGAAACATTCAGCTCATAAGCGATCTGCTTGTTCAGCAAGCCCTCGCAGACCATGGTCAGCACCCGGAACTGCTGGGGCGTCAGGCTGGCCAGGCCCGCGCTGGCGGCCTTGGCTTCGTCCGACACCGCCACTTCCTCGAACGCCTGGGGCGGCCACCAGACATCGCCGTCAAGCACGCTGCGCACGGCTTCTTGAATGACTTCCAGGGAGCTGGACTTGGGAATGAAACCGCTGGCGCCGAACTCTCGGGAACGCACCATCACCGAGGCTTCTTCCTGGGCCGAGACCATCACCACCGGAATTTGCGGGTACTGACCACGCAACAGCACCAGGCCGGAGAAGCCATAGGCACCGGGCATGTTCAGGTCCAGCAGGACCAGATCCCAATCGGCTTTTTCGGTCAGGCGGGTTTCCAGCTCGGCGATGCTCGCCACTTCCACCAGGCGCACATCGGGCCCCAGGCCCAAGGTGACCGCTTGATGCAGTGCGCTGCGAAACAGCGGGTGGTCATCGGCAATCAGGATTTCGTATGTGGCCATTTTTCAGATGATCCTGTTTTTCATGGCAGGGCCGATGCATTCAACCCTCACCAAAACAACACGGGCACACGCCAGAATGCATGACCCAAAGAGCACGAACGCCGTGAAAAACCGGCGCAAAGCAGCGGCTCAAACAGCGCTGGCGCCCTAACCGGCGCCAAGCATGCCCAGCGAAGCCTAGGTGGTCAAGCTTGACGCTTTGCGGCATCTTAGCTGGCTAACTAATAAGAGAGCCATGATGCGAAGCCAAGCCCTGCGTGCCGATGTCCTGATGCTGATCACTGCTGTTATCTGGGGCTCGGCGTTTGTCGCACAGAGCTCCGGTATGAATCACATCGGCCCCTTCCTCTATTCAGGCCTGCGCTTCGCCCTGGGCTCGCTCTGTCTGTTACCGCTGGTGCTGCGCCGAGCGCCCGCCGACCGCCAACCCGAACCGCTGTTCAATCGCGGCCTGCTATTGGGTGGCCTGCTGATGGGCTTGGCCCTGGCTTTGGGGATCAATCTGCAGCAGGTGGGGTTGCTGTTCACCAGCGTGACCAATGCCGGTTTTATCACCGGCCTCTACGTCATTGTAGTGCCGCTGCTGGGACTGCTGATTGGCCACAAAACCGGCCTGGGCACCTGGCTCGGCGCGGTGTTGGCGGTGCTGGGCATGTTCCTGCTGAGTGTCAGCGACAGCTTCCAGGTGGCTTCCGGCGACTGGCTGCAGTTGATTGGCGCCTTGGTCTGGGGTGGTCACGTGATTCTGGTGGGCGTGTTCGCCGGTCGGCACGACCCGATTCGCCTGGCTTTCCTGCAATTTGCCACCTGCTCGGTGGTCAGCCTGATCCTGGCACTGTGCCTGGAGCCGATTCACTGGAACGCCATAGTCGCTGCCGGCCCGGCCATTCTCTACGGCGGCGTGATCGCGGTCGGCATCGGCTACACCTTGCAGGTCATAGCCCAGAAACACGCTATCGCCTCCCACGCCGCGATCATCTTCTCCCTCGAAGCGGTGTTTGCCGCCATTGCCGGGGCCTGGCTGCTGGATGAGTCGCTGCAGATGCGCGGCTACTTCGGTTGTGCCCTGATGCTCAGCGGCATGCTGGTGGCGCAGCTATGGCCACAGAAACGACCATCCCCCGCAGCTACACAAAGGGCTTGAGCCTGGAGTGCACCTCGTCCTCCGGGTCGATGGCCTTCTGGAATTTCGCCGACAGGTAATGGGTGCTGAACACATCGAGGTAGGCATCCATCACCTGGCTGACCTGTTCATCCCCCGCCAGTTCCAGGCATAACGCGGCCACTTCGGCCGTGCAGAAATGATCATCGCGCTTGGACCGGCGTAACTTGTAACGCGAGAGTTTCTCCGAAGACAGACTCAAAACCGGCAAGTGCTCCAGATAGGGGCTCTTGCGAAACATCTTGCGGGCTTCGCTCCAGGTCGCGTCCAGCAAAATGAACAAGGGCCGCTTGCCCTGCTCCTGACGAACTTCGCTGACCACCCGCTCCGGCGCCACGAACTCCCCGGGGAAGACGATATAGGGCTGCCATTGCGGATCGGCAAGCAGCGCCAGCAGTTGCGGGTCGACCTCGGTGCGAGCCCAGTTGAACGCCCAGGTATCGGCAATCACATCAGCGATCAACCAGCCGGTGTTGCTCGGCTTGAGCGGCTCGACGTCGTGCATCACCAGGCACATGGCGGATTGGGCATCAACTCTGGGGCGCCAGGCACACAGGCAATGGCTGGGAAATACCCGACAACGTGGGCAACGCTCAGCCCGTGAACCCCGCACGGAAAAGGGTTTTACCGCACGTTCCATACGCTGATCACGTAGACGGGACACCGCATGGCTCATTACAGATCACACCGCAGGAAAGAAGAAATCGACACAAAAGGAACTCGAGGGGGTAAAAAGTCGGGCAAGTTTATCAGAGCTATCAGCTCAAACCTGTACCGCCTTCTGGCCTCTCCCCCTATAATCCGTCGCCACTGAACGCACAGTCGACTGACTGGTCGAAGCATCAGTCATTGCACCAGGAGAGTTTCATGTTGCGCTTTACCATCCCTACCGTTGCCCTTCTGCTGGCCCTGCCCCTGGCTGCCCAGGCTGCGTCCCTGCAAGAGTTCGAACTGAGCAAGATGCTGGAAAAGGTAGCTGCGGAAAGCAACGTCGGCACTCCCCGGGAAATCAACGAGAACATCCTCGACCAGGGCTATACCGTCGACGGCAAGGAGCTGATCAACCACCTCAGCGTCCAGGCTGCCCACGCCACGCAGATGCGCGCCAACCCCAAGGCGGTCTACCTGCAATTGGGCGCCAGCGTCTGCCGCAACCCCAACTACCGCAAGCTGATGGCCAAGGGCGCGATCATGCGCTACGAGTTCACCGAGAACCGCACCAATCGCCCGGTCGCCTCGGCACGCTTCCAGGAATCGGACTGCCCTGCGCAGAACGCACCGAAGAAGAAGTAATCAAGACCCCGTCGCGCGCCGCTGTTGATCATCGGCGCGCAACTCCGCCAGCAGCGCCTGTAGATAGCGCGATGGCCGCTCCTCCCCCGCCAACCGGCGCCTGCACTCTTGCTCAAGGCTCAAATGATGGGCCGCCGCAGCGCTTAGCAACTGCTGATACAACTGCGGGTCAATTTCCAGCATGACCATGGTCATCCCCTGCCTCCCTGCCCTCGGTTTGCACAGGTAAATGCCCACAGCCCTTCCTGGGCCGGCTCCTGAACCAAGCGCTGTAACTTAGTAAATCAGAGCTGGAAGCCCTTGCCGAGGCTCCTGACCAATGGCGCCGGAGCCGTTGAATTCACCAAGAAGCGGTTGCCAGCCAAGACTTTATGGGCACATGATCAAGCCATCTATGATTGTTCCCGGACGGTTCAGGAGGCCGTTCTTGTGCGTCTTGCAGTGCGAGTTTTTTCTCAAATAAAGGAAAGCAGAACCTCGGTGGATAACTCGCTTGCCAAGCAGCAGTTGTAGTGGTGATAGAGCCAGTACAACGGTTCACATGCTGGGCTGGGCAGGCAGCGACACAGGCCGTGTCGTGGCACGTTCGGCTTTGCCGGCCGTGCATCAGGTTCCGTGCAGAAGGAGAAGCTGAATGCCCTACCAATCGAATGAACTTTTGGCTCGTCATTTCCAAAGCAAGGATGTCGACCTCACAAACCAGGTCGAAGCACAACTCAACCAGATTGCCCCCAACAGCGCGAACCTGCCTCTTTATCGCGACATGATTCTCACCGTCCTGCGGATGGCCGAAGACGACCTCAACCGCTGGAATGCCAAGATCACCCTGCAAGCCCTACGGGAGCTGGAACACGCCTTCCGGGTTCTGGAACAGTTCAAGGGGCGGCGCAAGGTCACGGTATTCGGCTCGGCGCGTACCCCCAGCGAACACCCGTTGTATGCCATGGCCAGAGAACTGGGCGCAGCCCTGGCCCGCTCGGACCTGATGGTCATTACCGGTGCCGGCGGCGGCATCATGGCTGCCGCCCATGACGGCGCGGGCCTGGAGCACAGCCTGGGCTTCAACATCACCCTGCCCTTCGAGCAGCACGCCAACCCGACGGTCGGTGGCACCGAGAACCTGCTGTCATTCCATTTCTTCTTCACCCGCAAGCTGTTCTTCGTCAAGGAAGCGGATGCCCTGGTGCTCTGCCCCGGCGGTTTCGGCACCCTGGACGAAGCCCTTGAAGTGCTGACCCTGATCCAGACTGGCAAGAGCCCACTGGTACCTGTGGTATTGCTGGACGTTCCTGGCGGGCAGTTCTGGCAAGGCGCCCTGGACTTCATCCATAACCAACTGGAGGCCAATCGCTACATCCTGCCCAGCGATATGAAACTGGTGCGCCTGGTCCACAGCACCGAGGACGCGGTGAAGGAAATCCAGCAGTTCTACGCCAACTTCCATTCCAGCCGCTGGTTGAAACAGCAGTTCGTTATCCGCATGAACTACAACCTCAATGACCGGGCACTGGAGCATATGCAGACGGCATTCGCCGACCTGTGCCTGAACGGCCAGTTCCAACAACATGCCTACAGAGAAGAAGAGCACAACGAAGCACAGTTCAGTCATCTGACACGGCTGTCATTCGCCTTCAATGCACGGGATAACGGCCGTTTGAGAGAATTGATCGACTACATCAACTTGCCGGAAAACTGGTCCATGCCCCAACTGCAAGCCACACAACAGCCCAGGGAAACCAGCCAGGTCGGCTGATTCGGCCCAGCACCCGCTGCGTTATGCAGCGGGTACGGCAGCCTCAATCATCCATCCCGCGGCCGCTCAGCAAGCGGTTGATCATGTCCATGGAATACCCGCGATAAGCGAGAAAACGCCCTTGCTTGGCGCGCTCCCGAGCATCCACAGGAAGCTGCCCGGCGAACTTGCGCTGCCAGACATCACGCAGTTGCTCCTGCCAGTCGATACCGCACTCACGCAAGGCAAGGTCGATATCGCTGCGTTGCAAACCGCGCTGGCCAAGTTCTTCACGAATGCGCATCGGCCCATAGCCTGAGCGGGCACGGTAGGAAACAAAGCTTTCGAGATAACGGGACTCGGATAGCAGCCCCTCTTCCGTCAAACGGTCCAGGGCGCTTTCGATCATTTCAGGAGGGGCGCCGCGCTGACGCAACTTGCGCGTCAGTTCGACTCGACCATGCTCGCGTCGCGCGAGCAGGTCCATTGCAGTCCGCCGCACTGCGACGAGGGTATCGAGTACGGCGGTCATGGTTTCAATCAGATATCAGCATCGGCCATATCGTCTTCGGTCTCTTTGACCGGATTGGCTTTGACGTCTGGCGAACCGGTCAGCAGCTTGTCGCGGATCTGCTTCTCCAACGCGTTGCCGATCTCCGGGTTGTCCTGAAGGAACTTGGCCGAGTTGGCCTTGCCCTGGCCGATCTTGTTGCCCTGGTAGCTGTACCAGGCACCGGACTTCTCGAGGAAACCATGCAGTACGCCCAGGTCGATGATCTCGCCGTTGAGGTAGATGCCCTTGCCGTAAAGAATCTGGAACTCGGCCTGACGGAACGGCGGAGCCACCTTGTTCTTGACGATCTTGACCCGGGTTTCACTACCTACCACTTCGTCGCCTTCCTTCACCGCGCCGGTACGGCGGATGTCCAGACGGACCGAAGCGTAGAACTTCAGCGCGTTACCACCGGTGGTGGTTTCCGGGCTACCAAACATCACGCCGATTTTCATGCGGATCTGGTTGATGAAAATCACCAGGCAGTTGGCGTTCTTGATGTTGCCGGTAATTTTGCGCAGTGCCTGGGACATCAGACGGGCTTGCAGGCCCACGTGCATGTCGCCCATTTCGCCTTCGATTTCAGCCTTGGGCACCAGGGCCGCCACGGAGTCGACGATGATCACGTCAACCGCGTTGGAACGCACCAGCATGTCGGTGATTTCCAGGGCTTGCTCGCCGGTGTCCGGCTGGGACACCAGCAGGTCATCGACGTTGACGCCCAGCTTGCCGGCGTATTCCGGATCCAGCGCGTGTTCGGCGTCGACGAATGCGCAAGTGGCGCCGGCTTTCTGCGCCTGAGCGATAACCGAAAGGGTCAGGGTGGTTTTACCGGACGACTCAGGACCGTAGATTTCAACGATACGGCCTTTTGGCAGGCCGCCAATGCCCAGAGCGATGTCCAGACCCAGAGAGCCGGTGGAAATGGCCGGGATCGCCTGACGGTCGTGATCGCCCATACGCATTACGGCACCCTTGCCGAATTGACGTTCGATCTGACCCAGGGCCGCAGCCAAGGCTTTCTTCTTGTTGTCGTCCATTAAAGTCCTCACGTAATCAATAAGGCCTGACGGCCAACACCTGTATAAGTAGCCAGTATTATTCCACAGCGCTCGAGGATCGCCTACCCCTGATTTGCGATTTCTGCTGCGGCGTGTTGCAGCAACCCCTCTAGCGCGGCCTTCACCGTTTGTCGGCGGACCTCATCGCGATTTCCCGGGAAGTGCCGGCACTCGCAGGTCAGGGTTTCTCCGGCGCCCCAGGCCAGCCACACCGTACCCACGGGTTTCTGCGGCGAACCGCCATCGGGCCCGGCAACACCACTGACCGCCACCGCGAAATGCGCCTGGCTCTTGACCTGGGCGCCACGCACCATGGCTTCGACCACCTCGCGACTGACCGCCCCTACCGTGCTGAAGAGTCCAGCTGGCACATTCAACTGCTGGGTTTTCTGGCGGTTGGAATAGGTCACATATCCGGCCTCGAACCAGGCCGAGCTACCGGGAATCCGGGTGATCGCCTCGGCGATGCCGCCGCCAGTGCAGGATTCCGCTGTTGTGACGTGGGCATTCAGAACCTGCAGGCGGCGGCCAAGTTCAGCGGCAAGCTGGGTAATTTCTTTCACAGTCCTCTCCTGATGGGGCTGGCAAGCGCCTAACCTACACCAGACTAGTCGGCAAGCAAGTGACAGAGAGAAGGACCCAGCTTGAAGTTTCGAGCGGCAAGCTACAAGCGGTAAGCGAATCACTCCGGATTGCCGGAGCTCGCTTGCTCCGCACAGGCGGGCGGCTTTCCGAAGCTCGTACCGCGCACATGGTTCAAGGTCGCACAGCGGGTGCACTTGATCTGCAGTTCCGTGAATTCGCCCACCCGGGCAAGCAGCCGTTTGCAATGGCCACAGCGGTATTCTTTCAACATTCGCACGTCCTTTTGATAGTCATCGGTTTATCCCTATACACACAGCGCAGGCTCCTAGCTTCCCGGGCAACTGGCCTGGATCAGGCAGCGATAGCTCTTTTCCGGGCTGCCGCTGGCGGTCACCTTGTCGATCGACCAGGGGCCCTGCATGAAATCCGGCCAGCTAGCATCCAGGCGGATCAGGCCTTCGGCCGCCAGCGCAGGATTGCCCGGGCACTCGATCCGTACCTTGCGCGCCGCTCGCTCCAGCTTGCGCACTTCGCCCTCGGCCGCAGCCTGCGCCTCGTCTTCGCTCTGATAACGCTTGCGCAGCGTCATGAAGGGCTTGCCTCCCACATTCACCCGCCGCTCGAGCCCCGCGGCGCCATCCCACCAGGTACCGGTACAGCCTTGGTATTTCATTCGTGCACTCTCTTCCAGTGCAGCGCTGATAAAGGCCCGATCCCCCGGCCGACTGTCACGGGTCACGGACAGCGGCACCTCTTCCAGCTGTTTGCCGGAAATGGATTTGACCTGACCGCTGCGCGCCAACACGTAGAGCCCGTTGACCGGCTTGGTCACCGCGTCATAACGCCGGGCCAAACGGGTCAGGAAGCTCATATCGGTCTCATTGGTCTGGTCGACATGCTCGATCACCAGGGCCTCGAGCTCCGGCGCCACCCGCGGTGAAAAGCCGTGGCGGGCGGTCAGTTGACGAAACAGCGCCCCCAACGTCGTCGGCCCATGACTGGCGCTGCGCCGCTGGCGAAAACCGCTTTCGTCCGCTTCGCCAAAGGGTGCGGCGGTGGCCACCAGCACCAGGCGCAGGGGAAACAGCTGGGGCGTACGCCGTGTCACCACGAACAGCCCCTTGTCCACCAGCCCCGACTCTTGATAACCGACGCGCAAGCCGATCCTACCGCCCATGCTGGGCAAGCCTTCAAGCCCCTCGATATCCAGGGTCAGCTTGAGCTGATCGGACTCGATCCCGGCCGCATCGATATGCTCCCAGTCGATCAACCGCTGCATGATCAGCTGCGCATTGGCCCCATAAATCTCCACCTGGGGAGTGAATCCAAGTGCCATATCACCTCCTCAATCCCAGGCCGAAACCGGCGCCACGGCGGCCGGTCGCAGGGTTACTTCGGGCAAAATCACCCAGACGCCGGCCGGCAGTACCGGCCCCAGTTCCGCCAGAGCTGGGTTGAGACGCCACAGCGCCTCCTCCACCTCGTCGTCGCAACGCCCCACCTCACGGAACAGCAGCAGATTCAGTGAATCGCCGGCCACACTCCGAACCCTACGCATTGACGAACTCCTCCAGATCCACCACCCAATCGATCAGCATTGCGGTGCCGTCATCGATCACCGCGCTCTGCTTCTCGGTCACCTTGTTGATCCGCCAGCGCCCCCAGTTACGGCCCACACCATCGATCAACGGCAGCGGCGCACGCCGGGCCTGCAAGGCCCGCAACTCATCCAGGCGCTGCATGGCCACGCCATACATGGCCTGGCCGGTGATCTGCAGGGTTTCCAGCTTCTGCCCGCCCTGGTTGGAGCGGGGCTTGCTGGCCAAGATGTCGAGACTGGTCCAGCCCCCATCGGTGGTGCGCGTCAGCGCCGAATAGGCAAAACCCCGGGACAGGCCAAAGATGAAATCCCCCAATGCCATCTGCTGCTTCATCCAACCACCCCATCGCTAAGCGCCGCGCCACGGCGCACGGCAAGTGAATCGAGCGGCGCCAGCGACAACCACTGCGCCTGCAGTTGCTGCACCACCCGATCGGCCAGTTGCTGGGCACTGGCCTGGTCCTGACCGTAGATCTGCAGCACCGGAGCAAAGTTGATCTGGCGGTTGTCCTGCTGCGCCGCAGACAGGTCCTGGCTCACCGCCTCGGGCGTCGCCAGCCGGTCCACCTGGTGCCCGAGCTTGTCGCCGAGCCAGGCGCCGGCCTCACCGCCACCCAGGTTGCCCAGCGTTCCGCCGAGCAAACCGCCAATGGCAGTGCCAACACCCGGGAAAATCAGGGTGCCCAGGGCGGCACCCGCAGCGGCCCCGGCGTAGCCGCCCCCCAGCCCACCGCCCACGGAACCCGCTGCCGCGCCGACCTTGCCCATATCACCTTCACGCCAGCCGGCAAGCGCATCGCTACCCGCCTCAACCAGCGACAGCGGCCTGAACAACTTGCCCAATAACCGACGACCGAGGCCTTTGCCGGCGGAGCGCCCCAGATCACCAGCCTGACCGGAAAACCCGGTGCGATTGGTACCGCGCCCGACCATGGAGCGAACCTTTGCACCGGCACTTCGCGCCGTGGTTGCTGCCCTCGACCTCAGGCCGGCCGCAGCAGTACCCAAGCCTGTCGCCGCCTGGCGCGCACTGGCGGATACCCGAGCCGTCAGGCCCGACAACGCCGATACCAGGCCACGGGCCATCTGCCCGGCACTACTCCCCACTCGGGCAGCGGCCTGACTTGCCATTGCCGCCACCCGCAGACCGAGCCCGGCCAAGGCCGTAACCAGCCCCTTGGTAGCCTGCTGCGCGGCATTGGCACCCCTCGAAGCCAGGTTCGACAGACTCGATGCCATGCGGCTGAACTGCGGGCCGAGCCGTGCCCGAAGGCGCGAGGCAGCACCTCCAGCCTTGGACCCCGCCGAAGGACCGGAACCCCCGCTCGGTTTCCCCGAACGTGAGAACAGGTCGCGCACATCCTTGTAGGCCGTCTTGACCTTCACCGCTGCCTGCAGTGCCGCCACCGAAACCGCCAGGGCCGCCGCGACATGGGGAAAGCTCTGCGCCAGTTCACCCAGCTTCTGCAGCACCGCCCCCGCGCCATTCAGGGAGCCGCCATAATCCGCCAGCACCGCCGAGCCCACGGAACTCTTGAAGCCATTCATCTGCCCATCAAGGCGGTTCCATTGGGCCTGGGGCGTCTGCGCAGCCTCCTCGGCAGCCTTGTTCAAGGCGCCCTGCCCTTGGCCCTGGGAAGCGGCGTATTGCTGCTTGTCCGCCACCAGGGCGAAGGCCTGTGCCAGCCCGTCCAGGCGTGGCAGCAAGCCAAGCAGCGCACCATTGTCGGTAAACAGCTCGCTGGCCAATGCCGAGCGCCGCTCGGCCGGTTGCGCCTGCAAGGCCGCCAGCACCGTCTGGATAGTTTGCGGCGCGTCACTGCGCATATCCTGGGCCAGGGCCTGCGGGTCGAGCCCGAGTTCCTGCCAGGCCGCACGCTGTTGCGGTGAAGCCTTGTCGCCCAGAGACAGGGACTGCGCAAACTGGTTGAACGCCACCCCGGCACTGGCCTGATCGGCACCGGATTTGAGCAACGCCGCCAACAATGCGGCTGATTGTTCCGGCGCCATGCCCGCGGCCATTCCGGCAGCGCCGTGGCGACCGAGAATGGAGCCGATATCCGCTGCCGACACTTTCAGCCCGCTACCCAGGTGCTGGGTGGCATCCGCCAGGTCCAGGCGCTGGCCACGGTCCAGGTTCATGCTCTTGTGCCAGCCCAACAGCAACTCGCCGGCCTGCTTGACCTTGAGCTCCAAACCGGAACCCAGCACGGCCGCATCTCGGGCAAAATCCAGCAGTTGCTGCGGCTGGGCGCGGGCGGCAGCGCCGGAACCTTCGACCCCGATACCGGCCTTGGCCGCCGCCAGCTCAACCCGCAACAAATCACTGGCCACAGCCCCGGTGGGCGCCACCAGCGGCTGGTTGGCCAGCTTGATATTCTGCGTCAGCAATTCACGTTGCTGTTCTATGGAAAGCGGGACTTCCCGCTTGAGTTCCACCATCGCCGTTTCCAGGGCAATGGCCGGTTTCAGATGGCTGAAGGGCTGGTTATCCAGCACCGACGCCTGGGCGGTTTCAGCACCAGCACCGCCCTGCCCGGTCAGCGCCTGCCGCTCATTGAGGGTCATCAGCAACGAGCCCTGGGACGCCAACCGACCCTTGATGGAATCGACCAGTGCCAGCAACCGCTCCTGCCCGCGCACCAGTTGCTGCAAGCCGACACGGGCGTCAGCCAGGATGCTCGCCAGGCCACTTGGGATGCCACTTGATACAGCACCCGACGCAGGCCCCGAGCCGGGCCATTCAAGCAGCGCACCGGTCTCGACGGAGAAGCGCCCGGGCTCCAGCAGCGCCGCCATCCTCAGGGAAAAATTACCTTGTGCCATTCGCGGCTACTCCTTGTTCAGGCCCAGGCGGCTGGCCACTATTTGGTAGCGACGCATTGCCTTGCCGGCGTCCCACTGCAGAATCTCGGCCTCGCTGACTGCATAGATCAGCGGCACCACATCGAGAATCACCTCGATGTCGCGCTGCGAAAGAAGTCCGCCGGTTGATTTAAAAAATCGTCGATGCGCACCTGCAGTTGGGTCCAGTCCGGCACCGTCAGCAGGGCCAGGTCGGGGATCATCAGGCCGGTGCAATGGGAGGTGATGAACTCGGCGCGTTCCTTGGGCGTCTTGAGCTTCTGCATCGCCTTGGTGGCGCGCAGCGCGGGCATTTCCAGGGTCAGGGAGCTGTGCACCTGACCGGCCAACTCAAGGGGCAGCAGCAGTGGCACTTGATCCGGGTCCTGCGGTTCGCCCATCTCGGGCTCGGCGTTGTCTGCAACCTGTTCCAGGAAATAGCTGGTCGGACGAGTCGACATATCGTGTACGTACTGGGCAATGCTCACGTAGTCCGGCCGCTTGAGCTGATCCAGCTCCTTGTCGGACAGGCCGGTGGCAAGCTTGGCCAGGGCGAAGAACTGCTCGTCCTCATCCTCGCCGGCGCGGGCCAGGGCCTCTTTCTGCGCGGCGTAGAACAGGGGTTTGAGGGTGATCCGCTCGATGGATGCACCGTCGTCGGCGCTGATCGGCGCCAACAGTACATGCACGGGAGGCTTCCAGGACATGAAATGAATTCCTTGCAAATAAACAGGCCGCCAGCGGCATCACGGGCGAATGCCCGCAGCGCCTTGGCGGCCCGAGAGGGACAGCGTGGTTTAAGGCAGCAGCACCGCGCGACGGGCAGCGCCGAGAATGTCGACGCCGTTGAGCATGAATTTCTGCGTGCGCACATCGATATCGATCACCGGCACGCCGTTTTCCAGGCGGTTGTAGGTGCGGCAGCTCAGCTCCAGGGTGGTCTTGGGCTGCTCACCCATCTTCAGCGCGGCCTCGTCCAGCGACTTCAGCTTGCCGCCCACGGTGTGGTAGATGAAATAGGTGTTGCCATCCTGGTCCTGACCGGCTTCACGCACATTCAGCAGAATGTCGTCACCCACGCTGACACCCAGGGCCAGCAGCACTTCCGGGCCGGCGCCCTGCAGCACCAGCTTGGCGCCGAGGACCTTGCCGCCCTTGGCCATTTCTTCGCCGATAAATCGCCCGCCGCGCATTTCCTGCATTTCGAACTCGATCTTCGGCGGGGTGAATTCCTCCACCGTCGCCGACAGCGGCAGGCCTTGCAGGGTGGCCGCGATGGCCTGTCTGACTCGGTTGGTAAACATTAGAGAACGTCCTCCAGGAACTGCTCGATGATTTCATCGCGGGCATTGAGTTGATAAACCATGTGCTCGTTGGGCGCGTAGCGGCCGTAGTCGATGACCACATACCAGGTGCCGTTCTTGTACTTCTCCACGCTGTTGAGCTCGGGGTGCAGGTACACCTTGCCGCCGGGAATGGTCTCGTCGGCCACCAGGGTCTGCAGCCAGTCGTTGATGCGCTTGACCTCCTGCTCCATGAAGGACTTGGTCAGGTTGCGGGCCATGGCCTTCTGCCCGGCCTTGACCAGCTTGCGGCTGATGGCATCTTCCAGGCCGACATAGCTGATGAACTTGCCGGTGACGGAACGGTTGCCCAGCAGCGAGAAGCCCCCCAGTACGGTGCGCGCGTAGTAGCTGATGCCGTAGCGATTGAGCAGGTCGCCTTCGGTGGACTTGTCGAGGATGTTGTATTCCACAGTGCGCGATACGTCCTCGGCGAAGGTCACCTGGTTACCCGGGCTTTCCCACTGCTTGACCTTGGCCAGGGCAGCGATGGCCAGGCTCGAAGGCGCGAGGAACACATTGGCCTTGGCTGCCTTGGAGTACACCGCAGGCAGGTTGTGCACCACCAGGCAACGGTCGAAGCCCAGGTCGGCACCGCCCAGTTCCTTGCTGTACAGCACCTGGTCGGCCACCGAGGCATCCTTGCCATCGAGCACCACCCGCGCCTTGATGCGCTTGCCAAAGGCGGCGAACTCGCCGGCCACGGCCTTGCTCCCGGTAAAGCCCGGGGCGCCGATGATGGTCAGGTCTTCGGGGACGCTGCCCAGGGCGGCCAGGCCGAGCTTGCGCCCGGTCAGCCCTTCATCGCCGCCGATCACGTTGTTCAGGGTGTCGGCCGGGGTCGCGCCCTCGTCGACGATCACCACATAGACCGGCACCTTGACCACCTTGAGAATCTGCAGCACCGCCTGGTACAGGGTGCCGGCCTCGGCGCCGGTGGGATCCAGCAGCGCCTGGGTGGCAAAGCTGTTGATGCGGATCGGGGTGTTTTTCGCCAACGACTTGTCGGCGTTGGGCGCGGTGCCCACCAGGCCGATCACGTTGTCCCCCAGGCCGCCCATGGCCTCGGGGGATTCGCTGGCATTCACGGTGATGCCGTTGTGCTCGAAGTTCAAAACCTCAGCCATGGTTATTCAGCCTTCTTGGTGGCGGCCTTCACGGCCTGGGTGGACGGGGTGGCCGGCTTGACCTGTTGCTGCGCCGCAAGCACGCTGCTCAGCTCCAGGCGCCCGGCACTGCGCAGCGCGCTGGCCTGGACATCGAGCAGTTCGAGTTCCTGGCCGATGCTCGACCAGTGCCCACCACCGGTGGGAAAGGGAACGAGCACGGTGTATTTCTGGCGGTCTGCCATTTGCGTTTCTCCAGATATGAAAAAGCCCCGGGGTAAGCGGGGCTGTTAAGGGGTGTTGCGAGGGGAAAAGAAAACGCCCCGGCGGTGCGGGGCGTTTTTAGGGGCTGGGCATTTCTGGCCAGTCGATCGAATCCGGATAGCCGGACTGCTCCTGAATATCGCTCAAGGCAATCCGATAGAGCTTCCAGGCCGTCAAGAAACTCCGTTTGCTTTCGCTTGCGACGCCCTCATCGACGGCATCTTGTAGAGGCGCAATGCGCAATGCCGCGATAGCTAGGCGTTGATCACGCTCGCTGATGGCAGCCCCTTCCAGCTCTTCCCGAGTTGGCAGGGCTTGTGCCGCCAGTACAGGCCTGCCATCTGGGCTACAAATGATTCGCAGCCCTTGCGCCTGCCCCTGCAGAAGATCGGCATATTCCTTGTCCGTGATCTCCACAGCGTCGGCAGGAATATTCCCACCATGAACCTTGACGGAGTAAAAACCACCAAGGCCCGTTGCTCCTGAATAGAACATTGATTCACCACCCGATTACAAAATAGGAAATGTCATAGCCAGCACCTCCGGTTGCGGAGTTGAAGGTTGCCCCCTCTTTCGTCGGCCCTCCTGTCGAAACACCACCAGCAGGCGAACCAGCACCACCAAAGGATGCGATACAGCGTCCAAATCCATTAGGGAATACCAGTGGCCAGGTAACGGGTATCGCCGCCGCACTGGGCTTGGGAACATAGCCCCATTGCACGATCAGGCCCCCCAGCCAACTTGGAAAGGCTAGATAGCCGCTGGAAGCAAAACTGAAGGAAAAACCAAAGCGCAGCTTTTTCGGAGTAACCACTGTCTCGTCATCTTGGCCAAGGTTGACCTGAGGCTGAGTCGCGATCCTAGCTGTGCCTCTATTGGCCTCGGTGGCTTGGGATGCAAGCACCGCAATATCGATATTTCCCTGATTGATCGGTGCGTTCCAGGCCTTGATGCACCACATTACCGCCAGGTTTCGGGGACGAGTAACGCCTAATGCAGACTCCTGAACTGCCGATACTCCACCTGCAAAAACGGAGTAGCTCACCGGATAGTTAGCAGCGAAAGAACGATCCAGACCATGACTTGAGTGGACTTCTACATCAGCTCCTGTATGCCAAAGACCGGAGACACAAGGAGATCCTGTACTTGGATCAAATGACTGCAAACTACCTTTTTGCCAGCTACCAATGACCCGACCAGAGTCGATGCCACGTTCATGATCCCAACCCCGCAAAAACTCACCCCGTGAATCGGGCAAACGAAAGAAACCTGAAGGCTCTCCCCCAAGATTGAAGGTAGACCCTAAGTACGCATACAAATCCGGCAACAACTCCGAACGCTGCACACTCCCATCCAACTCCAGAAAACCCGGTGGAACGGTACCTTTGGGAAACGCCAGCACAGCCCCCACAGGCAACGCCGAAGCCCGGGCCACAATCGAATCCACTTCTGCCTTGGTGTAGCTGTCGACAATGCCAAAACCAGCCAGAGTGTTCGGGTTCTTGCCCGCCACCACCCGACCATACTTGTCCACCGTCACCCCAAAGTAGGTGCCGATATTGATGCCCGTGCGCCCAGCCAGCATCTCGAAAACCAACGATGTCACCCCAAGGGTGATCGGACCGTCGGTCACCAGTTGCCACATCGAATCGCCGTTCCTCGCCCCTTCTTCCACTAGAACATGCAGCCCTGGAGTCACCTCAGCACTGGTGTCAGCGTCCAGAGCCCGTGTCCAGACCCCATTGGTGACGATGTAAATACCGTTGTTTTTAGCATCGACCTGATCCTTGACCAGGACCCGATCGCCTGCAACCAACGCCACACCATCAATCGCCTGCGCATTCTGAGTGAGCACCGCAGCGGTGGTAGCCGCCCGAACCGATTGCTTGCTGTCGCGCTTGGCCAATTCTTCAACCACATGGCTGGCAACCCAGGCCCGGGTCGCCTTGACCACATTGTCATCAATCAACAAGGTGACCGAGGGCGCATTGCTGGTCTGGAAAATCGCCCGCAGGTAGAACTCCTTGCCCTGCCCGGAAGTGGCCAGCACCGGCTTGTAGGACTCCGCATACTTGATCACCGCATACAGAATGCCGGTGTCGGTCCAGATGCCCGCTTCGCGCACATACCATCCGCCCACATCATCAGGAATGGTGGCTTCGGCCATCAGCCAACTGGGGTTCTTCGGATCCTGGTACAGCGCATTCAAGTCACCGCGCCACACTTCTCGGCGCAATGCAGTGGCCGTGGCATCCGGGTTATAGACGGCACCATTGCCGTCGCCCACGGAAATCTTCGACAAACGGATCGGTGTACCGGCTGCCTTGCATGCGGTTTCATAGGCAATCCCTGCTTGTGTCAACAGGGTGTAGTAATCGGACATTCATGCCCCCTGAGGATAAATAGTCGCGGTTTCGACAACATAGGCCCCGGCCGCCACAAAGGCCGTAACGGAGCTTTGCAAGCCATCGAGAACCAATGGATAAATAATCGACATCTCGCCGCAGACAGTGGCGGCGGCAAGGTAATGCTCACCGCTGCTGCCCAAGCCCACCGAGACCGAGAGCACATCGCGCTCGCTCTTGGCATCGGCCAGGCGCCGGTCGAGGCGCTGATTGATGTCTTCGCTGTAAGGCCGCTCGGAAAAGGCCCGTACGGCAAAGCTGTACGGAGTGCCCTGGGGTTTGCGCTCATGCCAGGCGACGATTTCCGGCACCAGTTCCAGGCCACGTACCGCGTTCTCCAACGCTAGCCGGGTGCCGGCCTGACGCTTGGTGGGCCAGGCCAGCTCAACGGTCAGGCGCTTCTCCGACTCGGCAGCGTCCGTGCTCCATTCGCTGACCCCGCGATCGGCGGCCAGGTAAGGCAGAAAATCGCGGGGAGTCTCCCGGGGATTCATCAAGCTGGGGAAAGGCGCAACCACCCGCTCCAGCAGTTGGCCAAACCCCAAGTCCAGGGCCCTCTCCAGCGCCGAGCTGTTGCTGGGAAGCAGGCTGGGACAAGTCGCGACGTCACTCATAATGTGCGCACCTCAACTTCCACCCCCTTGCAGTAGGGCGCCTCAAAGGCCGAGGTAATCACCGGCTGCTGAGGTTCGAGGATTTCCAGTTGAACAGCGCCTGCTGCATGCAGGGTGTAATCGATCCAGCTAGGGTCGACACGCCCCTCCAGGCGATGACAAGACTCGGCATACTCTCGCAGTTGCTGCTCGACCGCGGCCTTGGTCAATCCGGAATCGGGACCGGCATTGATCTTGGCCACGACCCGAATCTTGTAACCCTTGATTTGCGCGCCTTGCACCGTCACTTTATCGGTCTCGGGCCGCACATCCGGTCGCGCAAAATGCTTGCGCACGGCCTCCAGCAACGCCTCGGAGGGGCTGCCATCGCCACTCCTGGCCAGCACCGTTACCGCAACCTCACCAGGTGCGGTTCGACGCCCGTTACCATCCTTGACCTGCGCCGCATAACCATCCGGATCAAAGGTGTAGGTCACCGCCACTACGCCCGGGGCACTGCTGTGCACCGCGATCCTCGGCCGTTCGCCCAAAGTAAAAATCTCTCGCCGATACTGCATACGCGACCCCGCCGCCGGCGCATGGGGCGCCAGGTAGTAGCGCAGGCGCGCATCGTCGTCGCTTTCATACACCGGCGGTACTGGCGGAAAGGCCTGGTCATCCCCCGGCACCAACAGCTGGCGCTCCAGGCCCATATCGGCCAGGCGCGCATCCAGGTTGCTACCGGTGGCCCACCACGCCAGCATCTGCTGGATGCGCGCGTTGTACTTGCGTTCGTGGCTCTGCAAGCGCACGCAGAAGGCCTCGAGGGCCATGGTCAGCAGCTCGCTTTCGTTGTCCAGGCTGGTGCGCAATCTCACCGCCTGTTCGGGGGAACGGGCGGCGACATAGTCGACGACAAAGGCCTTGAACTCCGCCAGCAAGGGCTCGAACTCGTCGACCTTGACGATCTCCGGCTCCGCCAGCTGGTTCTGCCCGGGAATCAGCATGCTCATGTCACCACCTCGAAAGATTGCTGGCGGTTGCTCCAGGTGCCGGCAAAGCGCAACCGCAAACCGGCGCCTTGGCGGTCGGCGACTATCACCTCGGGCACAAAATCGGCGATGCCATTGGCCGGGTTGTAGAAGGCCTCGGCGGCGTGGCTCTGGGCCAACACCAGCAGGTCATCGCCAAGGTTGCGCCCCAGCAGTTCGGGAATCCGCGAACCGTAGTGCGGGCGCTTCTGCCGCGTGCCCAGGGGAGTGGTCAGCGCCCGGGTGGCGCGCTGGACGAATTGCAACCAGTCATCGACTGTTGCTCCGGTGTGTCTGTCTACGCCGATCATGGCGAGCTCCTTATGCGGTACTGATAACGCGGCCCTGGTGCTCCACCAGCGGGCCACGCAGATGCACACCCGCGGCGTCCAATACCAGGCCGCTGGCCCCCAGGCTGAGTTCGATGGCCTGGTCGCTGAGGCTCAAGCGGGCCGCGCCCAGGCTCAGTTCCAGGCGCTCGCGGGAGCCGGTGAATGCCGCCGGGCCGTTGCTCCAGGCCAGGGTGTGGGCGTTGTCGTCGTAGCTGCTGTGGGTGCCGTCGCGGTACTGGCGACGGGTCAACCCGGCAACCCGGGAAGCGGGGGGAAACTGATTGCTGTTAAGGCCGAACAACGCCACCGATTGCCCACCGCCCTCCCCCGCGCCGTGATTGAGCAGCAGGCATTGCTCACCCAGCGAAGGGATACGCGATTCGCTCTGCTCCCCGGCGCTGGGGTTGAAAAAACGTATGGCAGGTGTCAGCAGATCGCCATGACGGACCCGGCAGGTATTGCTCGCGGCATCCACTGAATGGCAAATGCCGATGCGACAGAAACTCTCGGCCCGCCGATGCAGGTCATCCAGTTCGGTTTCCATCTCGGCAAGGCGCTCGATCAGCGGCGCCAGGTGCAAGCGCAGCAAAGCGTCGAACATGGGCTAGTCCTCCAGGGGGCGGTATTGGTTCGGGTCGTCGATGTTGGAAACCTCCCAACTGCGGGCGAACAGCGGCCGGCCCAGCGGATCGTCGAGCAGCGGCTGCCCCTGGTACAGGGCCTGATCGAAGCTCAGGGTCCAGGCATCAAAGGCATGCTGAGGGTCGCTGAAACTCGAGGGCAGGGCCTGGATCTGCGCGGGCAGGCCGCAGCGCTCGGCCGGCCAGCCCCAGCGGTTGTGCAGCAGTACATCCATCAGGCGGCTGGCCAAGTCGCAGGCGGCAAACGCGGCATTGCCCGCTTGCCGCGGCACCAGCACTTGCAGGGCGATGCGCAGCACCTGGGCACGGCGTCCATCGATGGCATGGCCGGCCTGGGTGTTGCGCTCGATATCCAGAAGTACCCAGGGCTGCTCGCGGCCGGCATCGAAGCGCTCGCGGGTGGCGATCAGAACCCCAGGCTCGGCATTACGCAGCCCCTGCTCGATCGCCGCCAACAGCGCCGAAGGGGGGTAAAAATCCGCTACGGACATAAATTATTTCCTGTTCAGGCCTCAGGGCCGATGAGCCACCGAAGCGTCCTGAAGCAGCGCCTGGGACTCACGCAACCACTGCTGCAACGCCTTCAATTGCTCGGCGTTGGCGTGGCATTGGCTGTAGTTGTCGACGACGCTGGCGGCGACGCTAGAGAGTGCAACGCCCGAGGCGGCGCCATCAGCACTGCCGGGGGTTGCGGCCAGGGGCAGGTTGGCGGCGCCGGCGTCGTGCACCCGGACAAAACCAGCAGGCACCACGCAAGCGTCATCCGCCGCTTTGGACACATAGATAGGAACCTCCTTGATAATGCTGGCGCCCGCCTCACGGACCTTGACGATGCGGTCGACGTACTCGACCACCACCTTTTCCTTGACCGTCCCCAGGGCCTGGCCCTGTTCGAAGGACTGCCTGAGCCGGGCCTCGTCCAGCGCCTGCTGCTGACTGCGTTGATGGCCGGCACCGCTGACATAGCCGAGGGCATACAGCGCCCCGGCGGCAATCGCGATGGCCAGCCAGTTGCGAAAATCCATGGCACGCTCCCTTGTTGTGCAATCCTGCAAGTGCTGCCCGCTCAGATCGCCGGCAACCCCAGCACCGAGCGCGCCCGGGCCCAGAGTTGCAGGCGATCCTGCAAACCGTTCAAGCCGCCATTGATGCGGCGGGTGATGCTTTGGAACTCATCGCGATCGGCCAGGGCATTGAGCCCGCCACGCTCCCAGAACCAGGCCGCCGACTCGGCGGCCCATTGCGCTTGCTCCAGGAGTTCCGGCAGCTCCAGCAGGCGCTCATCGCCAAACAGCCCGAGGCTGCACTGGCGATAGTTGCTGCGCCCGGTGATCTGGATCAGCCCGCGCCCGCGATAGCGCTGGCCGTCGCCATCGGCTTCAGGCGTATTGCCCAGCCGCGCGGCAAGAGTGCCGGTGTCGTACTTGCTCAGGTACTGGTCGCTGCCCAGTTCACGTACGTAGCGCAGTTGCCCGGACTCGTGACCGATCTGCGCGAGAAAGGCCGCCTGGCGTTTGGGCGTATCGATCTGCCGATGAGCCATTGCAATGTTGAGAGGTGAAACAAAAACGCCCACTTGGTGGCGGGCGTTGGGCATGATTTGCAGCAGTTGCAGTTCACTGATTGGCATGGTTGAAGTTCATTGTTCGGATAAGAAAACGCCCCGTGGGTACGGGGCGTCTATTGAGTCTGCTTGGCCACCCAGGGCGGTGCCAACGGGCGGAACTGAGCGTCGGGAAAGGTTGCTGATTGCGGCCAGTCGCGCAGGGCTTGCATATACACCAGCAGTTCCTTGAACTGCCCCGCGTCAATGCTTGTCGGGGCCTGGATTTCGAGCTGGTCGCGATGCCGCTCGCGCAGCCACATCAACGAAGTCAGTTCGGTATCACGCCAGTTGCGCTCCAAATCTTCTTTTGCAGGCAAGGCTGCCGCCTTTTCAACATAGGCTTGTACCTGGGCTTCGGACATGGGCACTAAGCTGCTCGGGATGAAATGTGCAGGAGCATCATCATCGTAAGCATGAACATCATTTGTCTCGGGATTATGGAAATACTTCATGTGCGCAACTCCGACCATACGGGATTGACTGGACTGCCAAGGATCACTGAGTAGGTTGCACCGGTCGGCACAATAAACGCGGCGTGGTATGCAGAAGTTGTCACAGTCACACCTGCACAAACCGCAGAAACACCACCGGTGGTGATAGATATCTGAACCTGGATTGGGCGGCCTGTGGTGTTGGTATAGACAGTGCCAGAAACGCGGTTGGCCGTGACGTTCTGCCAGGTCTGACCATCGCCCAGGCCACGTGGTCTCGCCTCTAGTGTCGCAACGTTTGTGGCCAGGCCTGCGATGTCGATATTTCCCTGATTGATGGGAGCGTTCCAGGCTTTGATGCACCACATCACCGCCAGGTTGCGTGGTCGAGTCACACCCGCATATGCATCGTTGGAGGCCACCTGACCAGCGCCCGCCTGAATCGCAGAGTAAGCAAGTGGAACAGCGTACGAGTAACCGGACTTCGAAATAACATCCATGCCAAAGAAGGCACCATCGTTACCATTCGCAGCGCCAATCCCCATCACTGCGCTCAGTCCATTATTGTCAGCGTCATATATCGCCACCGACCCTCTTTGAAGGCTGCCAAGCGTTCGCCCAGCATCCACCCCCCGCCCGTGATCCCACCCACGCAGAAACTCCCCCCGCGACTCCGGCAAGCGGAAACTCCCCGCCCCCTCACCGCCGGTATTGAAGGTAGTGCCCAGATACGCCGCCAGATCCGGATAGGTGGCAATACTCTGCACACTGCCATCCACCTCCAGAAATCCTGCCGGCACCACGCCCTTGGGAAAAGGCACCATGGCCCCCACCGGCAAGGCCGACATGTTTTTCAGCAGCGCCTCGATCTCGGCCTTGGTGTAGGTCACCGACTTGGTATAGGCGTCGGTGATGCCGTACTCGGCCAAGGTGCTGCGAATTTTCTCCGGCGGAATCGAATCACGGACTATCGCCTTGATTGCCGCCAGCAACTGATCATGCTCGGCCTCGGCCGGCTCCTTCCCACCCGCACGAATCACATTGAGCAGTTCGTCGGTAACCGCGTTTCCCCACTCCGAGGAAATCAAAGAGCCGACTTGCCCGGTCACCGGGTTTTCGTCGACAAACCTGCCATTCATCAGCCCTACGCTGGGAACACTTTTCGGATAATCCACTTGTTCTGGCCTTCTCTAGTCATAGTTGATGTACACCCGGGTATGCGCCGGTGCACTGCGATGGATCAGGCATTCCAGGGCGCTGCCCGGGTTCATGCCAAAACGTTCGCCCCAATAGCTCGCGCCAAAGCGCCGGCCCAGTTGCAGGCGGCCGCCGGTATTGAGGGTCCACATGAAATTCGCCTGCCAGGTGCCAAAATGCCCGTCACCGAAGCGTGAGCTGCCCAT
Source organism: Pseudomonas sp. NFXW11 (assembly GCF_049887815.1). NCBI lineage: Bacteria > Pseudomonadati > Pseudomonadota > Gammaproteobacteria > Pseudomonadales > Pseudomonadaceae > Pseudomonas > Pseudomonas sp. NFXW11. The sequence goes on along the minus strand of NZ_JAGEKI010000012.1, from coordinate 184,322 downwards.
ACGCGGGGTATGCAGCTCGGTGACGCTGGCATTGGGGTAACCCTGGCTGCGGGCGATTTCGACGAAATAGGCCGCGCGCTGGCTGCCCACCGCCAGCAGGCGTCGGCGCACGGCCAGGCGCCGGTCTTCGAACAGCGGGGTCAGCCCCAGGCACGGGTCGGGCAGGTTCATCACCTTTTCCCAATCGGTCACCAGTTCGCTGACGCTGGCGGGGTCCATTTCGTTTTGCAGGTCCACGGCCCGGGCGTCGATGCGCGCCAACTCCTGGGCAACGCCCTGCAGCACCCGCTCCAGTTCCGGCACCCGCTCCGGGTCCCAGGCCGGGCCGCTGGGCAGCAGGCTGCGCAGCTGCTCCTGGTACTGGGCGGCGCTTCTTATTGCTGCCATTGGCAACCTCCGAATACCAGCAACTGGTTGTTCGCCGCCGGCACATCGGCCAAAGGCGCCAGCAAGCTATGGTCCTGCTCGCCGGTGGCGCTGCTGATGGCTTCGCGGATATGGCTCAACAGCAAGGTCTGGCCCAGGCCCGCCTCACGGCTGTGCAAATCCCGCAGCTGGCTCTCGACCGCGGCGCGCACCGCGCTGGTATCGGGGGTCAGGCGCAGTGTGTAGGTCACCGGCTGCAACACCGGAGCCAAGACACGCACTCTGGCGGTCACCGGACGCAATGGATCGATATGGGCCTGGACCTGAGCCAATTGCTGAAGAGTGGGAAGCGGCTGCGGATCGTCGTCACGCATGACAAACAGTCCGATAGTGCCGGCCCCAAAGTAGGTACGCCGGCACCAGGCCCGGGTGATGCCGGGGCACTCCATGGCCCAGGTCTCGTAGTCGTCCACCGAGCCACCATGGGGAATGAGCCGATAGGAACGAATCACCCGGGCCCGCAGCGACTCCAGGCTTTCCTCGGCCACGCCACCGCCAAGGCCCGGCGCAAGCACGGTGAAGGGGTTGCTGATGCCTTGCACCGGCTGCACCGCAATCAGGCTCAGGCCGGCCTCGGCATTGCCCAAGGCGCCACCATCCACCGCCTGGATCGTGGTGCTGTTGAGCCCCGCGCTGGTGGTGCGGGCGGCGGTCACCTTGTAGCTGCGACCGTCGTTGCTCTGCAGCAAGGTGCCGACATCCAGCACGGCTCCGGCGGCGGCAGTGAAGCTGACGCTGCCCGTGGCGGCCTGGGCTGCCTTGCGTGGCTGATTCAGGCGCAAGGCGGCGATGCGCTCCAGGGTCGACTCATCGGCCTTGTCCGGAAGGATCTGCTCGGCGATCCAGTCCAGGTAGCCATACAGGCCAAAGGCGGCGCCACTGAGAGTGCGGGCCAGCACTTGGGCATCGGACTGGCGCAGCGAATCGCTGGCCAGGTCGCTTTGGGTGCGCTTGATCAGCACCGGCAGCGAAGGCGTTTCAAACGGCATAGGTCACCTGCCAACTGTGAATGGGGTTGAGGTCCAGACGCTCGCCATCGGCCAGGATCAGCACCGTGCGCAGGTTCAAGCGCTGGGCGTCGAGGCGTTCGCTGAGTATCTCCACGGCCTTGCAATGACCATCGTCGATCAGCCATTGCAGGGCTTCGCGGGCATAGAATTCAGCGTCGAGCTGGGTTTGCCGGGAGAGCTTGACCCGGCGCAGCAGCCACAGCCGCGAGCCGATGCGGTCATCGGCCACGGTGGGAAAACTGTCGCCCCACCAGCCATAGCGCTGGTCATCGTCCAGGGCATCGTCATCGGCGGCGCGGCGCCAGGTGAACAGGCTGATTTCCACCGCCCGGGTCAGGGCGTTCTTCAGGTCATAGGTGGCGAACATGCTTAGGCTCCCACGGGTGCGCCGGTCTGCCCGGGACCGGCTTGCACGCCGCTGTGGACGTGGTTGATCTGGCTGATGCCGGCGGCCAGCTGATCGCCCTGGGAGACGATCTTGCCGCTCATGCTGAGCGTCGGGCTGTCGATGTTGACGCCACTGCTGGCTCGGATATTCAAGGTGGTGGTTTCAATATCGATGACTCGCCCGCGCTTGAAGTGGATCTTGTCGCCCTCGTCGGTGTAGATCGCCACCTCACCGGCGGCCAGGCTCTGCAAGCGATAGCGCCGGTCGGCCACCACCAGCACCACGGCATGGGAACGGTCGCCGCCAAGAAAGGTAGCGATGCCTTCGGCACCGGCCAGAGGGTTGCTGGTGAAACCGTAGGGTTCGAAGTGCTCCATATCGTCGTTGACCTCACCGGCGGTCAGGCGCATTTGCAGCGATTGCAGTTTGTTGGCCGAGTTGGCGAGCACCACGGTGCCCCGCGCCAACAGGCGTGTCAGTAGGCTCATGCAAGGTTCCTTCGGTGTGCGGATGGGTGCGTGGTTTTCAGGCTTTGGGCGGGACAGGGTTGGCGTCGAAGGTCTCGGGGGGGGCCACTTGCAAGGTGGTGATCGAACCCTGCTCGGACAGCGACCAGGTGACCTTGGAGATCAGCATGTCCTGGTCGAAGCCCAGCACCGGATCTATCACCCGCACCAGGCTGTTGTGCTTCCACAAGTCGCCATTGCTCTGGCGCCAGCCCTGTACCTGGTAGGTGGTGGTGCGGGCCTTGCCCGTACGGGTGCCGCGCTCCCAGTCGGCCCGTTGCTGGGCCAGTTGCGCGGTCAGTTGCGCCGCCTCGCTGATCACCGTGACCCGTTTGCGCACAGCGCCGGCATCGGTGGAGTGGCCAAAGACCTCACTCACCGCCGCGCCACTGCTCTGGTCGCTGCCCTTGTGCTGGCCGATCACCCGGTACTCGGAGAACACCGCGGAAAAATCCATCGGCGCATTGGCCGAGAGAATGTTCTTGCCCAGCTCCAGGGCATCGCTGGCGCGCCCGCCACTGCCCGGTGCCGCCAGCAGCAGGTAGCCGTCGGCGTCATCGGTGGAGAACACCCGGTACAGGGTCAGCAAGCGGTCGATGGAGGCGAACACCGTCTCCCCCGGCACAAGGCTGTGGGTGTGCAGTTTGCTGGTGGGCGCGATCTCGCTGCGTATCCCTACCCCATAGGCGCCGGCCAGGGCACGGACGATGCTCAGCAGATCCTGCTGGCGCCATTGGCTCGGCTGGTTGATCGCCGCGCAGTCCACCAGGTCCTGGGTCAGCGAGCTGCCCTGGATGCTCAGGCTGATCTGCTTGCCGTCGTAACTCACCGGCGCCTTGTACACGTGCCCGGTCAGCACCAGGTCGCAACCGATACGCACCTGGCAGCGAGCGCCGGGGCGAATCCGTACCTGCGCATCCTGCCCCGGCCATTGCCAGGTGATATTGAGGTTGAAGGTGCGGAACTGACGCTCCAGGTCGGCGGTGATCTCGACGCTTTTCCAACCGCTGTAATCCAGACCGTCCACCGTCAGGGTGACGATATTAGCCAGTTCGTCCATGACTCACTCCCGTGCGACTTGCAGATCGGCCGGCGGCAGGAAACCCGGATGGGCCACCCGATTGCGCTGTATCACCTCGCCAACCCGCGTGGCGTCGGCAAAGCGCTGGTAAGCCAGGACCAGCGCCGGCGTGCTGCTTTTCGGGCTGAGACTGACCAGGCGCACACCGGATGAAGCGACGGCATTCAGATGCCCCTGCACCTGCTGGCGCAGGCTGTTGAGCGCCTGGTAATGGTTGGCATCGGCCTTGAGCGAGGCCTGCCAGATCAGCTCGTTGAACTGCTCACGCAGGGCCAGCACATCGTCGGCCACCGGTACTTCCAGGCGCTTGACCGGCTGGCTGGCCTGTTGTGCCAGGGGCGGCGTGCTCTTGAGCTTCACCACCGGCGTGGCCACCGGCAATGCCGACACCAGCCGGGCGATCTGCACCAGCAGTGCATCCTGCACCAGGTTGGCCACCGCTTCGGCCGCTGCAGTGGTGTCCTTGCCGGTGGTCAGCTTGGGCGCGTCGATGCGCTTGGCCGCCTCCACTTGCTGGGAAATATCGGCGAGCATCTGCCGATAGCCGGTACGGGCAAAGTCCTTGAGCCCGCGTACATCTTCCAGCAACCCCTTGAACTCCGTGCTCAGCTCCTTGGGTATTTCCTTGACCGCCTTGACCAGGGTGTTGAGGTCGCCATAGAACTCGATCAGCGGTTTGAACTCGTGCTCGATCACCTGGTACACCTCCGCCAGGCCCTTGCGCAGCGAGTCCACGCCGAGTCGCGCCTGCTTGATCAGGTTGGTGGCGAACTCGAAACGCAGCACCGCCGAACCCAGCAGGGTATCGCTGGCCACCAGCACCTGCTGCTGGGTATTGACCACCGCCGAGGGAAAGCGCAGCGGCTGGTCCGGGTAGAACTTCAGGCTGAAGGTCACCAGGCCGCCGTCCTGGCGGTTCTGGGTCATTTCGCATTCGCCCACCTTGACCTGCATCCGCCCCAGCCAAGGGTGCACCAGCTCGCCGCTGCCCTGCTCCAGGGCCTTGAGCAACAGGTCGCGCTGCTCCAGGCAATCGGCGCCGACGATAAAGGCCGTCAGATCGTGGATCTTCGCCTGCTGGCCAAGGCCTTCGAAAAACGGCTGGTCGCGCTGGGGGTATTCGTGCAACTGGCCTTTCTGGCCCACCGGGGTCTTCGCCTGGTCGACCCAGAAGGCTACGCCGCGAAAGGACGCCGGCAATAAACGATCGCGCCAGGAATCAGGCATAGGAACCTCCTAGGGAAAGTGAGCGATAGCCGACGGTCGATTTCACATTGAGGCCCGGCTGATTGGTATTGGCCTGATCGACTCGCAAACCGGCTGGAGCATCGGTAAAGCTCACCGTGAGGCCGCCCTCAAGCTGAGTGCGGTTGTTAGCGGCAACCAGTTGCAACAACGAGCTGGAACTCTGCGGCAAGTTGGTCGAGGGCAGCGGAGACGGCGCGTCGGTCAGAATCGGCTTGTTGTACTCCTCGACACGCGTGGCCAGAGCCTTGACCTCACCAGTGACACTGCCGAGCAGATCGCCAAAGGTCACCCTGAGCCTTTCGCGAATGGGTGCAAGAACCTTCTCCAATCGCTCACGGAATGAGGCAAACCACTGGATCATCTCATCCAGGTCCTTCCTTATCCCCAGACCAGGAGACCAGCTGAACAGATTCTCCACCGATGTCCTTGCCGTTACCGACAGCGCCCAGATCAGATCCCAGATAGCCTTGAACAGCCCCACAACAGGCTGCCATTGGCTGGCAACCAGGCCGAGCGGGCTCCATTCAAAGAGCTCCCGCAGCCCGGAAAAGACCACCCTGGCCGTGTCCTTGATCGATTCCAGGTTACGGATCAACACCCCAAAACCACTCAAATTGAAGAACAGGTTCAAGGCTTGATAGACGCGCCCGGTACCGGCATTCAACTCTTGCCAAAGGGTCTGGAAGTAACTGCTCACAGGCCCCCAATTGGTCATCAGCAGGCCAATGGGAGTCCAGGCAAAAACCTCCTTGAAGAGATCGAACAGCGACATGACCGTGGGCGAAATTTTCCCCCATAGATCGATGAAAAACCGCGAGACCGGCTTCCAGTTGGCCACCACCACACCAGCCACCGCAGCGATCGCCAGCATCGCCAGGCCTATGGGTGAAGACAGCGCGGCAAATACCGTGGCCGCCGCTGTCGCTGCCGTAAAGGCCAGCGCCGCCGCTGCCAGGCCCTGCACCAGGCCTGGGTTTTCAGCCACGAACTGGCCGACTACCGTCAGCACGGGTAGTAGCCCCGTGACAATGCCATTGATGGCCGGCAGCAATGCCCCCCCTACATCGAGGGTGATTTTCTCTACCGCCCGATCAAACTGCTTCAGGTGTTGCGAAGTACTGCCCAGTTGATTGTGCGGACGGGCCACGCCCTTGGCCTTGGCAGCACTTGCCGCCTTAAGATCCTCCGCCTTGATCGCCGACTGAACGCTTGCCACAAAAGGAGCGATCAAACCGGTCCCGGAAAGCATTTGCGAAAAGTCGAGATCTCCAAGGCCGCTTTCTTCCATGCCTTTCCTGAACTGGCCCACCACCTTGCGGACGCCCGTGAGCTCCGGATCAAGGGATTTGCTCGGGCTATCAGCCACAGCGGGCTTGACCGTCTCAGTCTCGGCCTTGGCCTTGGCCTGCGGTACAGGCGCTGCCGGTTTGCTCTGTCTGACCTGCTTGGGCCGCCGGCCCTTGGTCTTGTTTCTTTTTCGATACGCCATCACTGCACCTGCTGCATCGCATTGATCCGTTGCGCGTGCTCCAGGGACTCCCGGAGCACATCCAGTGGCCTGGCCATCATCTGTTCGGGGTCAACCTTCCAGAACCAGGCCAAGTCATAGGCGACAGCGATCAGGTCGGCGATGGCTGCGATGCCGCACTCATGAAAAAACTCGCCACCGCCCAGCTCAGGGTGTTGAGGTCCACCAGGTCCAGCTGGTTCACCGAGGACGGTGGAATGCCGGCGCAGACCGCGATGTACTTGGCCGCGATATCCATATCGAGGCTGACCTCTTCGCTCTTGTCGATCTTGTAGGGCAGCGCCTTGATCGCCCGCACTTCCTGCACCGTCGGGCGGCGCAGGCTGAGTTCGGCCAGGGGCTCACCATGGGCCTCGATCGGCACCTGGAGCTTGATGATGCTGCTCATTGCCAGGTCCCCTTCTGCCCTTCGAACTTCAGCTCGATGCTGGCGTCATCGCCCTTGGCTACCGGCTCTTCCACCAGGTAGGCACCGGCCAGCACATAGACCTTGCCGTTGGCGAATTCGCAGGTGACGGTCATGTCGGAACCGGCAATCAGCTGCTTCAGCGGAAAGTCCGGGGTGTGCAGCGCGGTGACCTTGAACGACGGGGTGAGGTCGGTTTCCTTGTAGAAGCCCGGTACCACGGTTTCCCGCTTGACGGCCATCAGCGGTGCTTCGCAGCCGCCGTTGATGGTCAGTTGAGCGCCGTCCACTTTGACGTAGCAGGTGCCCGCAATCAGTTGACCCATGTTGTTTCTCCCAAAAAATAAGCCCGCTCAAGGCGGGCTGGAAAAGCGCAGTGAAGCAGAGCCGGCTCAGGCCGCGGCGTCGTACTGCAGACGGAATTGGTTGAGCAGGGCGAACACCCGCAGGCCGTTGATGTAGTCCGGCGGGAACAGCACGTTGACCCGGCTCGGGTCCTGCACGTCGCGCTCCACCACCAGGTGTTCGGCGAACAGTTCGGCGTTCTCCACGTGGCCTTCCAGCTCCAGCTTGGCGTACTGGGCGATCAGCTCGCCGCGGATGGTGCTCGGGGTGACGATCGGCTGGCCGGCACCGAAACGGGTGCCGTCGGCGGCCAGTTTGTGGCGCCCGTACTTGCTGGTGATCACGCTTTGCAGGCGGCGCACGATAAAGGCCGACTGGTGCATGGTTTCGCTGTCCAGGTAGGAGTTGTCGGCCTGGCCGTAGGCGTTCTTCTGGTAGGTGGTGATCGCCCGCTGGATGCGCATGTAACCGCCTTCGTAGTAGGCGGTGGCGATGCCGTAGTTCAGCAGCGACTGGCGCTCGGTCAGGGTGAAACGATCGCTGGCCGGGGCCGGGTCGATGCCTGGCAGGCTACCGCTCTGGGTCGGACGGCTGGCGTCGGCGGAAATGAATACCGAGGTGCGTGCGGCCAGGGCCGCAGCTTGCACCCAGACCGGTTGCGGCACACCGATTTCCAGGGCCTGGATGGTCATGTGCTGATCGTTACGCGCCTGGCCGGCCGCCACCAGGGTGCCGACGCTGCCACGCTTGGCGCTGTAGACATGGCCGAACAGCTGCTTGGCCCAGGACCAGCGGCCGCTGCTGTCGCCCATGACCGCTTGCCAGGCATTCAGGCTGGCGGTGTCGGTCCAGGGCATGCAGATGAACTCGAACGGCTCGTCGCCTAGGGCGGCCAGTGCCGCGACCTGATCCGGCACGCCAGTGCCGCCGGCCATCTTGCCCACCACCAGGGCCAGGCCCGCCGGGGTCTGCTCGCCGTTGCTCTTGCCCAGGCGATTGAGTTGCAGGCTGATGTCATTGGCGCTGTCGCCGGTCCATTTGGCGCTCAGGGTCAGGGTGCCCTCTACCGCGGCCGCCGTGACCGGCAGGTCCACCGCGGCATTGATCTTCAGCGCCAGGGCGCTGGCAGCCTGGGCCGCCGTGGCACCGCTGACGATGGAGGCCTGCACCCGCACACCGCCGACATACAGGTTGAGCAGGCCGCTTTCACTGGCAGTGCCGGTGATCTTCAGCTCGGCCTTGGCCACGCTGCCTTCGGTGCTGCGCAGCGGCAGGCACCAGATTTCCCCGACCGGGTCGGTCTTGCGCCAGGTTTCGTACATCGAGGCGAGCATCGAGCCTTGGCCGCCGATGCTCTTGGCCAAGGCCACGCTGGACACCAGCACCAGCTTGCCGAGGTCATCGCCGTTCTGGTTGTCGTTGACCTGGGCGACGATCAGCCGGCGCAGGGCCGACGAGGCGCTATTGGCCGCCGAGTTGTCCATCTCGGCGTAGAACAGCGGTACACGGATGTCCGCCGGGATATTGCTGAAACCGATCGCCATTATTTGGCTCCTTGAGATTTTGCCGCTTTCACGGCTTTGCTAGTGATATCGCCATCGGCCAGACGTCGACGCCACCAGGCGTTGTCCGGTACTTCACGACCTTCCATCGGCAGCAGATCGCCTGCCTCCGGGTCCGGTACGGCGCGGCCGGCGACCGGCAGCACGGTGATGCGTTTGCTCATTGCTTCAGCTCTCCTGAGAAAGTCAGTTCCAGGCGCCCGTCGGGGCCCGGTTTCTTCAAATTGGGGTCTGCCGGATCGATGGCATCGACCCGCACCGTGACCCCGGTCAAGGACGGCAAGCCGTCGAGTTCACGTTCATGCCAGGTTTCCGCCGGCTGGCTGGGCAGGTTGCGCCCCAGCTGGAACTCGGCGAAAAAGCGCAGGCGGTAGAGCAAGCGAGTGGCATTGAGAGACACCAACTCGCCGCCTTCGTATTCGATGGGGTTGTAGTCGGGCCCGGGTTTGAAACCGACCAGGGCGCGCCAGATTTCGGCGCGCAGGTCGTGCATGAGTTCCAGCGCTTTTGTAGCGTCCGTTGCGTCAAGCACCAGGAGTACTTCGCAACGCTCGCGAATAGCCTGGCCCTGGGCGTTCTGTGCCGCGCTGGCGCTGGCCAGATCATTGATCGGCGAGACCTGGGCCGCGGGAACGGCTTGGCTGGTATTACCGGCAAGGGTGTCGGGGTTGATGCCGGCAAGGATGCGTCCAGCCAGGCTGGGGCATTGGTTGTTCAGCTGGGTGAGTACAGCGCTGAATTTCATCGAAAGGCTCCAGGATTCTTATGCATGTTCGGGGCAACGCTGCAGCGGCTCAGTTCGGCCCGGCCGGCAACAGCGCCGTGCCTTTGCTCAACCCCGCCTGCACTGCCGCCCAAAACTCGGCGTTCTCATAGCCCATGGCCCAGACACTGGTGCCACCCAGGCCCAGCGTGCCGACCAGGGCGGTCTTGGTTTTCAGGCTGTTGGCGTCGTCGTACCAGAGCACCGGCTGGGCCCGCTGCGGTATCCATTGCACGCCATCGGCGAAATGCTTGACCGGCCCCCAGGTGGCATAAGGGGTGGCCGAAGCCGTATCCAGGTGAAGGGTGGCGCCATGCTCGGTGATGATTTCCTGGTAGGCCGACCAGTGCACCCGGTTGCCGATGCTGTAGTCCAGCCCATAGGCCGGCAGCCCGGACAGCACCTTGCGCGCCGGCACTCGCGATACCGCATAACGCAGCAGCGCCTGCTGCCAGTCGGCGCCGGACTCGGGGCCGGGCCAGACTTCATGGTGGAAGCCGCCGCTGCTCCAGCCCGGCCCGACCTGGTCGTAGGTCATGACCTGGAAGTAATCGACCACCGCCCCCAGGGTCCGGTAGTCATAGCCTTGCAGGTACTCGGGCTGGTGGTCGTCGAGCTTGGGAGGGATGCTGATGATCAGCTTCTTGCCACTGCCATGCAGGGCGCTGGCCAGGGCTTTGACATAGGCGGAGAAAGCTTCGGCATTGCGCGGTTCGACCTGCTCGAAATCCAGGTTGATGCCGGCAAAGCCTGCGTCCCGGGTCAGCTTGAGCAGTTGCTTGATGCTGCTGGCGCTCAGGACCGGGTCGTTGACTATGGAATGGGAAATCGCCGGGTCGAATGCGGCGATGTCCTGGTTGTAGTCGGAAACGGTGGGGTACAGCGGCAAGGCCTTGGCCTTGGCGAAGCGGATGATATTGGCCGTGGTGTCGTTCATGCCGTCCTGGTGCAACTGGCCGGTGACCGTCAGCCCGTAGGTGCTGCCCAGGCCCACGGCGGACAGGTTGCGATGGAAGGCTTGCAGATTGCTGTAGGAGGCTTCGACCTGGCCATCGGTGTAGGCCAGGACAAAGGGCGCGGCGTTGGCTGCGCTGGCCAGCAGCAAGGTGTAGGTGCCGATCAGGCACTGGAAAAAACCTCGCACGCCTCTGCTCGAGGCCGCTTGGGCACTGCCTGAGTTCATGAGTACTCCTGCGGGTGAACCGCATGCTTGGAAAAGGTGAGTTGTCGGCCAGCCCTGCGAGCGCAGGGCGGAAAAGTGGATGGCGACTTACAGCTGCACCACTCGCAGTGGTCTGCTGGCGGGCTTGCTCTTGGCCTTGGCGCGGGCCTTGCCTTTCTGCCCGGCGTTGCACTCGACCCGAGTGGTCCAGCCGGAGGCGTTGAACAGCTGCTCGACCGAGTCCACCAGGTACTGGCCATCGAGCCCCTGCTTGAAACCCTGGGCGTTGATCATGCGTTCAGCGAACAGGTCGATGCGCCCCGGCATCTCCAGGTGCAGGCCGGCGGTGCTGCGGTTGAAGCTGGCCAGGCGCGCCTTGGCCGCCTGCTCGGCAGCGGCCTGGTTGGGGTAGAGATGGCGATCGGTATGCACCGCGGGCACTTCGGCCGGGGCCGCATCGTTACCCAGTTCGATAACCCTGAGCTTGCCGCTCTTGGGGTCCTGGTGGCGGGTCTGCACCGCCTTGTGGGTACTGTTGTCACTCAGGCGGAACTGATAGCGAGTGACGTCCCGCCGGGTCAGGGTTATCGCCCCCAGGGCCCGGCCGCTGGCGCTCTGGCCGCCCTGGCGCGGCAGCACCAGCAGCTTGCCTGCGGCGACCTTGGCGGTGCAGTCGTACTGTCGGGCCAGGCGGGTGATGAAGTTGAAGTCGGATTCATTCAGCTGGTCCACCCTAGGCACCTTGGTGCTGACCGGGCATACGGCTATCCAGCCGTTACGGGCCGCCAGGTCACGGACGATCGATTGCAACGCGACTTGCTCCCAGCTGCCGCTGCGGGTGGTCTTGCCGCTGCCGCGCATATCGCTGGCCTTGCCGCGGATCTCGATGCTGTCCGGCGGCCCGCTGACCACCACCTCGTCCACCGTGTAGCGCCCCAAGCGGGTCAGGGGCTGGCCGGCATAACCGAGGAAGACTTCGATCTGCGCGCCACGCTTGGGCAGGTTCACGGCTGAGTCGCGATCATCGATGCGCAGCTCGAAATCGTCCGACTCCATGCCGGGCTTGTCCGTGGTCCGCAGCGACAGCAACCGGTCGTTGATCAGCGCGGTGATATCCCGACCGTCGGCGACGATTCGAAAGGCTGGGGTCATGTTGCATGCTCCGGAAAAAAGCCACCCCGGGCGTGCCAGGGTCTTGGGGTTGAGCGGCCGATCAGTCCCATAGCTGAACCATGGCGGCCGTTCGCAGCGGCAGTTGCGGCAGCACGATCAATACGCCGGCACGAAACGGCTGAGGCTCATCGGCCAGGCCCTGATTGGCATCCAACACCGCCTCGAGACTGCCGTTCAGGTGCCCGTAGTACTGCTGGCACAGGGTGTCGAGCAGGTCTCCGTCAGAGGTTCTGCAGGTCGTCGCCATAGCTCACAAACTCCAGTGAAAAACCTTGTTTGCGGGGAATGCCGCCCGCCAGTAAATAACCCTGGTCCTCGTCGATGCTGGTCAGGCACCAGGTTCCCAGCACTTCGCCATAACCCGTGGTCAGGCTCAGTGGCTGCAGTTGCCGGCCAATGCTGCGCAAGGTCTGCAACTGGCCCAGGCCGCCCTTGAACCCCGGAAATACCGCGCCCTTGAGGGTGATCCGCTCATCGCCCAGGCCCACCGCCTGCTGAGCGCTGCTGCGGCTCAGGCGCTCCTGGCCGGCCCAGCGAAACCCGGTTTGACGGCGCAGTTCATTGAAGGCCGCAGTGTCGAGGTTGAAGTAGAAGGGCTGTGAAACGGCGCCCAGTGGTTGCAGGATCAGCAGGTGGGGAAAAGGCTTCACCGCCTCGGCCGCCGGTGTCTGCGGATCGGCCAGGACCTCGCTGGCAAAGATGTTGCCCAGCGCGGGGCTGATCTGCCCGCCGACGCGGTTGATCACCGCGCCAACCTTGGCCACCTGTTCCTGCACCGCCTCGAGACGTTGCCGGACCTCCCCCGCCACGCTCACCGCCTGGCTGTATTTGGCGGCCACTTCACCGACCAAAGATTGCGCGGCGCTGATGCCGCGCAGGGTCCGTTGCAGCTTGGCGCCGATCACCGGCCCGACAATGGGCAGGTTCTCCAGCTCCAGGGCGGCGCCACGGATATCGCTGACGGCGCCGTTCATCGGGCCCAGCATCTCGTCCGCGCTGCGCCGCCCAGCCTCTGCGGCAGCCACCAGGGCACCAAGCCCTGATTGCAGTTGCTCCATATAGGCCATGCCAGCTCCTTAAATGTGTGCGGCGTCGAACAACTGACGACCGGCCGCCTGACGGCTGTATTCGTCGAACTGAAAACGCAGGTAGGGTTCCAGCTCCCGGGCCAGCTGGGCGGGGTCTTTGACATCGCCCTGGACCGAGATCGACAAGTAAGGCGCGAAGCTGAACTGCTGCTCGATCGCCGGCGCTGCTTCCTTGATGGCTGGCGGCGCACTGATGCCGGCCGGTGTCGATGCAGACGCCAATGGGCTCGCCATCGAACGCACCACCTGCCCCATCAGCGGTGAGGGCTGGCCTGGCTGGAAGGACTTGGCGATATCGCCCATGACGGGCGGGATGTTCTTTCCAGCGTCACGCATCATCAGCGGGCCGGCGTCGGGCATTCGCTTGAGGGAATCGTCGGAGCCGAAGAGCTTTTTACCCAAGGCGCCCCCCGCAGCCGAACCGCCCCAGGCGCCCAGGGCGCCGCCCACCAGCCCACCAATCACAGTACCGATGACCGGCACCACCGAACCAATGGCGGCCCCTGCCGCAGCACCCGCCGCGGCACCAGCAAGATTGCCGGCCGCCTCGCCATAACCCTCGGCTTTTTCATCCTGGGTCTGGGCATTCAGATAGGTGTCCGCAACCTGGATACCAGCACCGAGCAGCGAAAGGATCGCACCGCCTTTGAACAGGGATGCGGCCCCCTTGGCCAGGGAACCTGTGCCTTTTGCCAAAGTGCCGATGGCACCAGAGGCTTTCGCCCCGCTGGCCACTTTCTCCAAGCCACTGGGCGTCAAAGGGTTCTTGAACCCCTGGCGACCTGGGCCCTTCGAACGAGAGTCGCGCCTCGGTGCCTGGCGCTTGCCACGCCCCTTGCGAGATTTTTTCTCCGGGCCGCAATCGAGCCAAGCGTCACAGCAATCGATGACGCTCGCCTTGCGACCAGGCGCGCGCTTTGCCGCCTTGGATTTACCCAGACAGCAGTCGACCACGGGCTTACATCCGTCGAGACCTCCAGCCTTGCGGCCAGACACGCGCTTTGCCACCTTGGGGTCGGTGTTCAACCCACCGCGCAAGACATCCAGCAGGCCCTTGCCGACGCTGTAGACCGCCATCAGCTTTTTCACCGCGACAAAAGCCGCGCCCAGGGCCGTCCCCCCTAGCACCAGCGACGGGGTCGTCTCCGCCAGCTGGGTCAGCTTGCCAACCACCCAAGTGATGCTCTTGGCCGCCAGATCCGTAGCCGGTTGCAAGGCCGCTCCCACAGCCTGCATGCCACCATCGATCGCCTGCTCGGTTTCCTTCCACAGCTGCGCGGAGGCTTGTCGACGTTCGGCCAGGTTTTTGTCGAGAACAGCCGAAGCGCTCAACGAGTCCTTCTTCACTTGCTCGTACTGCTGCCGACCCTGGGTCTGGGCCATCAAGGCGGCCTTGATCTGCATATTGGTGAACAGGTCGCCGGTACGCAGGGACTCTTCCAGCGCCTCGAGCATGGCCTTGGCCTTGGCCGGGTCCGTTTCCTGGCTGATCTGCGCCTGGGCCTCGGCCATCTTCGCCGCCTTGTCCGGGTCGATGGCCCTGACGTACTGCATGGCCAGGGCAAAGCTCGCTTCCAGGCTCGACATGCCCTTCTGGATACCGGTGTTCAGCGAAGCCTGGTAATCGATGCCGGCATCCTTGTAGGCGTTGACCGCATCGCTGGAGCCGATTTTTTCTATCCAGTTCTGCAATTGGCCTGCGGCCGCCTCAGGACTTGCCGCGGTGTTCATCTGCACTTGCAGCATCGAGCCCAGCTGGCTCACCGCATCCATACCGGTAAGCCCCGTACCTTTGGCGCTCTCAAGCAAGGCCGGAAGCAAGCGCGCCATATCGGCGGCCTCGAAGTTGCCCGCCAGCCCCTGCAAGGCGATGGCCTCCAGGGCCTGCTCCATGACCTTGGGATCGCTGATTCCGGCGTGCAGCTCCAGGGCTCGCATCAGTTGCGCGGTGTCTTCGCCAGCCGCGCCCTGCCCCACCGCAAACTTGGCGCCCAGCGCCGCGTAGCCTCGGGCCTTGTCCAGCGACATGCCGCTGGTGGTCATCTGGCTCACCAGGGCCGCCACATCGTTACGGGCCATTCCCGTGTCTCGGGAGGTCTGGATGACGGTGCGGCTCAGTTGCGCTTCCTGAGGCTGGTTGGCCACATTGGCCTTGATCGCCATATCGCGGATCAGCGCTTGATAGTCGGCGTTGACCTTGACCGGGACGCTGAGTTTTTCCGCACCGAATTTGGCCCAGCTGTAAGCCGCCTTGAAGTCGGCCTTGCCCTGGGCAATCTGCTGATGCCCCCGGGCCTGCAGCGCCGAGCCTCGAGCCACATTGCCCAGGGCCTGATATTCCTGACGCAGCTTATGCACCAGGACACCCTGCTGGCGCAGTCCGTCGCGACTGTCCTGCAAGCGGCGCAACAATCCGGCGGCGGAAGACGCTCCGGTGTCGTGGGCCTTTTTCCATTGATCCTGCAGGCGCAGGGTCTGGCCTATGGTCTTTTCCAGCACCCTGGCCTGGTTGCCCTGCTCCTGCAGTTTCTTGATCCGGTCTTCTACCGTATTGAAGGCGGCGTCCGCCGTCGAACGGATGGCGGTGCCTATCACCGCCAGCTCTGATAAGAGTTTGCTCGCCATGTAACGTCCCTACTCCCGTGGTGACGGGCTCAATCCGTGAGCCACCAGACCATGTCGCAATAGCGCATGGTCATGATTTCCTCTGCGGAAAAATGCAGCTCGCTGGCGAGCCGCTTTGCCGCCACCTTGATCAGCGCCGGGTCAAAGTTCGTCGTCTTGCACCAGGCGAAAATAACCGGCCTGCAGGCGCTGGTAGTCCTTGAGCGCCATGCCTTCCAGGTCCTTGGCGCCGATTTGCGCCAGGCTGGCGAACAGCATCAGTTCACGCTGTTCATCATCGCCAACGGCCCCAGCATTGGCCGCACGCACATCGCGTACGGTGGGAGCACGCAAGGTGACCTTGTCGCAGAGCACGCCGTTCATTTCCACAGGCTTGCTGAGGCTGATCACCACGTTTTCCGCGCTCAGGGTCATCCAGGCCGGGGTCTTGCTGATTGCTTGAGACATGCGATTGGTTTCCTTACAGGCCCAGGGCCGAACGTTGCGCGGCGAGCTGGTCGACGCCATTGATCACACGCTTCATGCCCAGGGCATCGATCTCGTAGATCAGCCGACCCTCGACTTCCAGCTTGTAGTAGGTCAGGGACACGTTGTGCTTGATCTCAGCCTTGTCGCCGGCCTTCCAATCGCCCATGTCCACTTCCTTGAGCAGGCCACGCAGGGTGACGATCACCGGGGTGACCTTGCCCTTGAGGCCCTTGAAGGCGCCACGGAACACACCGCTGAAACCGCTGCCGTCAGCCAGGCCGAACATCTTCAGCGACTCGCGACGCACGCCGGTGGTGGTGAAGCCGGCTTCCTGTTTTTCCATGCCCATGTCCAGCTCCACCGGCAGATCCATGCCGCCGACACGGTGCTCCTCGGTCTTGAGGGTCAACTTGGGCAGGGTCAGGCTCGGCACGTCGCCTTGAAAGCTGATGCCATCGACGAACAGGTTCATGTTCGCCAGGGTTTCGGGAATCATTGCCATTGCTGCTGCTCCTTAAGCGGTTGGTTCGAGGACTTCGGTCAGCCACTGGTTGGTGACCTCGACGCGGAAGTTGGGGTTTTCGGCCGGTGGCACGTCGGTGAAGCGGATGTTCCAGTACACCTTGCCCTGCTCCAGCTGGCTGGCGGTGTTGAGCTCGGTGTCGGCGTAGACCTCGAAGTTGATGATCGCGCCCTGGTTCTTCAGGTCGCGCATAAACGCCTGCAGGCCTTCGGTGACGTCCTTGACGTAGGTCGCGGTGATCGAGCGGTCCACCGCCCATTTGTGGCCGTAGAGGATGGCGTCCATGACGATATCCAGGGTCCGCACCCGGGTGACAAAGGCCCACTTCGGATCGCTGGACAACGTGCGGTTGCCCCACAGGCGGAAGCCCGCATCGCGAATCACGGTGGTGATGTTGGCGTTGTTCAGCAGGTTGGCGCGGCAGCTTTCATCGCCGTCCAGGAACTCGATGGGACGGCTGGTGCCGCTGATGCCGACGAACTCCTTGTTCGAGGGTGAGGCCCAGAAGCCGTATTCGTTGTCGGTCCAGGCGAACAGGCCGGCCACCCAGGCCGAGGCCGGGGCATCGACGGTGGCGTTGGCGCTGTTGTCCCAGTACTTGATGCCCGGGTCGACCATATAGGCGCGCTTGGCGCCGAAATTCTTGGCGTAGGCCATGGCCGCTTCGTCGGTGCTGTTGGGACCATCGAGAATCGCCAGGCCGCGCAGCTTGTCGGCCAGGGCCACCAGCGCGGTGCCCACCGCCTGGGTCGAGCTGTGCTTGGGGGTGACCAGCAGGCGTGGCTGGGCGTTGAACCGGCTCTTGCCGTCCAGCAGCGCCTGCAGGCCGGTGCGCTTGCCGTTGGCCAGCACGCCGCCGATGATCGCCGAAGTCTGCTCGGCCGCATCGGCCACCTTGGCCACGCCGCAAGCGACGATCACCGCCTTGGCCCGCTGGTAGATGGCCTGGCAAGCCTTGGTGATGGCCGCATCCGCGCCCCAGGCAGCGATGGCCTCGCGCTCGTTGCTGATCAGCAGCAGATCATTGGCCTTGGCAGTGGCGCCAGGGCCTTCGGTGAAGGTGTCCACCAGGCCGATGATCGAGGAAGTGGGCAGCGAGATGGTGCGTGCACCGGTGTCCACGTTAGTGACGGTAACGCCGTGGAAAAAGCTCATAGAGTCTCCAGAAATGTCAAGGCCCCGCATGTACGAGGCCGTGGGTGGTACAGGTGCCGAAGCGCTGGAATGAAAACGCCCCGACAGTGCGGGGCGTTTATAGGGTCAGGCTGGGCAGCCACGCGGGCACCGGCGGCCGGTGTTCGCTGAGCGGGAATTCGCCAGACTCGGGCCAGCCACGCAGCGCCCGGCGGTAGGCTTGGAGCTCGGTGTATTGCTCGGCTTTCAAAGTGGTAGCAGCGCCGTCTTCCAGCTCGTCGCGGTGTCGCATTACTACCGCGTCGGTTGCAGCAAGACGTGTATCCCGCCATGCCCGTTCAGCTCCCAGCAGCTCCTCGCGAGGCGGGGGAGGAAGATCGACAAGCGCAGGCCTCCCGGCCTTATCTGCAACGATACGTTTACCCATTGCCTGGCCAGCAAGCAGCGCCCTGTGTTCGTCGGCGGACAACTCGCAGAGACCTTGAGTAACCACGTCTCCATGATATCCCGCGGTTAAAAAACCCAGCGTCTGAGCATCGAAAAAATAGATTTCCATGTTAGCGCCCCCACACTCGAATTCGCCCCGATATCCCTGCCTTTGCCACAGGCCCTGCTGTACCTACGATCTGGCGTGATCTAGCAACAACGACAGAGGTCGTACTGTTTGCAAAATCAAACCCCCATATCGAGACTCCGCCCGGCAGCCAGTTTCCCGGCGCGTACTCGTCAGCAACACCGCCTAAAATTTCGTTGGGAAACTTGATTGGTAGCGTTAGAGACATCGTTCCATTGTTGTCGCTAGTACCAGTAACCCACTGCTCGATAAACCCGTTCGGCAGCTTTGTATGACCTGAGGTGTTTAACGACGCTGCAAATGCAGATGAGGAACCGAGTTGAACCCCCCCCCATCCATACCATTGACCGACCCCGACGCAGCCGATTGTCACTGTATCGCCCGACCCCAGAACGAATGTCCGTGGTGTTGAATTTCCAACCCCGTAGAGCGCCTGCCCAGGCGCGGCCTGAACAGTAACTACGCCATTGCCGGCGTTGTTGATTTGATATGTCGCGCCGATGTTCTGAGCGGTGACAGCTGGCAGCGTAAGGGTGACCGTACTGCTCGCATTGATAAGTAAACCGGCCTGGGCGAGCGTTAGCGTCTGGCTAGTGGACGCCCCGAATTGCCCGGCAAAATTTCCGAGCGCCCGCTGCACATATTCGGTCGTAGCCAGGGCTTTGCTTGTATCGAACTGAGCCGCAGTTGGAGCGCTCGGCACCCCGGTAAACGCTGGAGAGTTGATCGGCGCCAGTCCTTGGGTCACGCTCTTGAACGCCAGCGGCGTGGTGCCCAGCACAATCGGCCCATCAGTCGACAGCAGCCATAGGGAGTCAGCACTGGTTGCGCCCTGTTCGACAGCCACCAGCAGGCCGGGGGTGACTTTTGCGCTGCTGTCTGCATCGGCGGCTCGCTTCCAGATGTCGGCCGTAAGGTAGATCCCGTTGTCCTTGGCCTGGGCTTGGTCCTTCACCAACACCCGCGAGCCCAGCGGCACCGGGACCCCGTCAATGGTCGGGGCCCCGGCCAGCTGAATCGGCCCCGTGGTCGCCACCAACACCGACGCCTTGGCGTCCTGGCGACTGACCGCATCGGCAATCGAATCATCGACATATTGCCGGGTAGCGAGCACCACGGCCGGATCGATTTTCAGCACCACGCTGGCCGCGCTGGAGACGATGAAGTTCATACGCACGACTTGCGTGCGACCAGAGCCTTGGGACATCAGCGGCTTGTAACTCGGGGCGCAGTTCGCCACCGCGACCAGAGCGCCGTCGGCGTCATACAAACCAATTTCACGAATCCACCAGCCACCCTCGTCGGCCGGGATAATCTGCTCGGCCACCAGGATGTTGGGATTCGCCGGGTCGACCGACAGCTTGTTCAGCGGCCGGCGCCGGCGCTCGTTGATCAGCCGGGTCTGCGCCCGGTCAGGGATAGGGTCAGTACCGTTGGCATCACCCACCCCCATTTCCGTGAGTTTCCAGGGAATGCCCAGGGCATCGGCGTTGGCTTGCTTGGCTTCGCCGGCCGCCGTAAGAATTGCGAAGAACTGACTGTTCGGGTCGATCATGGGTAGCTGTCCAATATGTCGATAGTGTGTTCACGCCCAGGGGCACCGATTTGGCAGATAAGGGCAATGGTTTCAGGGGATGGCGGATAAACGTCGACGCTGTCGGTTGAGTCCTCGCGGCCGGTGTTGCCGAGGACGCCGGTCGCGACAATGTCGCGTAGCACTGGCGGGTACACGTCGATTTCATCCCCGCCGTACACCGCAACGCCAATATTCAAGGCGCCTTGAGTTTCCAGGCTGATCGCCAAACCGGTCAGCTGCCGGGTGACCGGCTTGGCGTCATCGATCAGGCGTTCCAGCTCTTGATACATCTCCTCGGTGATTCCGGTATCGAGGACGCCTACCTTCAAGGCAAAGGTTCCGGGTACGCCCTGGGGCACCGTGTTGAACCACTCGATGATCTCGATCAGATAGCCCAGCGGCTCCACTACCCGGCACAGTGCGCCGATGGTGCCCTTGCGTGCATGGATAAAGAATGAAGCCTTGATGGCGCTGCGCTTGACCGTCTCAGACCAGCCTGGGTCCCAGCGATCCACCGACCAGGCCCAGGCCAGCTGCGAGAGCAGATGCGCTGGGCACGTGTCGGGGTTGTAGAGCGTGCGCAGGATGCTGGCCGTGTCCTTGGTATTGATCGCTTCCAGGCCGCGCTCCAGGGGCGTGCTGTTGATTGGCAATAGGCTGCTCATATCAGCCACCCAGCTTGATGCTGTAGCCGGTGCAGTACGCCGCCTGGGCTGGCGTTGGCGCCAGGTCCTGCCACCCTGGCAACTCCACCCGGGCCACCCCGGCGACGTGCAGCTGGGCATCGATGGCCGAACGGGCCACCTCCACCCCCAGGCGCTTGCGCGGGTTCATCCAGGCCTTGAACCTGCGCTCAGCCTCGACCAAGGCAGCATCGCTTTCCGGGCCCGGGCCCTTCATGTGCAGCACCGCATCGACGCGGTAGCGCAGCACCTGGGCACTCTGCACCGTGACCCGATCCGCCACCGGCCGCACATCGTCGTCGTTGAGAGCCTTGGCAACCGCCGCCAGCAACTCAGGACCTGCGGTCCCGTCACCCTCCAGCCCTAGAACCGAAACCGTCACGCAGGCCGGCGCCGGGCTTTCTGCCGAGGCATCCGCCACCAGCGCCGAGGCGTTACGAGCATGCAGGATGTAGCTGTTGCGCGGGCCCGCCGTGGTCAGCCCTTCATAGGCCAACTGGATGCGCTCGCGCAGGGCATCGTCCGATTCCTTGACTTCATCCACTGGCGGCACCGCCAGAGGATCGCCCGGCTGGATCACCAGCCGCTGCAGCTTGACGTTGGCCGCCAGGTGATCCAGGTCCGTGCCCTTGGCATGGGCCAGCAGCAAGGCCTTGGCCGCATCGTTGATCCGGGCGCGCATTTGCAGATCGCCATAAGCCGACAGTTCCAGCAGCTTGACCACCGGATCACTCTCCAGGGCCGCGGTCCAGCCTTCGCCCATATGCCGGCGGAAAGTCGCCAGCTTGCCCTGATACAGCTCTTCGAAATCGAGGGTTTCCAGCGCCTGTGGTGCCGGCAGTGCCGACAAGTCCAGCATGCTCATGCCACCACCTCCAAAACCGCGTTATTGCCCAGGTACTGGCCGCTCAGTTGAAAGCTAATCTGCCCCTCCACCACCGCCACCACCTGCACGCGCTCCAGCTTCAGCCGCGGTTCCCAGCGCAACAGCGCCCGGGCCACTTCGGCCTGCACCGCGCTTTTCCAACCGCCGGTGACCGGCAGGTCGACATAACGGCGCAGGTTGCTGCCGTACTCCGGGCGCATGCGCCGACTGCCGAGGGGCGTGGTCAGGATGTCTTCGATGGACTGCCGGACATGCTCGATGCCGGACAGCGCCAGGCCGGTACGGCGATCCATTCCGATCATGGCGTTACTCCTGGGGTTGCAGATCCGGGTGCTGGCGCAGGTAATCCAGTGCGGCGCTGTCGGCAGCGTCGGCGGATACCTGCCCTTGCTCGACCGACAACTGCCTGCCATCCGGCAGGATCAGCATGCGGCTGGTGTAGAGGTTGTCGCGGAACACCGCGAGGCTGACACTGGCTCGCTTGCTAGTGGTTTTCTTGCTGCTGCTCATGATGACTCCATGCAGAAAAAAGCCCGCTGGGGCGGGCTGTGGTCAGTGCTTGTGGTTGGGCGTATTGCCGCCGGTATCGATGATCTTGCCGCCGCCATTGATATCCCCGGCCACCTTCAAGGCTCCGTTGACTTGCACATCGCCATTCAGGGTGATCGGCCCGCTCAGGCTGATGCTGGCGGCCTTGGCGCTGATGGCACTGTCGGTGATCAGCGCCGAGCTGGCGCCCACCTGAATGCTAACGGTGCCGTGGGGCAGGCTGATGCTGTAGCTGCTGGCCTGCCAGTCATAGACCAGCGAGCCGCCGTCTTCGAAACGCCAGACTTCGACATGCTCGCGGTTGTCCGGCTGGGGGCCGGCATTGCCATACAGGCCGGGGACAAAGGTGCCCTGTGCCGGCTCGCCGCTAGGGCTGATCAGGACACCCTGCTCGCCCAGGCTTGGCGCTCGCCAATGGCGGGCCTTGCCGGCGGCCTGGCTGTGCCAGCGGACCCAGGCACTGGTCCAGCCGGCGCCATCGGAAACCCGCACCATGCCGGCCAAGAGATCCACAGCGACCACGCTGCAGGGGATGATCAAGCCGGCGATCAGCCGGTCGTGAGTCGCGGCGACAAAGCTCATTCCATCTGCTCCGGCGACTGGTATCTATCCCGGTTGCCCAGGCCTGTGTCAGGGCTGAACCCCAGCGCCAAGCTTCCCGGTGGTTGATTGGGCCAGGGCCACTGCTCCTGCCCCAGATAAATGACCTGCTGCCATTGCACCAACCAGAGGTTTTTCAGTGCCGACGCCTCAGGCGCAGGAGCAGGTTTGGCCTGCATGGCCGTTACCCCATCGACGAAGTCGAGATCCCAGTATTGGCCGCGCAACAGGTCCATCAATTGGGCCGCCAGAATGGCCGCCTGCAAGGGCGCCCGGGCCAGGTTGGGGTCAACCAGCAGGCGAGCCTCGAAGCTGGCCTTGAGGCCACTGCGACCGTCGCCGGGGTCGGCACTGTGGTCCATAGCGCTGATGGAGAAATAGACGGCTGGCACCACTGAGCCATCCGGCGTGCCGGGAGCCGCCTCGACCTTTAGCAACTGTGGCATCGCGGCCTTGATCGTCGACGCCATGGCGTCATGCAACTGGATAAGTTCGTTCATTGTCTGGCTCCAGAATCAGGTCGAAGGCAGGCGTCACCCGGCAATCAGGGCTGACTCGAGTTGGAATCCCGCGAAGGCGGCTCACAGACCCCGATGCGCTTGGCCGCCCAGCGCTCGTACAGGCCGATGGCGACGTCGGCGCCGGCCATGGCGGTCAGGCAGCCGAAGGCGCAGGCGGTCCAGATCGACACACCGGCGGCATACAGCAGCATGATTGCCGAGACGCCACAGACCACACAGGCTCCGGAGCGCAGGGCCAGGCGCCGCAACAGCGACCAGCCGCGGGCGCCCTCCTTGTCGGCGCGCCACATTTCACCGGAAACGCCACCGACCAGCGCCAGGACGATGACCATCCAGATCGGCATGTCCAGCAAGGCTTGCTGCTCGTTTGTCATTCAGGTCTCCCGTGCAGTTTGAAGGCCAGCGAAATGGCCAGTTGGTAAAAACGGTAATGAGTGTTTCAAGGGGTCCCTGTCTATGGGTGGCCCACGTTAGGCAGGCATTCCAAAAAGCCCGGTCGCCCGGGCTTTTCAGCAATACAAACCTTGGTCTTTCGGCACTACTGGCGCGGTACGGACCCATTCAAATTGTTCCTCCGACCGCGACCCTGTCCGCCGGATAACTGCTTCTGGTGCTTTACGCTGCACACCCGGGTCAGTTGCCAACCCTCTGAACCGTCGAGGCCGGTTCATCGCTGCCTTTGCTTTGCCACTAAAGAGCGTCGTTGCAGCCGTTGTTGACGGCTTGAGGTGGATATTATGCATTCGTGCATATGCAGTCAATGCGAAAATGCATTTATTTATGCATTTGTCTTGCGCCCATGCATGGGGACCGCATGGATATTGGGGACAGGGTTTTTTCGCGGGCAAAAAAAAGCCCGCTCAATGGCGGGCTTTACTGGGGGGTGACGGCTTAGCGGGCGTACATGCCCCACCAGAAAACGTGGCCGAGGATGCTGATCTGCTCTTCCTGGATTTCCTGGAAGCTGTAGTCCTCATCCGGGTGCTCGTCGCGGTTGAAGCTGCGCAGGCGAATGCCGGTGGGCAGGCGATACAGTTGCTTCACCCGTAACTGGCCGTTGTGATTGATGGCATACAGGTCGCCATCGACGATATCGCCAATGGCGCTCTTGCCGGCGTTGACGCCGACCGTGGCGCCGTCCCGCAGTACCGGCAACATGCTGTTGCCACGTACCGTGACGCACTTGGCCTGGTCGAACTGCACACCGTTGTGGCGCAGGCTGCGCTTGCCGAACCGCAGGCTGGCGCGCTCGCTTTCCTCGATGACGAATCTTCCTGATCCAGCAGCCAATTCAACCTCGCGAAGAAATGGAACCGACACCTCGTCATCCTCGACCGGGGTGTCGTCGTCCCAAAGGCTTATATCCTTGAGTTCCGAATGAATCTCGTCGCGGGCGGCTGCGGCCCGGGCAGGCGCGATATCCACACGCCCACGCAATTGGTCGGTGCTCACCTGGAAGTAGTCGGCGATCCGCGAGATGTGTTTATCCGAGGGATCGACGATCTTCCCGCTGAGAATCCGCGAGAGGGTAGATTGAGGCACACCAGTACGACGATGCAGCTCCGTAGGGGAGATACCATCGCGGTCCAGCAGCTCTCTTAGGACGGTAGAAACATTGCGTATTTGCATAGAACGCATATTGCTCGAACTTTTTAACAATGACAAATGCTGTTTTGCATATGCACGGCATTTCCCGGACAAAATCGGTAGCGCCTTGTTGCCTGTAAGGCTTCGGCACCCGTGGTAACCTTGCCGCCATCTGCAAAAAGCCGAGCCCAGCGCTCCTTTGCGTCACCCATTCAACGAATCCACTTGAATACCAATGAGTAAAAATACCTCCGATCTGTCCTCCCACACGCCGATGATGCAGCAGTACTGGCGCCTCAAGAACCAGCACCCTGATCAGTTGATGTTCTACCGCATGGGCGACTTCTACGAGATCTTCTATGAGGATGCGAAGAAGGCCGCCAAGCTACTGGACATCACCCTCACGGCACGCGGACAGTCGGCAGGCCAGGCGATTCCCATGTGCGGTATCCCCTATCACTCGCTTGAGGGCTACCTGGCCAAGCTGGTGAAGCTCGGCGAGTCGGTGGTGATCTGCGAGCAGGTGGGCGACCCCGCCACCAGCAAAGGCCCGGTGGAGCGCCAGGTGGTGCGTATCATCACCCCGGGCACCATCAGCGACGAAGCCCTGCTGGATGAGCGCCGTGACAACCTGATCGCTGCCGTGCTGGGTGATGAGCGCCTGTTCGGTCTGGCGGTGCTGGACATCACCAGCGGCAATTTCAGCGTCCTGGAAATCAAGGGCTGGGAAAACCTGCTGGCCGAGCTTGAGCGGATCAATCCGGTGGAGCTGCTGATTCCCGATGACTGGCCCCAGGGCCTGCCGGCGGAAAAACGCCGTGGCGTCCGCCGCCGCGCGCCCTGGGATTTCGATCGGGATTCGGCGCACAAAAGCCTGTGCCAACAGTTTTCCACCCAGGATCTCAAGGGCTTCGGCTGCGAAACCTTGACCCTGGCCCTTGGCGCCGCCGGTTGCCTGCTCGGCTACGCCAAGGAAACCCAGCGCACCGCCCTGCCTCACCTGCGCAGCCTGCGCCATGAGCGGCTGGACGACACCGTGGTGCTGGACGGCGCCAGCCGGCGCAACCTGGAACTGGACACCAACCTGGCCGGCGGGCGCGACAACACCCTGCAGTCGGTGGTCGACCGTTGCCAGACCGCCATGGGCAGCCGGTTGCTGACCCGTTGGCTGAACCGCCCGTTGCGCGACCTCAAGGTTCTGCAGGCGCGCCAGTCTTCGATTACCTGCCTGTTGGATGGCTATCGCTTCGAGCGCTTGCAGCCGCAACTGAAGGAAATCGGCGATATCGAGCGGATCCTGGCGCGGATCGGCTTGCGTAATGCCCGTCCTCGGGACCTGGCCCGCCTGCGTGATGCCCTGGCCGCCCTGCCCGAATTGCAGGAAGCGATGACCGAGCTGGACTCGGCGCATCTCCAGCAACTGGCCGTCACCACCAGCACCTACCCCGAGCTCGCCGCCCTGCTGGCCAAGGCGATCATCGATAACCCGCCGGCGGTGATCCGCGACGGTGGTGTGCTCAAGACCGGCTACGACGCTGAGCTGGACGAACTGCAATCCCTGAGCGAAAACGCCGGGCAGTTCCTGATCGACCTCGAGGCTCGGGAAAAGGCCCGTACCGGCCTGGCCAACCTCAAGGTCGGCTACAACCGCATTCATGGCTATTTCATCGAACTGCCAAGCAAACAAGCTGAGCAGGCACCGGCAGACTACATTCGTCGCCAGACCCTCAAGGGCGCCGAGCGCTTCATCACTCCGGAACTCAAGGAGTTCGAAGACAAGGCGCTGTCGGCCAAGAGCCGCGCCCTGGCACGGGAGAAAATGCTCTATGACGCCCTGCTGGAAACCTTGATCAGCCACCTGCCGCCCTTGCAGGACACCGCCGCCGCCCTGGCCGAGCTGGATGTACTGAGCAACCTGGCCGAGCGTGCGCTGAATCTGGACCTGAACTGCCCACGCTTCGTCAGCGAACCTTGCATGCGCATCACCCAGGGCCGCCACCCGGTGGTGGAGCAGGTGCTGACCACGCCTTTCGTGGCCAACGACCTGAGCCTGGATGACAACACGCGGATGCTGGTGATCACCGGCCCGAACATGGGCGGTAAATCCACCTATATGCGGCAAACCGCACTGATCGTGCTGCTGGCGCATATTGGCAGCTTTGTTCCGGCGGCCAGCTGTGAACTGTCCCTGGTGGACCGGATCTTCACCCGGATCGGCTCCAGCGACGACCTGGCTGGCGGACGCTCGACCTTTATGGTGGAAATGAGTGAAACCGCCAACATTCTGCACAACGCCACGGACCGCAGCCTGGTGCTGATGGACGAAGTGGGGCGTGGCACCAGTACTTTCGACGGACTTTCCCTGGCCTGGGCTGCGGCAGAACGTCTCGCCCATCTGCGGGCCTATACCCTGTTCGCGACCCACTATTTCGAGCTGACCGTACTGCCGGAAAACCAGCCGCTGGTGGCCAACGTGCATCTCAATGCCACTGAGCACAACGAACGCATCGTCTTTCTGCACCATGTGCTGCCCGGACCTGCCAGCCAGAGCTATGGCCTCGCTGTGGCCCAGCTGGCGGGGGTTCCAGGGGATGTGATCACCCGCGCCCGGGAACATTTGAGCCGACTGGAAACCAGCAGCCTGCCCCATGAAGCACCGCGTGCGGTGGCGGGCAAGGCCCAGGCTCCGTTGCAAAGCGATATGTTCGCCAGCCTGCCACACCCGGTACTCGACGACCTGGCCAAGCTGGATCTGGACGACATGACCCCACGTCGAGCATTGGAAATGCTCTATACATTGAAGACACGCATCTAACGCGAACGCCTTCAAGCTGTTAGAATCTCGCGCGGTTTGGGATGCTGCGGACTATTAGCCTGGTCCGCAGACTATCGCTCTCAAACCTGGCGTCCCCGTCATCTAGGGGCTCCGCTGCCGCCGCCTGAGGAGAGAATTAGAAATGACCTTCGTCGTCACCGACAACTGCATCAAGTGCAAGTACACCGACTGCGTAGAAGTCTGTCCGGTGGACTGCTTTTACGAAGGGCCGAACTTCCTGGTGATTCACCCGGATGAGTGCATTGACTGCGCGCTGTGCGAGCCTGAATGCCCCGCTGTAGCCATTTTCTCCGAGGACGAAGTCCCGGAAGAGATGCAAGAATTCATTCAGTTGAACGTCGAGCTGGCCGAGATCTGGCCGAACATCACTGAGAAGAAAGATTCGTTGCCGGATGCCGAAGAGTGGGATGGCGTCAAAGGCAAGATCAAAGACCTGGAACGCTGATTACCAGGCGTTCCGAAAAAAGGCCCCTTGCGGGCCTTTTTGCATTTTGGGTCCAGGTATACCGCTGCTGGGACTTTTCTGCGGGCAAAAAAAAGGGGCGGTATGACCCGCCCACTTTTTTCCCTAGTCCCTGTGTTCCTTTTCATCGTCCTGATGAATCGCTTCCTGCGACGTCCTAACCATCTTCCTTGATGGCTGTGTCTATCCGTCGACACAGGGCTGATATTAGAGAGTTCCTCGGTAAGAGCAATCGCACTATTTGCAGCCAACTCTGTCAAACCAGGCCATGCTGAAAATAAAAATGCTTATAAATCAGTAATATAAAAAATCACTTAAGCCAATCTAGGCAAGTCAGAAGTAACAGCGAACTGAATACCTACGTAAAAGTAATCTTTGGCTTACACGCAAGTTAAGATTAATCCCCACTGCCGGCAGAATCTGGCGTTTGTGAATAACCAGTAGCGGACAATAAAAAGCCCCGAGTTGATCGGGGCTCTTGTGGATCAATGCCAGGAACTACTGAAACAGCGATTCACTGGACAATCCATTCTTCTCGAGAATTTCCCTCAGGCGCTTGAGCCCTTCAACCTGAATCTGCCGAACCCGCTCGCGGGTCAGGCCTATCTCCAGGCCGACATCTTCGAGAGTGCTGCTTTCATGACCTCGCAAGCCAAAGCGGCGTACCACCACCTCACGCTGCTTTTCCGTCAGCTCGGAAAGCCATTGATCGATGCTTTGTGAAAGATCGTCGTCCTGCAACAGCTCGCAAGGATCCGTCGGACGATCATCAGTCAGGGTGTCGAGCAGGGTCTTGTCCGAGTCTGGCCCCAGCGAGACATCTACCGAAGACACCCGCTCGTTCAGGCCGAGCATGCGTTTGACTTCAGCCACCGGCTTCTCCAGCAGGTTGGCGATTTCTTCGGGGGAAGGTTCATGATCGAGTTTTTGCGTCAGCTCGCGGGCGGCGCGCAAGTAGACGTTGAGCTCCTTGACCACATGAATCGGCAACCGGATGGTGCGGGTCTGATTCATGATCGCGCGTTCGATGGTCTGACGAATCCACCAGGTGGCGTACGTCGAGAAGCGGAAGCCGCGTTCCGGGTCGAACTTCTCCACCGCCCGGATCAGCCCGAGGTTGCCCTCTTCGATCAGGTCCAGCAGCGACAAGCCACGATTGACATAGCGCCTGGCGATTTTCACCACCAGTCGCAAGTTACTTTCAATCATGCGCTTGCGCCCGGCCGGGTCGCCACTCTGCGACAAACGCGCAAAGTGCACTTCCTCTTCGGGAGAGAGCAATGGAGAAAAACCGATTTCATTGAGATACAGCTGCGTCGCATCGAGCGCGCGGGTGTAATCAATGTACTTGTGTTGCTTGAGTGAAGCGGAGCTTTTGGATTTGGCGCGAACGGAAGGTGGAGTTGCCCCCTCATTATTCGACATCGAATCCATATCGATGCTGCTCTCCATAAGGAGAACCTCATCGTCGATGTCAAACTCCGGCACTTCTTTACTGAGAGCCATTGTTATAGTCCTTTGGTGAGTTCGACCTCAGGCTCAAGCGACGCCTTTATCCCTGGCAGCGCTGGAGCCTGTTCCCTCTACGTGAGCGGAACAGGCTGGTAACGGATCAACGACGTGGCAGGAATTGCAACGGATCTACAGGTTTACCTTGTCGGCGAATCTCAAAGTGCAGTTTCACCCGGTCTGTACCAGTTGATCCCATCTCGGCAATTGTCTGTCCGACTTTGACCTGCTGTCCCTCCCGAACCAATAGCTTGCGGTTGTGACCGTAAGCACTGACGTAGGTTTCGTTGTGTTTGATGATGACTAATTCGCCGTAGCCCCTTAAGCCACTCCCAGCGTAAACCACCGTCCCATCAGACGCAGCTAAAACAGGCTGTCCCAAATCCCCGGCGATATCAATGCCTTTATTCAAACTACCGTTTGAAGAAAATTTTCCAATCAAAACACCGTTGGAAGGCCAGTTCCAGCCCGTTGGCGCGGGGCCTGCAGGCGGTACTGGAGCCGGCACCGGAGCGGGGGCTGGCTTGCCTGCGGAAGCCGTCGAGGTCGCTGCGGGGGGGGCTGCGGGAGGCTGCGTTGGTCCTGCCGGACGACGAATGACCGTGGTCTTGCTCGATGAGGAAGCACTGGACTGGGTGCTGGTGACCACGGCTGCCGGCGCCGCTCCAGTACGACCATCGAAGCGGATGGTCTGCCCCGGATGAATGGTATAAGGCTCGGCGATATTGTTACGGGCAGCCAGCGCCTTGTAGTCCCAGCCATAGCGGAAGGCAATGGAAAACAGCGTATCCCCACGGCGCACGACATATTGTCCGGTCGTTACCGTAGGACGCTGCGGCGCCGCATTGGTGTTACTGCGTTCAACCACTCCCACACTGCTGGTCTTGGTGCTGGAGCAACCGACCAACAAGGAACTCAAGACAAGGCCAATCATCAGTCGCTGAAAGCTTGTGATACCCATACGCTGCGCAATGACTGTGAGACTCACCCGCCGCTCCCTTTGTGCTGTTGACGATATAGATTGCCTGGCTCAGGCGTGAAGTGACGCAAGTATAACTGGAGGCAGGCGCTTTACCGCTGGCAAAGCGTTGGGCCCATTACAAGAGTTTGCCCCTGATCACCGCCCCACTCATTGACGATCAGGACGGCACTAAGACACAGCCCGGCCGGGAGAATTCACCCCAGGCCAGATAAATGCTCAGGCCAGAGGACCATTGAGCAACGGAACAAAACGTACAGCACCCAGGACATGCCGGGCAAAGCCCTGTTCTTCGCGAACGATCAGCATCAGTTGCTGCACTTCACCGGCGCCCACCGGAATCACCAGACGCCCGCCAGGCGCCAGTTGATCGAGCAGGGCCTGGGGAACATCGGTGGCCACCGCAGTCACGATAATGCCGTTGTAAGGCGCCAGCGCAGGCCAGCCTTCCCAGCCATCGCCCCAGCGGAACACCACATTACGCAGGTTCAACTCTTGCAGGCGTTCCTTGGCTCGGTCCTGCAGGACCTTGATCCGCTCCACGGAAAACACCCGCTCCACCAGTTGCGAGAGTACCGCCGTCTGGTAGCCCGACCCCGTGCCAATCTCCAGCACCTTGTCCAGCGGCCCCGCCTCCAGCAGCAGCTCGCTCATGCGGGCCACCATATAAGGCTGGGAAATGGTCTGGTTATGGCCGATAGGCAGTGCCGTGTCTTCGTAGGCGCGATGGGCCAGCGCCTCATCGACAAACAAATGCCGCGGTGTGCGCCGGATCACTTCCAGCACCTGGGGATTGGACAGTCCTTCGTCATAAAGACGCTGAATCAACCGCTCCCGGGTGCGCTGGGAAGTCATGCCGATACCCCGCCGCAACAGATCGTCTTGTTCCCGAGCCATCAGCGCAGCCCCTCCAGCCAGCCATCCAATTGCCTGAACGCATCATTGAAGGTGCGATCCAGCTGCAACGGGGTGACCGACACATAGCCCTGCATGACAGCATGGAAGTCCGTGCCCGGGCCGCCATCCTCGGCATCACCAGCGGCGGCGATCCAGTACCCCGCCTTGCCGCGCGGATCGACCACCTTCATCGGCGCCGCGGCGCGGGCGCGATGGCCGAGCCGGGTCAGTTGGATGCCGCGAATATGATCGAGCGGCAGGTTGGGAATATTCACGTTCAACACCGTCCGTGGTGGCAGATCCAGCAAGCCCTGGGCTTGAACCAGCTTGCGCGCGAAATAGGCGGCGGTGGCGAGATTCTCCACCTGCCGCGACACGAGTGAAAAAGCGATCGCCGGGCGTTGCAGGAAACGTCCTTCCAATGCCGCAGCAACCGTTCCGGAATACAGCACGTCATCGCCGAGGTTGGCCCCCAGGTTGATCCCCGAGACCACCATGTCCGGTTCGTGCTCCAGCAAGCCATTGAGCCCCAGGTGCACACAGTCGGTCGGCGTACCGTTGATGCTGATGAAGCCATTGCCAAGGGTATGGGGATGCAACGGACGGTCGAGCGTCAGCGAGCTGCTGGCGCCGCTTTTGTCCTGGTCCGGTGCGATCACCACACACTCGGCATGATCCGCCAGCGCGGCATGCAACGCGGCGATACCGGGAGCCGTAACCCCATCATCGTTAGAAATCAGAATGCGCATGAGCTGTCCGTCTGCCCCACCGGCACCAGATCGACAAGTTCACGCACCAAGGCGGTGGCGAAACATCCGGCCGGCAGGACGAATTCCAGTTGCAGAATATCAGGCACGGGATAATGCCACGTCAAACCGCCAATGGGCAGCCGCAGGATGCGCCGTTCGTGGTCCATTCCGGCTTTTGCCAGCCAATCGCACAGTGCCGGCTCACGCCCGGCAATTGCCTGCTCCAGATCATGGGCTGCACCTGCCGCCGGCGAGTCGCCCTGGCCCCATAGGGCGCCAGTGGGATGCAGATCGAGAATCCCCAGGCGCGGATCGGAACACTCGGCCTCGCCCGCCATAAAGAAGCTGCGACTATTGGTAAACGCCAGCAGATCACCCACCTGCGCCTGCTGCCAGGTGCCGTCCGCCACCCGCGCTGCCAGCACCTGGTTGAACAGGTAGCTGCGGGCGGCGGAAAGCAGCCGCGAACGCATATTGCGTTGTTCCGGCAAGGCCTGGCGCAAGGCCCAGTCACGAGCATCCACCAGGTTGCCGCCGCCATGCCCGAAGCGCTGGGTGCCGAAGTAGTTGGGAATCCCCTGCTGGGCAATCCGCTGCAAGCGTTCATCAACAGCGGCCTGATCGGCCTTGAGCTCGGTCAGGCGCAAGGTAAAGCCATTGGCCGAATGGGCACCGCGCTGCAACTTACGCTTGTGGCGGCCGGTCTTGAGGATTTTCAGGGTGTCGTTTTCCGCAGCCCGCAGATCCGGATCGGCCTTGCCCGGCAACTGCACGCTGAACCATTGCCGCGTCAGGGCCTGGCGGTCCTTGAGTCCGGCATAGCTGACGGTACGCAGCGGTACCGCTGCAGCCTTGGCAATTCGCCGGGCCGCTTCCTCGGTGTTCAGGCCGCGCTTCTCGACCCACAGCCACAGGTGCTCGCCGTCGCCACTGAGGGGAATATCGAGCACCTCATCGACCTGGAAATCTTCAGCCGTCGCCTTGAGCACTGCGCTGCCCAATGCCTCGCCGTAGGCCCGCGGGCCCAAGAGTTGCAGTTCATTCATGAGCGCAGCAACAAGGCTACGGAATGCACCGCGATACCTTCCTCGCGCCCCACGAAACCGAGCTTTTCAGTGGTGGTGGCCTTGACGTTCACTTGGTCCAGTTCAACCTGCAGGTCTTCGGCGATCAGGGCGCGCATGCCTTCGATATGAGGAGCCATCTTCGGCGCCTGGGCGACTATAGTGTTGTCGACATTGCCGACCTTCCAGCCCTTGGCATGGATCAGCGCGACAACATGCCGCAGCAGCACCCGGCTGTCGGCGCCCTTGAACTGCGGGTCGGTGTCCGGAAAGTGCTTGCCGATATCCCCCAGTGCCGCGGCACCGAGCAAGGCGTCGCTGAGCGCATGCAGCAGCACGTCGCCGTCGGAGTGGGCCAGCAGCCCGCAATGATGGGAGATACGCACACCACCCAAAGTGATGAAGTCGCCGTCGGCGAAGCGGTGCACATCGTAACCGTGGCCAATACGCATAGAAAAACGCCCTGAATGAGTCAGGGCGTGATTCTACCTGCTTTGGCGAGCATTAGGCGCTAAGAGCGCGTGCATGGTGACGCAGGTGGTCGTCGATGAAACTGGCGATAAAGAAGTAGCTGTGGTCATAGCCCGGCTGCAGGCGCAGCGTCAGTTCATGACCGGCATTCTTCGCCGCCTGCTGCAGGCTTTCCGGCTTGAGCTGGGTGGCGAGGAAGTCATCCCGGTCGCCCTGATCCACCAGGATCGACAACCGCTCGCCGGCCTCGGCGAGCAGCACGCTGGCATCCCACTCGCGCCAGCGCGAGCGCTCTTCGCCCAGGTAGCGGGAAAACGCCTTCTGCCCCCAAGGGCAATCCATTGGATTGCCGATGGGCGCGAACGCCGACAGCGACTGATAGCGACCGGGATTGCGCAGCGCACAAACCAGCGCCCCATGCCCCCCCATGGAGTGCCCGCTGATGCCGCGCTTTTGCGAGGCAGGGAAATGCGCCTCCACCAACGCTGGCAATTCGTGCACCACATAGTCGTGCATTCGGTAATGCTGGGCCCAGGGCTCTTGGGTGGCATTGAGGTAGAACCCCGCCCCCAGGCCGAAATCCCAGGCGCCATCGGGGTCGCCCGGTACACCGGCACCCCGTGGGCTGGTGTCGGGCGCGACGATGATCAACCCCAGCTCCGCGGCCATGCGCTGGGCACCGGCCTTGTGCATGAAGTTCTCATCGGTACAGGTCAGGCCCGACAGCCAGTACAGCACCGGCAGCTTGCCGCCCTGCTCGGCCTGGGGTGGCAGGTACACGGCGAACACCATGTCGCAACCCAGCACCTGGGAGTGATGCTTGTAACGCTTGTGCCAGCCGCCGAAGCTTTTCTGGCAAGAGAGATTCTCCAGACTCATGGCAGACCTCAAGCCACAAGCCGCAAGCGCCAAGCTGCCAGTGAGAATCCCCGCTTGGCGCTTGCGACTTGCCGCTTGCAGCGGTTCTTAGAAGTGGATGACGGAACGAATGCTCTTGCCTTCGTGCATCAGGTCGAATGCCTTGTTGATGTCTTCCAGGCCCATGGTGTGGGTGATGAAAGTGTCCAGCGGGATCTCGCCGGTCTGGGACATTTCCACATAGCTTGGCAGTTCGCTGCGCCCGCGCACGCCACCGAAGGCCGAACCGCGCCATACGCGGCCGGTCACCAACTGGAACGGACGGGTGGCGATTTCCTGGCCGGCACCGGCCACGCCGATGATCACCGACTCGCCCCAGCCCTTGTGGCAGCATTCCAGGGCGGCGCGCATCAACTGCACATTGCCGATGCACTCGAAGGAGAAATCCACCCCGCCATCGGTCATGTCGACAATGACTTCCTGGATCGGACGATCGAAATCCTTGGGGTTGACGCAATCGGTCGCGCCCAGTTGCTTGGCGATCTCGAACTTGGCCGGGTTGATATCGATGGCGATGATGCGCCCGGCCTTGGCCTTCACCGCACCTATCACCGCCGACAGGCCGATACCACCCAGGCCGAAGATGGCCACGGTGTCACCCGCCTTGACCTTGGCGGTATTGATCACCGCACCGATGCCGGTGGTCACGCCGCACCCCAGCAGACAGACCTTCTCCAGCGGCGCTTCCTTGGGAATCTTGGCCACGGAGATTTCCGGCAGCACGGTGTACTCGGAGAAGGTCGAGGTACCCATGTAGTGGAAAATGGGCTGGCCTTTGTAGGAGAAGCGCGTGGTGCCATCCGGCATCAGGCCTTTGCCCTGGGTGGCGCGAATCGCCTGACAGAGGTTGGTCTTGCCCGACAGGCAGAATTTGCACTGGCCGCATTCCGGGGTGTAGAGCGGAATCACATGATCGCCCACCGCCACCGAGGTCACCCCCTCGCCGATCGCCTCCACCACCGCGCCGCCTTCATGGCCGAGGATCGCCGGGAAAATCCCCTCCGGATCAGCGCCCGACAGGGTATAGGCGTCGGTGTGACACACCCCGGAAGCCACGACCCGCAGCAGCACCTCGCCGGCCTTGGGCATGGCGACATCCACTTCGACGATTTCCAGGGGTTTCTTGGCCTCGAAGGCTACGGCAGCACGTGACTTGATCATCCTGACTCTCCAACGAATAAAAACGAGTCAGTGAGTGTAAAACACGGCAATGCGATGAATAATCCGACCCAAAGCAAAACATTATTGCTACACAGGGATAATCCATGAGCGAAAACCGCTGGGAAGGCATCGACGAATTTGTCGCGGTGGCCGAATGCAGCCAGTTCACCGCCGCCGCCGAACGCCTGGGGGTCTCTTCATCCCATATCAGCCGCCAGGTGGTGCGCCTGGAAGAGCGCCTGCAAACCCGCCTGCTGTACCGCAGTACCCGGCGAGTCACCCTGACCGAGGCCGGCCAGACCTTTCTCCAGCACTGCCAGCGTTTGCAGGATGGTCGCGAAGAAGCGCTGCGGGCCGTGGGCGACCTGACCAGCGAGCCCAAGGGCATGCTGCGCATGACTTGCGCCGTGGCCTACGGCGAGCGCTTTATCGTGCCGCTGGTCACCCGCTTCATGGGGCTGTACCCGCAGTTGCGGGTGGATATCGAACTGAGCAACCGCACCCTGGACCTGGTGCATGAGGGGCTCGACCTGGCAATTCGCCTGGGACGCCTGCAAGACTCGCGACTGGTGGCTGCCCGCCTGGCACCGCGACGCATGTACCTGTGCGCATCGCCCTCTTATCTCGAACACTATGGCCGCCCCCACAGCCTGTCGGAACTCGGCCGGCACAACTGCCTGATCGGCAGCTCGGACATCTGGCAACTGGAGATGGATGGGCGCGAATTTTCGCAAAGGGTCCAGGGCAATTGGCGCTGCAACAGCGGCCAAGCGGTGCTGGATGCCGCCTTGCAGGGCGTCGGGTTGTGCCAGCTGCCGGACTACTACGTGCTGGAGCATCTGCAGAACGGCACGCTGATCTCCCTGCTCGAAGCTCATCAGCCGCCCAACACCGCCGTATGGGCGCTGTACCCACAACAACGGCACCTGTCGCCCAAGGTGCGCAAACTGGTGGACTATCTCAAGCAGGGCTTGGCACAACGCCCGGAGTACCAGGATTTGTAACCGGCGGAATCGAGGTCAGTGGCGATTGGACCAACGCTGACGCAGCCACTCCAGATCCTCGGGCCGGGTGACCTTGAGGTTGTCGGCACGCCCTTCGATCAGCCGCGGGGCCTGCCCCGCCCACTCCATCGCCGAAGCTTCATCGGTGATTGGCACATCCGCCACCAGGCTGTCGGCCAAGGCTCGGTGCAAGGCGCCCAGACGGAACATCTGCGGGGTATAGGCTTGCCAGATCAGGCTGCGGTCGACGGTTTCCAGCACCCGCCCGTGCTTGTCGATGCGCTTCAGGGTATCCCGGGCCGGCACCGCCAGCAGGCCACCCACCGGGTCGTCCGCCAGTTCGGCCAGCAGCTTGTCCAGGTCATCCCGGGACAGGTTCGGCCGCGCGGCATCGTGCACCAGCACCCAGTCTTCATCGGCCGCGCCCTGGGCGTGCAGATGCAGCAAGGCATTGAGCACCGAGCCGGAACGCTCTGCGCCACCGGCAACCCGCTGGATTCGCGGGTCCCGGGCGCAGGCCAGGTTCGGCCAGTAGGGATCGTCAAGCGCCAGGCTGACCACCAGCCCCTTGAGGCCAGGATGGTCGAGAAAACAGCCGAGGCTGTGTTCGAGAATTGTGCGTCCGCCCAGTTGCAGGTACTGCTTGGGACGGTCCGCGGCCATGCGGGCACCGACGCCCGCGGCAGGAATCACGGCCCAGAAGGCCGGCAGCAGATCGCTCATTGGGCCAACTGGTAGAGGGTCTCGCCCTCCTTGACCATGCCCAGCTCATGGCGAGCCCGTTCTTCAACGGTCTCCATGCCTTTCTTCAATTCCATGACTTCCGCATCGAGTACGCGATTGCGCTCCAGCAGACGCTCGTTTTCAGCGTGCTGGTCGGCAATCTGCTGAGTCAGGTCCGCTACCTGGGCCAGGCTGCCGTTCCCCACCCACAGGCGGTACTGCAAGCCGGCCAGCAGCAAGAGCAAGACCAGGAACAACCAATTGGGACTGCGCATCGAATATCGGGTATCCAGTGAAAAAGACAGCCATGCCAACAACTTTGGAGCTACTGATAGCACGAAGCCTGGAAGAACCAGGCTTGTGCTTTTAAGGCATCAGATTAGTGGTAAAAAACTCGCTGTAGCGATTTTTCCGACACAATCCGGTGTCTTTTTACCATCTACAACTCAGCCGCGAAACTCGCCACGGCCGTTGTACTTGGCCTTGCCATTCAACTGCTCTTCGATACGCAGCAGTTGGTTGTACTTGGAAACGCGGTCGGAACGGCACAGCGAACCGGTCTTGATCTGGCCAGCCGAGGTGCCCACGGCCAGGTCGGCGATGGTCGAATCTTCGGTTTCACCGGAACGGTGGGAGATCACCGCGGTGTAGCCGGCAGCCTTGGCCATCTGGATGGCTTCCAGGGTTTCGGTCAGGGTGCCGATCTGGTTGAACTTGATCAGGATCGAGTTGGCGATCTTCTTGTCGATGCCTTCTTTGAGGATCTTGGTGTTGGTCACGAACAGGTCGTCACCCACCAGTTGCACCTTCTCGCCGATCTTGTCGGTGAGGATTTTCCAGCCAACCCAGTCGGACTCGTCCAGACCGTCTTCGATGGAGATGATCGGGTAGCGCTGGGTCAGGCCTTTCAGGTACTCGGCAAAACCTTCGGCAGTGAACACCTGGCCTTCGCCGGCCAGGTTGTACTTGCCGTCTTCGTAGAATTCGCTGGCGGCGCAGTCCAGGGCCAGGGTCACGTCGGTGCCCAGGGTGTAGCCGGCGTTGGCCACGGCTTCGGAGATCACTTTCAGGGCGTCTTCGTTGGAAGCCAGGTTCGGCGCGAAACCACCTTCGTCACCCACGGCGGTGTTCAGGCCACGGGCCTTCAGTACGGCCTTGAGGTGATGGAAAATCTCGGTGCCCATGCGCAGGCCTTCGGAGAAGGACTTGGCGCCAACCGGCTGCACCATGAATTCCTGGATGTCGACGTTGTTATCAGCGTGCTCGCCACCGTTGATGATGTTCATCATCGGCACCGGCATCGAGTACACGCCCGGCGTGCCGTTGAGGTTGGCGATGTGGGCGTACAGCGGCAGGTCCTGGTCCTGGGCTGCGGCCTTGGCAGCAGCCAGGGACACGGCGAGGATCGCGTTGGCACCCAGGGTCGCCTTGTTCTCGGTACCGTCCAGCTTGATCATGGCCTGATCCAGAGCCTTCTGGTCGATCGGGTCTTTACCCAGCAACAGGTCGCGAATCGGACCGTTGATGTTGGCTACCGCCTTGAGCACGCCCTTGCCCAGGTAACGGCTCTTGTCGCCATCACGCAGCTCCAGTGCTTCACGGGAGCCGGTGGAAGCACCGGACGGCGCGCAAGCGCTGCCGATGATGCCGTTGTCGAGAAGCACGTCCGCTTCGACAGTGGGGTTGCCACGGGAGTCGAGAACTTCACGACCTTTGATGTCGACGATTTTTGCCATTGTTGTAAACACTCCAAAGTTGACGAAAACGACGCAGCTGTAGGAAATCTTTTACCGTCGGCAAGGCGGGGGAAAGCGGACAGTCTTGCAGACGATAAGGCTCAGGCCCGGGGGCCTGAGCAATAATCGTGCGGTACTTTACCGGAGAAATCGGCTTTACGCGGTTTCTACCGTCGGAAAACTCTTGACCAGTTCGTCCAGGGCCTTGAGCTGGGCCAGGAACGGCTCCAGCTTGTCCAGGCGCAGGGCGCAAGGGCCATCGCACTTGGCATTGTCCGGGTCCGGATGAGCTTCCAGGAACAGGCCGGCCAGGGATTGGCTCATGCCCGCCTTGGCCAGGTCGGTGACCTGGGCCCGGCGACCACCGGCGGAGTCGGAACGACCGCCCGGCATTTGCAGGGCGTGGGTCACGTCGAAGAACACCGGGTATTGGAACTGCTTCATGATGCCGAAGCCGAGCATGTCCACTACCAGGTTGTTGTAGCCGAAGCTGGAACCACGCTCGCAGAGGATCAGCTGATCGTTGCCGGCCTCTTCGCACTTGCTCAGGATGTGCTTCATTTCCTGAGGCGCGAGGAACTGGGCCTTCTTGATGTTGATCACCGCGCCAGTCTTGGCCATGGCCACCACCAGGTCGGTCTGCCGCGAGAGGAAGGCCGGCAGCTGGATGATGTCGCAGACCTGGGCCACCGGCTCGCACTGGTAAGGCTCGTGCACATCGGTGATCACCGGCACGTTGAAGGTCTTCTTGATCTCTTCGAAGATCTTCAGCCCTTCTTCCATGCCCGGGCCGCGGTACGAGGTCACCGACGAACGGTTGGCCTTGTCGAAGCTGGCCTTGAACACGTAGGGGATACCGAGCTTGTCGGTCACCCGCACGTATTCTTCACAGACCCGCAGCGCCATATCACGGCTTTCCAGCACGTTCATGCCGCCGAACAGCACCATCGGCTTGTCGTTGGCGATCTCGATATCGCCGACGCGGATGATCTTCTGCGCCATCAGGTTCACGCCTTCTTCTGGTGTTGAGCCAATGCCGCCTTGACGAAACCGCTGAACAGCGGATGGCCGTCACGTGGCGTCGAGGTGAACTCGGGGTGGAACTGGCAAGCGACGAACCATGGATGATCCGCAGCCTCGACCACTTCAACCAGGGCGCCATCGCCGGAACGACCGGAAACCTTCAGGCCAGCCTCGATCAGCTGTGGCAGCAGCTTGTTGTTCACTTCGTAACGGTGACGATGACGCTCGACGATCACGTCCTTGGCGTAGCAGTCATGCACCTTGGAACCCGACTCCAGCAGGCAGTCTTGAGCGCCCAGGCGCATGGTGCCGCCCAGGTCGGACGCTTCGGTACGGGTCTCGACAGCACCGGTGGCATCTTCCCACTCGGTGATCAGGCCCACGACCGGGTGACCGCTGGCGCGATCGAATTCGGTGGAGTTGGCGTCTTTCCAGCCCATGACGTTACGGGCGAACTCGATGACCGCCACTTGCATACCCAGGCAGATACCCAGGTACGG
The DNA here is from genome assembly GCF_049887815.1 of Pseudomonas sp. NFXW11. Lineage (NCBI taxonomy): Bacteria > Pseudomonadati > Pseudomonadota > Gammaproteobacteria > Pseudomonadales > Pseudomonadaceae > Pseudomonas > Pseudomonas sp. NFXW11. The sequence continues at coordinate 143,877 of NZ_JAGEKI010000012.1, read as the reverse complement.
CACCTTGTTCTCGCGAGCGTATTGCACCGCGGTGATCTTGCCTTCCACACCACGCAGGCCGAAACCGCCTGGAACCAGGATTGCATCGACGCCTTCGAGCAGCGCAGTGCCCTGGTTCTCGATGTCTTCGGAATCGATATAGCGCAGGTTGACCTTGGTGCGGTTGGTGATGCCGGCGTGACTCATCGCTTCGATCAGCGACTTGTAGGCGTCCAGCAGCTCCATGTACTTGCCGACCATGGCGATGGTGACTTCGTGCTCAGGGTTGAGCTTGGCGTCCACCACCTGTTCCCACTCGGACAGGTCGGCGCCATTGCACTGCAGGCCGAAGCGCTCGACGACGAAATCGTCCAGGCCCTGGGCGTGCAGCACGGCCGGGATCTTGTAGATGGTGTCGACGTCTTCCAGGGAGATCACCGCACGCTCTTCAACGTTGGTGAACAGGGCGATCTTGCGCCGCGAGGACACATCCACCGGATGGTCGGAGCGGCAGATCAGCACGTCAGGCTGCAGGCCGATGGAGCGCAGCTCCTTCACCGAGTGCTGGGTCGGCTTGGTCTTGGTCTCGCCAGCGGTGGCGATGTACGGAACCAGGGTCAGGTGCATCAGCATCGCGCGCTTGGAGCCGACTTCGACTCGCAGTTGGCGGATGGCTTCGAGGAACGGCTGCGACTCGATGTCGCCGACAGTACCGCCGATTTCCACCAGGGCCACGTCGGCATCGCCGGCGCCCTTGATGATGCGACGCTTGATCTCGTCGGTGATGTGCGGAATCACCTGGATGGTGGCGCCCAGGTAATCACCACGGCGCTCCTTGCGCAGCACGTGCTCGTACACGCGGCCGGTGGTGAAGTTGTTGTTCTGGGTCATGGTGGTGCGGATGAACCGCTCGTAGTGGCCCAGGTCCAGGTCGGTCTCGGCGCCGTCGTGGGTGACGAACACTTCACCGTGCTGGAACGGGCTCATGGTGCCCGGGTCGACGTTGATGTACGGGTCCAGCTTGAGCATGGTGACCTTAAGTCCCCGCGCCTCCAGGATGGCCGCCAATGAAGCCGAGGCAATGCCTTTCCCCAATGAAGAAACAACACCGCCCGTGACGAATATGTAGCGCGTCATGAAAAACCCTAGAAGTCTGCGTTAAAGCGGTCAGTGCCGCCGGGGAAAGCGAAGGAAGGCCGAAGCCCCCGATCACCTGCATTAATCACAGTGCACCTTTCAAAAAAACCGCCGCGTGGTGACAGACCGGATGCAAAAACACCGGTAGGTTGCTCGCTACACATTTTTTGGAATCGCCCAGCAAAGACTGCTTGGTAATCGGCAACTCCTGCAATTCAGGCGAATCCACAGAAGTTGTATCAAGAAGGGAGCGTAGTCTACCGGAAAGCCCCTTTCAGCTCAAACCTTGATCGCTGATCGGTGCTTGCCAATGCAATTGCCAGGCAGACCGGGGTTCGGCTCGCAGCCCCGGCAGGTTGGCCACCCCCAGCAAGCTCTCGCCCTGATACAGCAGCGGCAATCTGCCACGGACGAAACCCGGCACCCGGGCTTCGTTGAGCAGACGCTTGAGATCACGGTGACCTCGACCATCGATCGGCATGATTTCTCCCCCCTGGCGGTAACGAATCTGCAAGGGCCTCGCCGGCGCCTGGCCACTGAAATACACCTGGCCGTTACCGGGCAACTGCAGGGGCTGGTCGGGGGCGGCCCAGGAGCAGCCGGCCCCGAGGGGGCGCAACCAGTCGCCGCTGAGCCACCAGATGCGCTCCCCCGCGCGATGCAACTCGCCATCGGCCAGGCGCCAGAGCGGCTGCGCCGCCGCAGTGGCATCCCGCAGGCTCTCCCAGCCGACCCAGTGATCGCTGTCCGGCAGGCGGGTAAGCGCGCTCAACCAATGACTCAGGGCATTGCGCTGGCGGGCCGCAGACAATTGCCGCAAGGGGCCAAGGGCCAGGGATGGCAAGTCCAGCCAGGGGAAATCCTCCTGCCCGCGGGCAGCCTCAAGATCCATCAGCGCCAGCTCATCGAGCAGCCCCTGTGCTTCTCGCAGGTGCGCGGCACTGCGACTCATGCTGGCCGCCGCCTGGGGCCAGCGGGCCCGCAGCATGGGCATGAGCTGATGCCGCAGGTAATTGCGCGAATACTGCTGATCCTTGTTCGAAGGGTCTTCGATCCAGCTCAAGCCATGCTCGGCGGCGTAGCCCTCTAACTCGTCCCGAGACACCCCGAGCAACGGCCGCAGCAGGTGACCGGCGCCCAAGGGGCGAATGTGCGGCATGGCCGCCAGCCCGCGAACGCCAGCACCGCGCAGCAAACGGAACAACAGGGTTTCAGCCTGATCGTCACGGTGCTGTGCGGTCAGCAGCAGCTCATTGACCGCGGTCAATCCAGCGAACGCACCATAGCGCGCTTCCCGGGCGGCGCGCTCCAGGCTGGCTCCGGGCTGCACCTCGACTCGGATCACCTGCAACGGCAGCCCCAGGGCATCGCAAACCGCCTGGCAATGCCCCGGCCAGGCATCCGCCGCGGCTTGCAACCCGTGATGGACATGAACCGCGCTCAGGGGTGGCAGTGGCTGCCGTTGCGCCAGGCCCGCCAGCACGTGCAGCAGCACGGTGGAGTCCAGGCCACCGGAAAAGGCGATGCGCCAATGGCCGGCGTCACGCCAGGGCTCAAGGTGGTGCAACAGTCGAGCAGCGAGCGGATTCATGCAGCAATCAGGACCTGTGGCAGCGGCCGGGCACCGGCCCGCAATAAAAAAGGCGCCGCGATCGAATCGATCAACGGCGCCCGGGTCGCGAGTACAGTCAAGGCCGCTCAGCAGCTCCTAGAGACGGGAGCTGCGATCGATCAGAGACCGTAGCTCATCAGGCGATCATAACGACGGGTCAGCAACGCGTCGTTATCCATGCCCTTGAGCATCGCCAACTGAGCGCCAAGCTCGGCACGGATCGAGGCAGCGGCAGCGGCCGGGTCGCGATGGGCGCCGCCCAGAGGCTCGGCGATCACCTTGTCGACAATGCCCAGGCCTTTCAGGCGCTCGGCGGTAATGCCCATGGCCTCTGCCGCGTCGGCGGCCTTCTCCGAGGTTTTCCACAGGATCGAGGCGCAACCTTCCGGCGAGATCACCGAATAGGTGGAGTACTGCAGCATGTTCAGCTGGTCGCAGACGCCAATGGCCAGCGCACCGCCGGAACCGCCTTCGCCAATCACGGTGGCGATGATCGGGGTCTTCAGGCGCGCCATGACTCGCAGGTTCCAGGCAATGGCCTCGCTCTGGTTGCGCTCCTCGGCATCGATGCCCGGGTAGGCGCCCGGGGTATCGATAAAGGTCAGGATCGGCATCTTGAAGCGCTCGGCCATTTCCATCAGGCGGCAAGCCTTGCGGTAGCCTTCCGGACGCGGCATGCCAAAGTTGCGGCGCACTTTCTCGCGTACTTCACGGCCCTTCTGGTGACCAATGACCATCACCGGCTGCTCGTCCAGACGGGCAATGCCGCCAACGATCGCGGCGTCGTCGGAGAAGTGGCGATCGCCATGCAGCTCGTCGAACTCGGTGAAGATGTGCTGGATGTAGTCCAGGGTGTAGGGGCGGCGCGGGTGGCGTGCCAGACGTGCGATCTGCCAGCTGGTGAGCTTGCCGAAGATGTCTTCGGTCAGGGTGTTGCTCTTGTCCTGCAGGCGGGAGATCTCATCGCCGATATTCAGCGAATTGTCATTACCGACCAAGCGCAACTCTTCGATCTTGGCTTGCAGGTCGGCGATCGGCTGTTCGAAATCAAGAAAATTCGGGTTCATAGGCGTCCGTCTGGGCTCGACGTCCAAGGGGGCTTGGGCGGGCCGGTTGTCTATTCGCGCCTTACCTTAAGGGACAGGCGCGTCGAGGTCGAGATTAAAAATTCAGGTGACACCAAGGCGCAATAGCGGCGCCTTGCCGTCAACGGTATTGGAGAAAGACGTTGTCTTTGCCGAACTGGTCACGCAGAGCCTGAATCAAGCTGTCTGCCGGATCGATCCGCCAGTCCTCGCCGAACTGCAACAGGGCCTTGGCGTCATCCCGGGTGTATTCCATGGTGATCGGGCAGGCGCCACGATGACGCTTGAACAGCTCCCCCAGCCAGCGTAGCTGATCGCCCTTCAAGGCTTCGGTACGGACTTTCAGGCGCAGGCTCTCGGCCAGGTTGGTTCGCGCATCCTCCATGCTCATCACCCGCTTGATCCGCAGGCGCAAGCCACCGGAGAAGTCGTCGTTGCTGACCTCACCCTCCACCACCACCATGGCGTCGGTCTGCAACAGCGACTGCGCCGAATGGAAGGCATCGGCAAACAACGAGGCCTCGATCCGCCCCGAGCGGTCGTCGAGGGTGACGAAGCCCATCTTGTCGCCTTTCTTGTTCTTCATCACCCGCAGGGCAATGATCATCCCGGCCACGGTCTGGGTATCGCGCGCCGGCTTCAGGTCGATGATGCGCTGGCGGGCAAAACGGCGGATCTCGCCTTCGTATTCGTCGATCGGGTGACCGGTCAGGTACAGGCCCAGGGTGTCTTTCTCGCCCCGCAGGCGTTCCTTCAAGGTCAGTTCCCGAGCCTGGCGATGCTTGGCATAGACATCGGCGTCCTCTTCGACGAACAAGCCGCCGAACAGGTCGGCGTGGCCGCTGTCGGCCGTGCGTGCGGTCTGCTCGGCAGCCTTGATCGCCTCCTCCAGGGCCGCTACCAGCACCGCGCGGTTGCGGTCGATATTGGCTTGGTAGGCCTTGAGCTCGTCATGGAAATAGGGGCCCAGGCGGTCCAGGGCGCCGCTGCGGATCAGCGCGTCCAGGGTGCGCTTGTTGATGCGCTTGAGGTCGACGCGATCACAGAAGTCGAACAGGTCCTTGAACGGGCCGCCTTCGGCACGAGCCTCGACAATCGCCTCCACCGGGCCCTCGCCCACGCCCTTGATCGCGCCCAGGCCATAGACGATGCGCCCGTCGTCGTTGACCGTGAACTTGAAGTCGGAACTGTTCACGTCCGGCGCATCGAGGCGCAGCTTCATGCTGCGCACTTCCTCGATCAACACCACCACTTTGTCGGTGTTGTGCATATCCGCCGACAGTACCGCGGCCATGAACGGCGCCGGGAAGTGGGTCTTGAGCCAGGCGGTCTGGTAGGACACCAGGCCATAAGCGGCCGAGTGCGACTTGTTGAAGCCGTAGCCGGCGAACTTTTCCACCAGGTCGAAGATGTTGCCCGCCAGTTCGCCGTCGATACCGTTATTGGCGCAACCTTCGATGAAACCACCGCGCTGCTTGGCCATTTCCTCGGGTTTTTTCTTACCCATGGCCCGACGCAGCATGTCGGCGCCGCCGAGGGTGTAGCCAGCCATCACCTGGGCAATCTGCATCACCTGTTCCTGGTACAGGATGATGCCGTAGGTCGGCGCCAGTACCGGCTGCAGGCCGTCGTACTGGTAGTCCGGGTGCGGGTAGGCGAGCTCGGCACGGCCGTGCTTGCGGTTGATGAAGTCGTCCACCATGCCCGATTGCAGCGGGCCTGGGCGGAACAGCGCCACCAGTGCGATCAGGTCTTCCAGGCAGTCGGGCTTGAGCTTCTTGATCAGCTCCTTCATGCCCCGGGATTCCAGCTGGAACACCGCCGTGGTCTCGGCCTTCTGCAACAGCTCGTAGGTCTTGCGGTCGTCCAGCGGGATGAAATCGATATTCAGGTCGGGCAGGTTGTGCTTCGCCTGCTCGCGATTGATGGTCTCCATCGCCCACTTGATGATGGTCAGGGTGCGCAGGCCAAGGAAGTCGAACTTCACCAGGCCGGCGGCCTCGACGTCATCCTTGTCGAACTGGGTCACCAGGCCGCCGCCCTCTTCGTCACAGGCGATCGGCGAGAAGTCGGTGAGCTTGGTCGGCGCGATCACCACGCCACCGGCGTGCTTGCCGGTACCGCGGGTAACCCCTTCGAGCTTGAGGGCCATGTCCCAGATCTCGCGGCCGTCCTCGTCGACCTTGAGGAAGTCGCGCAGTATCTCTTCCTGCTCGTAGGCCTTCTCCAGGGTCATGCCGACCTCGAAGGGGATCATCTTCGACAGACGGTCGGCCAGGCCATAGGACTTGCCCTGGACCCGCGCCACGTCGCGCACCACCGCCTTGGCAGCCATGGTGCCGAAGGTGATGATCTGGCTCACCGCATTGCGCCCGTAGGCCTCGGCCACGTAGTCGATCACCCGGTCGCGGCCATCCATGCAGAAGTCGACGTCGAAGTCGGGCATGGATACACGCTCGGGGTTGAGGAACCGCTCGAACAGCAGGTCATAGGCCAGCGGGTCGAGGTCGGTGATCTTCAGCACATAGGCCACCAGCGAACCGGCACCCGAGCCCCGGCCCGGGCCCACCGGCACGCCGTTGTTCTTGGCCCACTTGATGAAGTCCATAACGATCAGGAAGTAACCGGGGAAGCCCATCTGGATGATGATATCCAGCTCGAACTTCAGGCGATCCAGGTAGGTCTGGCGCTTCTCTTCATAGTTGGGCGTGGTGTCCTTGGGCCAGAGCACTGCCAGACGCTCTTCCAGGCCTTCGTGGGAAACGTGACGCAGGTAGTCGTCGATGCCCATGCCGTTGGGCGTAGGGAAATCCGGCAGGAAGTATTTGCCCAGCTGCACCTGGATATTGCAGCGCTTGGCAATCTCCACGGTGTTTTCCAGCGCCTCAGGCAGGTCGCTGAACAGCTCGGCCATTTCCTCGGCGCTTTTCAGGTACTGTTGGTCGCTGTAGTTCTTCGAACGGCGCGGGTCATCCAGGGCCCGACCTTCACCAATGCAAACGCGAGTTTCGTGGGCTTCGAAGTCGCCCTGCTTGATAAAGCGCACATCGTTGGTGGCCACCAGCGGCGCACCGATCTTGTCGGCCAGGGCCACCGCGGCGTGCAGGTGTTCTTCGTCATTGGGCCGGTTGGTGCGCTGCACTTCCAGATAGAAGCGCTCCGGGAAGACCGCCATCCACTCCAGGGCCAGGCTTTCAGCCACGGCCAGGTCGCCGTCGACCAGGGCCATGCCGATTTCGCCCTCCTTGGCTGCGGAGAGCATGATCAAGCCTTGCGCCGCCTGCACCACCCATTCGCGCTCGATAATGGTCAGGCCATTGCGCTGCCCCTCGGTGAAACCGCGGGAAATCAGTTCGGTGAGGTTGCGATAGCCTTCAGCATTCATCGCCAGCAGGCTGATGCGGCTCAGGGGGCCGTCCGGGTCCTTGTTCGACAACCACAGGTCGGCGCCGCAGATCGGCTTGATCCCGCCACCCATGGCGGCCTTGTAGAACTTGACCAGGGAACACATGTTGCTCTGGTCGGTGACCGCCACCGCCGGCATGCCCATGCCGGCCAGCGCCTTGACCAGCGGCTTGATCCGCACCAGACCGTCGACCAGGGAAAATTCAGTGTGCAGGCGCAGGTGAACGAATGAAGCCGGCATAGTGATCCTGTAATAAGCGCGAAAACAACAAGGCCCGGATTGTACCGGGCCCCGATCAAAACATCAGCCTCAGGACGGTATCCCGCCCTGCGCCTCGAGTGCTTCATAGGCTTGGCGCACCGGAGCGAAGGAACGCCGGTGGATCGGCGTCGGCCCCAGGCGAGCCAGGGCTTCCAGATGCACCGGGGTTGGATAGCCCTTGTGCCCGCCAATGCCGTAGCCCGGGTAGATTTTCTCCATGGCGGCCATTTCGCGATCGCGACTGACCTTGGCCAGGATCGAGGCGGCAGCGATCGCCGGCACCTTGCTATCGCCCTTGACCACCGCCTCGGCCGGCATCGCCAGTTTCGGGCAGCGGTTGCCATCGATCATCGCCAGCTTAGGCGTCACATCCAGGCCTTCCACCGCCCGCTGCATGGCCAGCATGGTGGCGTGAAGGATGTTCAGCTCGTCGATCTCTTCCACCTCGGCCCGGGCGATGCACCAGCTCAGGGCCTTTTCGCAGATCTCGTCGAAGAGTTTCTCGCGGCGGGCCTCGGTGAGCTTCTTCGAGTCATTGAGGCCGATGATCGGCCGCTGCGGATCGAGAATCACCGCTGCGGTCACCACCGCACCGCACAGGGGGCCGCGGCCGACTTCATCGACGCCGGCCACCAGGTCGCCGGCATCGGCCACCAGGGTGAAATCCAGTCCCATCTGCATCTTCGGATTACTCATACAGGCTTGCCAATCAGTTCGAGCACAGCTTGTGCGGCCTGATTCGACGCATCACGGCGCAAGGTGCGGTGGATCTGGTCAAAACCGCGGGTCTGTTCCTCGCCGCCTTCAATCAGCGGCGAGAGGGTCTGGGCCAGGCTTTCGGCCGTGGCGTCATCCTGCAACAACTCAGGCACCAGCAGGCGCTGGGCCAGCAGGTTGGGCAAGGAGATATAGGGGCTCTTGACCATACGCTTGAGAATCCAGAAGGTCAGCGGCGCCAAGCGGTAAGCCACTACCATCGGCCGCTTGTACAGCAGGGCCTCGAGGGTCGCGGTACCCGAGGCGATCAGCACCGCATCACAGGCCGCCAGGGCTTTGTGCGACTGGCCATCGAGCAAGGTCAATGGCAGGTCGCGACCGGCCAGCAACTCCTCCAGCTGTACCCGACGTTCCGGGCTGGCGCAGGGCATGATGAAGCGCACGCCGGGGCGCAAGGCGCGCAAACGCTGGGCGGCATCCAGGAAAAGAGCACCCAGGCGCCCCACTTCGCCACCGCGACTGCCGGGCATCAGGGCCACCAACGGCCCCTCGGGCAGGCCCAATTCGGCACGTGCCGCGGCGCGATCCGCCTGCAGCGGAATGGCATCGGCCAGGGAATGACCCACGAACTTGACCGGCACGCCCTGCTCTTCGTAGAAACGCGCCTCGAAGGGAAACAGGGTCAGCATCAGGTCGCAGCCTTCGCGGATCTTCAGCACCCGCTTCTGCCGCCAGGCCCAGACCGAAGGGCTGACGTAGTGCACGGTCTTGATCCCGGCCTGACGCAACTTGAGTTCGATATTCAGGGTGAAGTCGGGGGCATCGATGCCGATGAACACGTCCGGCTTTTCAGCGATCAGGGTGCGGATCAGCAGCTTGCGCCGGGCCAGCAGCTCACGCAGGCGCCCGAGCACTTCCACCAGCCCCATGACTGCCAGGCGCTCCATGGGGAAGTAGGAAACCAGGCCTTCGGCCTGCATCAGCGGACCACCGACACCGATGAATTCCACCGCCGGGTGCTGGGCCTTGAGGGCCCGCATCAGACCGGCGCCGAGAATGTCGCCGGAGGCTTCGCCAGCCACCAGCGCAACGCGCAGAGTCCCCATGATCAGCGGGTGATGCCGCGAGTCGACGACTGGATCGAGTCACGAAACAGCGCGACTTCAGGGTACTGCGTTGCGGCTTCGGTCAATTCGGCCAAGGCTTGCTCCACGGTCAGCCCCTGGCGGTAGACCACCTTGTAGGCACGCCGCAGCGCATGGATCGCCTCTTCGCTGAAACCGCGCCGGCGCATGCCTTCGAAGTTCATGCTACGGGCTTCGGCCGGGTTGCCGAACACCGTGACGAAGGCCGGAACATCCTTGCCGATGGCGGTGCCCATGCCGGAAAAGCTGTGGGCGCCGATATGGCAGTACTGATGCACCAGGGTGAAACCGGAAAGAATCGCCCAGTCTTCCACATGCACATGGCCGGCCAGTGCGGTGTTATTGACCAGGATGCAGTGGTTGCCGATCACGCTGTCGTGGCCAATGTGGGCATAGGCCATGATCAGGTTGTGATCGCCCAGGGTGGTTTCGGAACGGTCCTGGACGGTGCCACGGTGAATGGTCACGCCTTCGCGGATCACGTTGTGGTCACCGATCACCAGACGAGTTTCCTCGCCCTTGTACTTCAAGTCGGGGGTGTCCTCACCTACCGAAGAGAACTGGTAGATGCGGTTGTGCTTGCCGATCCGGGTCGGGCCCTTGAGCACAACATGAGGCCCGATCACTGTACCCTCGCCGATTTCCACACCAGCGCCGATGATCGACCACGGGCCAACCTCAACGTCGTCGGCCAGGACGGCCGTCGGATCGATGATTGCGCGAGGGTCAATCAAACTCATAGTTTGCGTTCCGCACAGATGATTTCAGCCGAGCATACCGGCTTGCCATCAACCGAGGCCTGGCATTCGAACTTCCAGATCTGCCGCTTGCAGCTGATGAACTTGGCTTCGAGGATCAACTGGTCGCCCGGCAGCACTGGCTGGCGGAAACGCAGTTTGTCGGAACCGACGAAGTAATAAAGGGTGCCATCAGCCGGCTTCACGTCGAGCATCTTGAAACCGAGGATACCCGCAGCCTGGGCCATGGCCTCGATGATCAGCACGCCCGGCATGATCGGGTGCGCCGGGAAGTGGCCATTGAAGAACGGTTCGTTGATGCTGACATTCTTGTAGGCACGAATGCGCTTGCCTTCGACATCCAGGTCCACCACCCGATCCACCAACAGGAAAGGGTAACGGTGAGGCAAGTATTCGCGAATCTCGTTGATGTCCATCATTTCGGGGGGAAGCCTGTAGTAAAGAGTGGGAGTGCGCGACTCACGCGCACTCCTCTAGCAAATCAAGGAGGCAGTCTAGCGGCTGTGCACACTTGATATGGAAATGGTATCAGCCATCTGATGAAGCATTGCCGTCGGGGGTCACGTCCCCAACGCGCTTTTCCAACTGACGCAGGCGCCGCGCAATGTCATCGAGCTGACGGATGCGTGCCGCGCTCTTGCGCCACTCGGCAGCAGGTTGCATGGCAGTACCGGAAGAGTAGGCACCCGGCTCGGTGATCGAGTGGGTGACCATGGTCATGCCGGTCAGGAATACGTTGTCGCAAATCTCGATGTGGCCAACCAGGCCCACACCGCCGGCGAGCATACAGTGCTTGCCGATCTTGGTACTGCCGGAAATCCCCACGCACGCGGCCATGGCGGTGTGATCGCCGACCTGGACGTTGTGGGCGATCTGGATCTGGTTATCCAGCTTCACACCGTTGCCGATGAGGGTGTCGGCCAGGGCGCCGCGGTCGATCGCGGTATTCACGCCGATCTCCACATCGTCGCCGATGGTCACGCCACCGACCTGCGCGATCTTCTGCCAGATGCCCTTCTGGTTGGCAAAGCCGAAGCCTTCACCGCCCAGCACCGCGCCCGACTGAATGACCACGCGCTTGCCGATGCGCACGTCGTGGTACAGGGTCACGCGGGGAGCCAGCCAGCCGCCTTCGCCGATTTCACTGCGGGCACCGATAAAGCAGTGGGCGCCAACGGTGACACCGGCCGCGATCCGCGCACCGCTCTCGATCACCACGAATGGGCCGATGCTGGCTTGCGGGTCCACCACGGCATCGACGGCAATCACCGCAGAAGGGTGAATACCGGCCGCAGCCTTGGGCTTGGGATCGAACAGATGGGAAACACGGGCGTAGGACAGGTAAGGGTCAGCCACCACCAATGCATCGCCGGCATAGGCTTGGGCATCGGCAGCCTTCAGCAGCACCGCGCCGGCCTGGCTCTCGGCCAGGTACTTGCGGTATTGCGGATTTGCCAAAAAGCTCAACTGAGCTGGGCCGGCCTCCTGCAAGGTGGCCAGCCCAGTGATTTCCTTCTCCGGGTCGCCACTCAGGGTGGCGCCGAGGAACTCGGCCAACTGGCCGAGTTTCATAGTCGCAGTCATGGCTTACTTCAGCTGATTCATACGCTCGATGACCTGGCGAGTGATGTCGTACTGAGGCTTGACATCGATCACTGCGCCACGCTCGAAGACCAGGTCGAAACCGCCCTTCTTGATCACTTCTTCAACTGCGCTATCCAGCTTCGGCTTCAGTTGCTTGAGCATTTCGCGGTCGGCAACGGCCTTGGCTTCGTTCAGCTCCTTGGACTGGAACTGGAAGTCACGGGCCTTTTGCTTGAACTCAAGCTCCAGGCGCTCACGCTCGCCTTGCTGCATCTTGTCGCCACCGGCAACCAGACGATCCTGGATACCCTTGGCGCTGCTTTCCAGAGTCTTCAGCTTGGTCAGCTGCGGGCCGAACTTCTTCTCGGCATCTACCGCGTACTTCTTGGCCGCGTCGGATTCCAGCAGGGCCATCTGATAGTTCAGGACAGCGATTTTCATTTCGGCAAATGCCGGGCTCGCGACCAGAACCGAGGCCAGGAGAACCAATTGAGTCAACTTACGCACGATGCACTCCTACAAAATCCATTGTCGTTGTCTTGGGCCGGACGCTTAGAAGGTCTGGCCGAGGGAGAATTGGAACACCTGGGTTTCAGCGTTATCCGGTTTCTTCACTGGCATCGCCAGGGCAAAGCTCAATGGCCCCAGGGCGGTGACCCAGGTCACGCCGACACCCACCGAACTGGCCAGGTTGCTCAGGCTGATATCGTTGCACTGCGTTTTCACGTTCGACGCCGCAATGGTGTTGGACGTGGATTCGCAACGAGAGTTGAAGACGTTACCCACATCCCAGAACAGGGAAGTACGCAGGGAACGCTGATCCTTGACGAACGGCAGCGGGAACAGCAGCTCGGCACCACCCTGGATCAACACGTTACCGCCGAATGGCAGCGGATCCTGATCCGGGTCGGCAGCCGTACCGGCGTTGCCGGTTACACCTGCACCACGGCTCGGGGTACTGCGCGGGCCCAGGGTGCTGTCCTTGAAGCCACGAACCGAGTTGAAACCACCGGCATAGTAGTTCTCGTAGAACGGCAGGCCCTTGGTATCACCGAAGCCATCGCCATAACCCAGCTCGGTATGGAAGCGCATGGTGTAGTTCTCGCTCAGCGGCGTGAACAGTTGGCCACGGTAGTCGAGCTTGAAGAACGACAGGTCGCTACCCGGAGTAGTGGTTTCCAGCACCAGGCTTTGCGAGTGACCACGGGTGGCCAGCACGCCCTTGTTCAGGGTCGACTCGGACCAGCCGGCAGACGCCTTGAAGTTCAGGTAGTTGTCGCCCTGCTTGTTCACGAAGTCGAAGATTTCGTCGACGGTGTACAGGCCGGTCTTGATTTTGTCTTGCTGTGCGGTCAAGCCGAAGGTCAGGCGCGAAGTCTCGCTGATCGGGTAGCCCACGCTGACGCCGGCACCCAGGCTGTCCACCGCGTAGCTGGCTACGTCGACGTCGAGGTCCTTGTAGTCGGTGGTGCGATAGAAGGCGTTGTAGCCCAGGCTCACGCCATCGGCGGTCCAGTAGGGGTCGACATAGCCGAAGTTGTAGCGGCTCTGGTATTCGCTGCGGGTCAGGCCAATGCTGACCTTGTTACCGGTACCCAGGAAGTTGTTCTGGGTGATCGAACCACCGAGGATCAGACCGGCGCTCTGGGCAAAACCGACGCTGGCGGTGATCGAACCGGAAGCCTGCTCTTCAACTGCGTAGTTGACGTCGACCTGGTCATCGACACCCGGCACGGCCGGAGTCTCGACGTTGACTTCCTTGAAGAAGCCCAGGCGCTCGAGGCGGGTCTTGGACTGATCGATCAGGTAGGTCGAAGCCCAGCCGCCTTCCATCTGGCGCATTTCGCGACGCAGCACTTCGTCCTCAGACTTGGTGTTGCCACGGAAATTGATGCGGTTGACGTAGGCACGCTTGCCCGGGTCCACCACGAAAGTGATGTCCACGGTGTGGTCTTCATCGTGTGGCTGCGGCACGCCGTTGACGTTGGCGAAGGTATAACCCTCGTTACCCAGGCGACGGGTGATCAGCTCGGACGTGGTGGTCATCAGCTTGCGCGAGAACACCTGGCCCTTCTCCACCAGCAACAGCGCCTTGACCTGGTCTTCAGGCACTTTCAGGTCGCCGCTGAGTTTCACGTCGCGAACGCTGTACTTCTCGCCTTCGTTGACGTTGACAGTGATATAGACGTGTTTCTTGTCCGGGGTGATGGACACCTGGGTGGAGGCGATATCCATGTTGATATAGCCACGATCCAGGTAGTAGGAACGCAGGCGCTCCAGGTCACCGGAAAGTTTTTCACGGGCGTACTTGTCATCGTTCTTGAAGAACGACAGCCAGTTGGTGGTCTTGAGTTCGAACAGACCGATCAGGTCATCATCGGGGAAGACAGTATTGCCCACCACGTTGATGTGCTGGATGGCAGCGACCGTGCCTTCGTTGATCTTGACCTTGAGGCCAACCCGGTTGCGCGGCTGCGGCACCACTTCGGTCTCAACGCTGGCCGAATAACGGCCCTGAGCGACGTATTGACGCTGCAGTTCGTTACGCACGCCTTCGAGAGTGGCGCGCTGGAAGATTTCGCCTTCGGCCAGGCCGGACTGTTTCAGGCCCTTCATCAGGTCTTCAGTGGAGATCGCCTTGTTGCCTTCGATCTCGATACTGGCAACCGACGGCCGCTCGACTACCGTGATGACCAGGACATTGCCTTCGCGGCCCAGCTGGATATCTTGAAAGAAACCGGTTTTGAACAGCGCACGAGTGGACTCCACCAGGCGACGGTCGTCCGCCTGCTCGCCGACGTTCAACGGCAAGGCACCAAAGACGCTACCCGCGGAAACGCGCTGAAGGCCGTTGACCCGGATATCGGAGATAGTGAAGGACTCGGCGTGAACTTCGGCGATCATCAATACGGTGAGAACCGCAGTTAGCAGCAGACGTTTCATGAAGTCCTTTCTTATTCCAACTGGCAATAAACAAACTGCCGCAAAATGCGGCAGATTCGCAATTCAGCGAAGCGTTACAGACGACCCAGATCGTTGACCAGAGCAAGCAGCATGACTCCGACCACCAAGCTGATACCGATCTGTATCCCCCAACCCTGCACCCGATCCGACAGGGGACGACCACGCGCCCACTCGATCAGATAAAACAACAAATGTCCCCCATCCAGCACCGGGATGGGCAACAGATTCAGAACACCCAGGCTAATACTCAGATAAGCAAGGAAATTCAAGAAATCAGCAATGCCCGACTGGGCAGAAGCGCCCGCCACTTTAGCAATGGTTATCGGTCCACTCAAGTTTTTTACCGAGAGCTCGCCGAACAACATTTTCTTCAATGATTCCAGGGTCAGGACGCTCATGGTCCAGGTCCGCCGGGCCCCTTCGCCAATGGCCTGCAGAGGGCCGTAGCTGACCTCGCGGAGCATCTCCGGCGGCCAGTCCACCGCTTTCACCCCAGCCCCCAGGTAACCATTGGGCGCCTTGCTCTCGCCGCGACTGGCGAGGGTCACCGGCAGTTCGATCCGCGCGCCATCGCGCTCGACCTGCAACACCACCTTGCTTCCCGGATGCACCCGCACCCAGTCGACCACTTGCTGCCAATCGTTGAGCGGCTGGCCATCGAGGGCCAGCAGGCGGTCGCCGGTTTTCAGCCCGGCAGCCTGGGCCGGGCCCTTGGGATCGAGCTCGGCAAGCACCGGCGGCAACGCCGGGCGCCATGGACGAATTCCCAGGGAGCGGATCGGATCAGGCTCCTCGGCACCCTTGAGCCACTTATCGAGAGTCAGCTGGCGCGGCAAATCGACGCTGGCGCCCTGCTCGCGCACCAGCAGTTGCAAGGCACCGCTTTCACCCAAGCGCCTTACCAGCTGCAAGTTGACTGCAGCCCAGCCGGAAACCGGCTCGCCATCGATGGCCACGATCTCTTGACCGGCAAGCAGGCCAGCTTGCGCAGCGATACTGCCCGCCTCGACCTCGCCGATGACCGGACGCACCTGCTGGCTGCCCAGCATCGCCAGCGCCCAGAAAAACACCAGCGCCAGCAGGAAGTTGGCAATCGGCCCCGCAGCGACAATGGCAATGCGCTGGCGCACCGACTTGCGATTGAAGGACTGGCCCAGCTCCTCGACCGCAACCTCGCCTTCACGCTCGTCGAGCATCTTCACGTAGCCGCCCAGGGGAATGGCGGCAATCACGAATTCCGTGCCCTGGCGGTCATGCCAGCGCAGCAAGGGCATGCCAAAGCCCACGGAGAAGCGCAGCACCTTGACGCCACAGCGCCGCGCGACCCAGAAATGACCGAATTCATGGAAGGTGACCAGCACGCCCAGGGCTACCAGGGTGCCGACAATCATATAGAGCGCGCTCATCTACTTTCTCCGCAATCCTATTGGCCGCCACTCACGCGGGTGCGCATCCTATCGCCCGTTACGCTGCAACCATTGCTCTGCCAGGCCTCGGGCCTTGGCGTCAGCCGCGAACACGGCATCGAGCTCATTGACCGCCTGCGCCGGTTCGCGCTGCAAAACCTCTTCGATAATACTCGCGATCTGCGGATAGCGGATGCGCCGTTCGAGAAACGCCGAAACCGCCACCTCGTTGGCCGCATTGAGCATTGCCGGGGCACTGCCACCGGCCTCGGCAGCTTGACGCGCCAGGCGCAGGCAAGGGAACCGCTGCTCGTCGGGTGCCTGGAAATCCAGGCGGGCAATGGCGAACAGATCCAGCGGCGCCACCCCGGAATCGATACGTTCCGGCCAGGCCAGGGCATTGGCGATGGGCGTGCGCATGTCCGGGTTACCCAACTGCGCCAGCACCGAGCCGTCGACATAATCCACCAGGGAGTGAATCACGCTCTGCGGATGCACCACCACCTCGACCTGGGCCGGCTTGGCATCGAACAGCCAGCAAGCCTCGATCAGTTCCAGGCCCTTGTTCATCATGCTGGCCGAATCCACGGAGATCTTGCGTCCCATGGACCAGTTCGGATGAGCACAAGCCTGCTCCGGCGAGACATGCTCGAGCTCGGCCATAGGCGTCTGACGGAACGGACCACCGGAGGCGGTCAACAGAATCCGCCGCACACCGACCTGGCTCAAGCCCCGGGAAAAATCCGCGGGCATGCACTGGAAGATGGCGTTGTGCTCGCTATCGATAGGCAATAGCAGCGAACCACTCTTGCCCACCGCCTGCATAAACAGCGCGCCGGACATCACCAGCGCTTCTTTGTTGGCCAGAAGAATCTTCTTGCCGGCTTCCACCGCCGCCAGGGTCGGACGCAAACCTGCCGCCCCCACGATCGCCGCCATCACCGCATCGACTTCAGGCGCCGAGGCAACCTCGCACAAACCCTGCTCACCCACCAGAACCCGGGTAGGCAGGCCGGCAGCCCGCAGGTCTTCCTGCAACCGGCTGGCAGCCGCCACTTCAGGCACCACGGCAAAACGCGGTACATGGCGAATGCACAGCGCCAGCAATTCGGCCAAGCGGCTGAAACCCGTGAGGGCGAATACCTGATAACGCTGCGGATGCCGGGCAATCACATCCAGGGTGCTCAAGCCAATGGAGCCAGTGGCCCCCAGCACCGTGATCTGCTGCACGCCACTCACGGTGCAGACATCCACAGCAGCACCGCGAACACCGGAATGGCCGCGGTCAGGCTGTCGATGCGATCCAGCACGCCGCCATGCCCAGGCAGCAGGTTACTGCTGTCCTTGATGCCGGCCTGGCGCTTGAACATGCTCTCGGTCAGGTCACCGACCACCGAGATAAACACCACGATGGCCGCGCCGAGCAGCGCCAGGAGGATCTGGCCAAAGCCCCAACCCCGTACCAGCCCCACCACCGCGGTAATCAGCAGGCTCAGGGCCAAGCCGCCATACACGCCTTCCCAGCTCTTGCCGGGACTGACCTGGGGCGCCAGCTTGCGCTTGCCGAATGCCTTGCCGGAGAAGTAGGCGCCAATGTCCGCGCCCCAGACCAGCACCATTACCGCCATGATCAGCCAGTTGCCCAGCGGCAGCTGCTTGATGAACACCAAGCCCTGCCAGGCCGGCAGCAGGATCAGCAAGCCGATCAGCAGCTTGGGCGCCGCGCCGGACCACTGCTCACGGGTGCGCGGGTAGGTCAGCACCAGGAAAGTCGCCAGCCCCCACCACAACACCGCCGCGCCCAGCACCCAGGGCGCGACGCCCGGCACCAGGTGCATCAGGAACAACAGCCCGGCCACCAGCACGGCATAGGCGACCCGCGCCGACTGCGCCTCGAAGCCCGCCAGGCGAGCCCACTCCCAGGCGCCCAGGCTCACCACCAGGGCGATGAACAGGGCGAACCCAGAGCCTTCGAGCAGGAAAAAACCGCCCAGGGCGATCGGCAACAGGATCAGTGCAGTAATGATTCGTTGTTTAAGCATTAAACCCGGGCTCCAGCCTCGACCTGCTCACTCGTTTTACCGAAGCGCCGCTGGCGAGATGCGTAATCGGCCAGCGCCAGGCGCATGGCGTCGTGTTTGAAGTCCGGCCAGTACAGGTCGGAGAAATACAACTCGGAATAGGCCAGCTGCCACAGCAGGAAATTGCTGATGCGATGCTCACCACCGGTACGGATGCACAGGTCTGGCAACGGCAGGTCACCGGTAACCAGACAGGTCTGCAACAGGTCCGGAGTGATGTCCTCGGGGCGCAGATGGCCAGCCTGGACTTCCCGCGCCAGGCGCTGGGCGGCCTGGGCGATATCCCACTGACCGCCATAGTTGGCGGCGATCTGCAGGATGAAACGATCGCTGCCCGCCGTCATGGCTTCCGCTTCGCGCATCGCCGCCTGCAACTCGGGATGAAAACGCGAACGGTCACCAATGATCCGCAGGCTGATGTTGTTTTCGTTCAGACGCTTGGCCTCACGCCGCAACGCCTTGAAGAACAGGTCCATCAAGGCACTGACTTCGTCGGCCGGGCGCTGCCAGTTCTCACTGGAAAAGGCGAACAGCGTCAGCACCTCGACCTTGGCCTCGGCACACACTTCAATCACTGCACGTACCGCGTCGACACCCGCCTTATGCCCGGCGACACCCGGCATAAAGCGTTTTTTGGCCCAGCGGTTATTACCGTCCATGATGATCGCGACATGCCGCGGCACCGAGGACGATACTGGCTGTTTGGTCTTTTCCATGAAAACGTCTGACCCTTATACGGCCATCAGGTCCTTTTCTTTTTCTTCAGTCGCCTTGGCGATCTGAGCTTCGAAGTCCTTGATCAGCTTGTCGATATCGGCACTGCCACGGCGCTCTTCGTCTTCACTGATCTCTTTGTCCTTGGTCAGCTTCTTCAGCTCGCCCAGGGCATCGCGACGAATATTGCGCACAGCAACCCGTGCGTCCTCAGCAGCGGCACGCGCCTGCTTGGTGAAGCCCTTGCGGGTTTCCTCGGTCAGCGGCGCCATCTTGATCAGCAGCAGCTCACCCAGGTTGGTCGGATTGAGGTTCAGGCCGGCACTGCCGATGGCCTTGTCGATAGCCCCCAGCATGTTGCGCTCGAACGGCACCACCTGCAGGGTCTGGGAGTCCTTCACCGTCACGTTGGCAACACCGCTCAACGGCGTGTCGGTACCGTAGTAAGGCACCATCACGCTGCCCAGGATGCTGGGGTGGGCCTTGCCGGTGCGGATCTGGCCGAAAGCATGGGCCAGGGATTCCAGGGACTTCTTCATGCGCTCTTGAGCGTCTTTCTTGATTTCGTTGATCATTGTTCGCCTTCCTCGATCAGGGTTCCTTCAGCGCCACCATGCACGATATTCAGCAGGGCGCCGGGCTTGTTCATGTTGAATACCCGCAGCGGCATCTTGTGGTCGCGGCACAGGCAGATAGCCGTCAGGTCCATCACTCCCAGCTTGCGATCCAGCACTTCATCGTAAGTCAGATGATCGAACTTCTCGGCATGCGGGTCCTTGAACGGGTCTGCAGTGTAAACACCGTCGACCTTGGTTGCCTTGAGCACGACATCGGCATCGATCTCGATGGCGCGCAGACAGGCTGCGGAGTCGGTGGTAAAGAACGGGTTACCGGTACCGGCCGCGAAAATCACCACCTCTTTGGAGTTCAGGTGGCGCATGGCCTTGCGACGGTCATAGTGATCGGTCACGCCAACCATGGAAATAGCCGACATCACGATGGCCGAGATATTTGCCCGCTCCAGTGCATCGCGCATGGCCAGGCCGTTCATCACAGTGGCCAGCATGCCCATGTGGTCGCCAGTCACCCGATCCATGCCGGCGGCACTCAGTGCGGCGCCGCGGAACAGGTTGCCGCCGCCGATCACCAGGCCCACCTGGACCCCGATGCCGACCAACTGGCCGACTTCCAGTGCCATGCGGTCCAGCACCTTGGGATCGATCCCGAACTCTTCCGAGCCCATCAGGGCCTCGCCGCTAAGCTTGAGTAGAATGCGTTTATAGCGAGCTTGATAACCACTGCCCTGCTGAGCCATTGCGAATCTCTCCTGCGGCGTATTTAAAAATTCTTTGCTGGCTGTTTACAGCCTGCGTTCACTCTAGCTTGACGCTGTCACAGCGCCATCAGAACACGGCTTTGTAAACCGGTTCCGACCTTGGACAACAAAATCATCCAGCCCATTTGAAAAGAGGCTGCGCGCGTGAGCGGGCAGCCTCTTCTGGGCGACAGTTAAAAAACCGTCTTACTGTTGCTTGGCAGCAGCCAGTTGTGCAGCAACTTCTTCGGCGAAGTTGTCTTCTTTCTTCTCGATGCCTTCACCTACGGCGAAGCGAGTGAAGGAAACGATTTCAGCGCCGCCTTTCTTGGCCAGAGCACCCACGGTGACTTCTGGGTCCTTGACGAAGGCTTGTTCAACCAGGCTGGCTTCGGCCAGGAACTTGCTGATACGGCCGGCAATCATCTTCTCGACGATTTCAGCTGGCTTGCCTTTCATCTTGTCTTCGTTCAGCTGCAGGAACACGGCTTTTTCACGCTCGATGGCTTCGGCGGAAACTTGCGATGGCAGCAGGAACTCAGGGTTGCTGGCGGCTACGTGCATGGCGATGTCCTTGGCCAGCTCAACCGAGCCGCCTTTCAGAACAACGGCAACACCGATCTTGTTGCCGTGCAGGTAGGTACCGACCACGTCACCTTCAACGCGAGCCAGACGACGGATGTTGACGTTTTCACCGGTCTTGCCAACCAGAACCAGACGGTCAGCTTCACGGGCTTCGATCAGCGGAGCAGCGTCGGTCAGCTTGTCGGCGAAAGCCTGTTCCACGCTGGCAGCAACGAATGCCTTGAAGTCGTCTTGCAGAGCCAGGAAGTCGGTCTGCGAGTTGACTTCCAGCAGAACGGCGGCTTTACCGTCGTCCTTGATGGCGATAGCGCCTTCGGCAGCTACGTTACCGGCTTTCTTGGCAGCCTTGATCGCGCCGGAAGCACGCATGTCATCAATGGCTTTCTCGATGTCGCCGCCGGCCTTGGTCAGGGCCTTCTTGCAGTCCATCATGCCTTCGCCGGTACGCTCGCGCAGTTCTTTAACCAACGCTGCAGTAATCTCTGCCATTTTCAAAATCCTCTTGGATAGGTTTTCAACCATTCCACCCGATCGAACGGGCGCTCAATTCTTGGGCCTTGCCCCGAAACCACTTCATAACAGCCGCGCATTACAGATGCTGTAAGGGGCCACGGCAACGAAATGAATTTCGAGTTGGCAAAAAGGGGGCCAAGCCCCCTTTTTGCGTGCTGAGTCAACGCTAAGCGTCAGTTACTCAGGCTTCAGCCGCCGGTGCTGCAGCTTCTTCGAACACTTCGGTGCCGCCAGCAACGTTGTTGCGGCCACGGATCACGGCGTCAGCCATCGAACCCATGTACAGCTGGATGGCGCGAATGGCGTCATCGTTGCCTGGGATGATGTAGTCAACGCCTTCTGGGCTGCTGTTGGTGTCGACAACGCCGATGACCGGGATGCCCAGCTTGTTGGCTTCGGTGATGGCAATGCGCTCGTGGTCAACGTCGATCACGAACAGAGCATCAGGCAGGCCGCCCATGTCCTTGATACCGCCCAGCGAACGATCCAGCTTTTCCAGATCGCGAGTGCGCATCAGCGCCTCTTTCTTGGTCAGCTTGGCGAAGGTACCGTCTTCAGCCTGAACTTCCAGATCGCGCAGACGCTTGATCGAAGCACGGATAGTTTTGTAGTTGGTCAGCATGCCGCCCAACCAGCGGTGATCGACGTACGGCGAACCGCAACGTACTGCTTCTTCAGCAACGATCTTGCCAGCGGAACGCTTGGTGCCGACGAACAGAATCTTGTTTTTGCCCTGGGCCAGACGCTCTACGAAAGTCAGAGCTTCGTTGAACATTGGCAGGGTTTTTTCAAGGTTGATGATGTGAATCTTGTTACGCGCGCCGAAAATGTACTTGCCCATTTTCGGATTCCAGTAACGGGTTTGGTGACCGAAGTGCACACCGGCCTTCAGCATATCGCGCATATTGACTTGGGACATGATAGTTCCTTGATAAGTCGGGTTAGGCCTCCACGTATCCCAATGACCAACCAACAGCCAGTGCTGCGGGCACCCAGGTCATCGTGTCGACACGTGTGTGGGTTTGGGCTTTTCGGGGCATCCCCGGAAAGCGGCGCATTTTATACCACAGCAAGGGCGAAAACGGAACCCGGATTCACAGCCGCCTATCCCAGGGCTTTTTGCCCAGCCCTCGAAACAGGTCCAGAATGCCCCGTCATATAGAGAGACGCACCAGCAGAACCACAGATTTGCGCCGAGCCTCTGTTAGAATCGCACCTTTGCGGCTTCTGAAAACCTCACCGGCCCATCGCAGGCCGAGCCTTGCGGATGCAGGTTTTCAAGCCATTCCGTGTTTATCGCGCCACTGAGCGTCAAGAGAGCCTGTATGACCGTCACCCTCAAAACTCCCGAGGACATCGCAAAAATGCGTGTCGCTGGCAAACTGGCCGCCGAAGTCCTGGAAATGATTGCCGAGCATGTCAAACCCGGCATCACCACCGACGAGCTGGACCGCATCTGCCACGACTACATCGTCAACGTGCAGGGCGCGATCCCGGCCCCCCTGAACTACAAGGGCTTCCCCAAGTCCATCTGCACCTCGATCAACCACGTGGTATGCCACGGCATCCCCAACGAGAAAGCGTTGAAGGATGGCGACACCCTGAATATCGACGTCACCGTGATCAAGGATGGCTACCACGGCGACACCAGCCGCATGTTCCACGTCGGCAGCGTGCCGGTCTGGGCCGAGCGCCTGTCGCAAGTCACCCAGGAATGCATGTACAAGGCCATCGAGCTGGTGAAGCCGGGCTGCCGCCTCGGAGACATCGGCGAAGTGATCCAGAAGCACGCGGAAAAGAACGGTTTCTCGGTGGTTCGCGAATTCTGTGGCCATGGCATCGGCAAGGTGTTCCACGAAGAGCCGCAGATCCTGCACTACGGCCGCGCCGGCACCGGCATGGAACTCAAGGCCGGCATGACCTTCACCATCGAGCCGATGATCAACCAGGGCAAGGCCGACACCAAGGTACTGGGCGACGGCTGGACCGCCATCACCAAGGACCGCAAGCTCTCGGCGCAATGGGAACACACCCTGCTGGTGACCGAGACCGGCTACGAGATCTTCACCCTGCGCAGCGACGACACCATCCCCCGAGTGTCTGCCTGAAGCCCCAACCGCGCGTCCCGACCTTATAGATAGAAAGGAAAGCCAATCGATGCCGCAGGTGGACCCCGAACTCTTCGACCGCGGCCAGTTCCAGGCGGAACTGGCTTTGAAGGCCAGCCCGATAGCGGCCTTCAAGAAAGCCATCCGCCAGGCACGGGAGGTGCTCGACAACCGCTTTCGCAGCGGTCGGGAAATCCGCCGGCTGATCGAGGACCGCGCCTGGTTCATCGACAACATCCTGCAAAAGGCCTGGGACCAGTTCAGCTGGAGCGACGAAGCCGACATCGCCCTGGTGGCGGTCGGCGGCTACGGCCGCGGCGAACTGCACCCCTACTCCGACATCGACCTGCTGATCCTCCTGGACAGCGCCGATCACGAGATCTTCCGCGACTCCATCGAACGCTTCCTCACCCTGCTCTGGGACATTGGCCTGGAAGTCGGGCAAAGCGTGCGCTCGGTGGACGAATGCGCCGAGCAGGCCCGCGCCGACCTGACGGTGATCACCAACCTGATGGAAAGCCGCACCATCGCTGGCCCCGAGCGCCTGCGCCAGCGCATGCTGGAAGTCACTAGTACCGAACACATGTGGCCGAGCAAGGATTTCTTCCTGGCCAAGCACGCCGAACAGAAGGCGCGCCACCACAAGTACAACGACACCGAGTACAACCTGGAGCCCAACGTCAAGGGCTCCCCCGGCGGCCTGCGGGACATCCAGACCATCCTCTGGGTCGCCCGCCGCCAGTACGGCACCCTGAACCTGCGGGCCCTGGCCGGCGAAGGCTTCCTGGTGGAAAGCGAGAACGCCCTGCTGGCCTCGTCCCAGGAATTCTTGTGGAAGGTCCGCTACGCCCTGCACATGCTGGCCGGCCGCGCCGAGGATCGCCTGCTGCTCGACCACCAGCGCTCCATCGCCGAGTTGCTGGGCTTTGCCGGCGAGGACGCCAAGCAGTCCATCGAAAGCTTCATGCAGCAGTACTACCGGGTGGTGATGAGCATCGCCCAGCTCAGCGACCTGATCATCCAGCACTTCGAGGAGGTGATCCTGGCCCCCGAGGACGAGGCCCCGCCACAGCCGATCAACCCGCGCTTCCAGTTGCATGACGGCTATATCGAGGCGATCAACGACAACGTGTTCAAGCGCACGCCGTTCGCCATGCTGGAAATCTTCGTGCTGATGGCCCAGCACCCGGAGATCAAGGGCGTGCGCGCCGACACCATCCGCCTGCTGCGCGAGCACCGGCACCTGATCGACGACGACTTCCGCCACGATATCCGCAACACCAGCCTGTTCATCGAACTGTTCAAGTGCGAGATCGGCATCCACCGCAACCTGCGGCGAATGAACCGCTACGGCATTCTCGGGCGCTACCTGCCGGAATTCGGCTTTATCGTCGGGCAGATGCAGCACGACCTGTTCCACATCTATACCGTCGACGCCCACACCCTGAACCTGATCAAGCACCTGCGCAAACTGCAGTACACGCCCATCTCCGAGAAATTCCCCCTGGCCAGCAAGCTCATGGGCAAGCTGCCCAAGCCCGAGCTGATCTACCTGGCCGGGCTGTACCACGACATCGGCAAGGGCCGGCATGGCGATCACTCGGATATCGGCGCGGTGGATGCCCAGGCCTTCTGCGTGCGCCACCAGCTGCCGCAATGGGACTCCCGGCTGATCGTCTGGCTGGTGCAGAACCACCTAGTGATGTCCACCACCGCCCAGCGCAAGGACCTCTCCGACCCGCAGGTGATCCACGATTTCGCGCAGATAGTGGTCGACCAGACCCGCCTCGACTACCTCTATGTAATGACCGTGGCCGATATCTACGCCACCAACCCGACCCTGTGGAATTCCTGGCGCGCCAGCCTGCTGCGCCAGCTCTACACCGAGACCAAGCGTGCCCTGCGCCGCGGCCTGGAAAACCCGGTGGACCGTGAAGAGCAAATCCGCCAGACCCAGAGCGCGGCCCTGGACATCCTGGTGCGCAGCGGCACCGACCCGGACGAAGTCGAGCAGCTCTGGTCACAGCTGGGCGACGACTATTTCCTGCGCCACACCGCCGGCGACGTGGCCTGGCACAGCGACGCCATCCTCCAGCAGCCGGCCGACGGCGGGCCGCTGGTGCTGATCAAGGAAATCGCCCAGCGCGAGTTCGAGGGCGGCACCCAGATCTTCATCTACGCCCCCGACCAGCACGACTTCTTCGCGGTGACCGTGGCCGCCATGGACCAGCTCAACCTGAACATCCATGACGCCCGCATCATCACCTCCAGCAGCCAGTTCACCCTCGACACCTACATCGTCCTGGACAACGACGGCGAATCCATCGGCAACAACCCGCAGCGCATCGAGCAGATCCGCAAGGGCCTGACCGAAGCCGTGCGCAACCCCGACGACTACCCGACCATCATCCAGCGTCGGGTGCCGCGCCAGCTCAAGCACTTTGCCTTCGAGCCCGAAGTGACCATCCACAACGACGCCCAGCGCCCGGTCACCGTGCTGGAGCTCAGCGCCCCGGACCGCCCGGGCCTGCTGGCGCGGATCGGCAAGATCTTCCTGGAGTTCGACCTGTCGCTGCAGAACGCCAAGATCGCCACCCTGGGCGAGCGCGTGGAAGACGTGTTCTTCATTACCGACGCGCACAACCAGCCACTGTCCGACCCGCAACTGTGCAGCCGCTTGCAGGACGCCATCGTCGAACAACTGAGCGTCGGCCACGAACCGACCATCGAATTGACCCGCCTGAGCATCTGACAGGCCAGAACCAGCGCTTTGAGTGAGAACCCGCATCCATGAACAACGCTTTGAACCAGTTGCAGCCCTACCCGTTCGAAAAGCTGCGCGCCTTGCTCGGCACCGTCACCCCCAACCCGGACAAACGCCCAATCGCGCTGTCCATCGGTGAGCCCAAGCACCGCTCGCCGAGCTTTGTCGCCGAAGCCCTGGCCAGCAACCTCGAGCAGATGGCGGTGTACCCCACCACCCTGGGCATTCCGGCCCTGCGCGAAGCCATTGGCGCCTGGTGCGAGCGGCGCTTCGGCGTGCCGGCGGGCTGGATCGACCCGGCGCGCAACGTGCTGCCGGTGAACGGCACCCGCGAGGCACTGTTCGCCTTCACCCAAACCGTGGTCAACCGTGGTGACGAGGCCCTGGTGGTCAGCCCCAACCCCTTCTATCAGATCTATGAAGGCGCGGCCTTTCTGGCCGGGGCCAAGCCGCACTACCTGCCGTGCCTGGATGAAAACGGCTTCAACCCGGACTTCGACGCCGTGCCCGCAGAGATCTGGCAGCGCTGCCAGATCCTCTTCCTCTGCTCGCCGGGCAACCCTACCGGTGCGCTGATTCCGCTGGACACCCTGAAGAAGCTGATCGCCCTGGCCGACGAACACGATTTCGTGATCGCCGCCGACGAGTGCTACAGCGAGCTGTACTTCGACGAACAGAGCCCGCCGCCAGGCCTGCTCAGCGCCTGCGTCGAGCTGGGTCGCCAGGACTTCAAGCGCTGCGTGGTGTTCCACAGCCTGTCCAAGCGCTCCAACCTGCCAGGCCTGCGTTCGGGCTTCGTCGCCGGTGATGCCGAGATCCTCAAGGGTTTCCTGCTGTACCGCACCTACCACGGCTGCGCCATGCCGGTGCAAACCCAACTGGCCAGCGTGGCCGCCTGGAACGACGAAGTGCATGTACGCGCCAACCGCGCCCTGTACCGCGAGAAGTTCGATGCGGTGCTGGCGATCCTCTCGCCGGTGCTGGACGTGCAGCGCCCGGACGGCAGCTTCTACCTGTGGCCCAACGTGGCCGGGGATGACGCCGCGTTCTGCCGCGACCTGTTCGAACAGGAACACGTCACCGTGGTGCCGGGTTCCTACCTGTCCCGGGAAGTGGACGGCAACAACCCCGGCGCCGGCCGTGTGCGCATGGCCCTGGTAGCGCCGCTGGCGGAATGCGTCGAGGCGGCCGAGCGGATTCGCGATTTCGTGTTGCGCCGCCAGTAACCTGGAACACGCCCCGTTGTAGCAGGGCTTGCCCGAGAAGCGTTTGGCGAATCATTGACTGCCCGCCAGAACACCTTCTCCGGCAAGCTCTTTTCCCACCAGACTTCTGGTGTGCTCTCGGGCTCGCTCCCAAGTCCTTTGCCCCCAACACCTTCCGCCCACTCCTCCTGATTTTGCCTCTTTCAAATCCAGCCACTGGATACAAATCTGCAATCTCGGTTATCAACCAGCAACCTCTAGCCTGCACGCGTTGAAAGCACGCATCGCTGATTGATAGCGGTACTTTTGTGGAGTTTCCATTTCCAATGCCAGATGCCTGCCCCCATTCTTTTTATTAGCTGTCTGTGTAGAATGCGCCGGGCACTTAATACGAAACCATCGCATCAAGACCGCCAATTTTGCCCATCAAGGAGAGAGGGAGTGATAACAACTGTTCCCCTGTGGAAGATGTTCATAGAAACAAAGGGGAAGGCCCGCAGCTTGGCCATTCTTGCAATGCTTCCTGTTTTTGTTGCTGGAGGTGTCCTGGCATTTCTTGAAGGCTTACAGAGCGGCAGGACCAAAACTGCGGTACTTGGACTTATCGGCGTGATTTTTTTTGGCCTGGCCGCAGTCATCATATTTATTCCAGGACGCAAATACGCTCCAGGGAAATCATTTACAGGTTATCGTTCAAAGCAAGCCAAGGTGCAGAAACTCATAAAATATGGTTTCTGGATACTTCCCTTACTCGCTATCGGACTTATACTGATTCTCCCCTCCAACTATATATTCATTAGCGCTAATACCGTCATCGCTTCAATTGGCCTTTATCATTGGTCAAAGTCCATAAAATTCCATGAAGACATAGACTTCTCGGCCAACCAATACCTCGCCTCTTCATTGGGAATCGCCCCTGGAGAAAAAGCGTTGGTGAGTTACCAAAACTTTTATGATGATGACATCCAAAGAGGCAGCAACGCCTTTATCGCCTCAGCCACCAAACTGATCATTGCCTCCTTCAACGGCAACCATTGGGAAAAGCTTTCCCGCGATCTTAATCAGATCACTCACATAGGCATTATCGGCAACGAATCTCAGACCTACTACGTAAAGTTAATTTTCGATGACAGCACCGATGTATTACTTAGCATTGGCCTCTATGAAAAAGCAACTTCAAACCCGGCTTTGACTATAAAACGCCTGCTTGAAGTAATAGACTCCAGCTTACTTGGTGAGAACAGCGCACCACAAACCTCTCAGCGACGCCGGGTAATTGCAATTCAAGACACACCACAGGCCCAAACCTCCCCGACCGACTCCAACACTTCGACGCCCCCTCTCCGCAATATAGAGCTTTCGTCCACCACGCTAAACAACATAAAAAACGCAGAAGAAATCAAGCCTGGTAGAAAGCTGGAGCTATGACATGTCACATTGTACAAAATTCGATTTTACCTATACCGACGAAGAAGCAATAACCAAGGCCTTTGTAAAACTCGGCCTGACACCTACAACCGACCTGGTCTCCGAATTCAACAGCGAATTCAGTAAGGCGGCCCTTGGCTCTTTGGGCTACTTGGGCAAACGCCAATTTCGCGCCATCTGCGCGCGCGCTGAAGACGACTTCAACTATTTCGTATGCAAGATAGAAAACAACCTTTATGAGCTATTAATCGAACAAAGCTACCCCGCACCCGGGGACGAAACGAAAATCGTGGGCCTGGCATCCCGCTTTCAACGGGCCTACATCAGCGTTGCCGTTGAAAATACCATTAGCCGTATAAATGCCTCCGGCGTCCCAACGCGACTAAAAGAATCAGCCGATCACTTCGAAATAGAATTCGGCTCAAACTACGAATACAGCATCCGCGTCACTTTTTCTGGCAATGAAATCAAAGAAGAGGTGTTTGGCGTGAAGGGTGATATATGCACGAAGCTTACCGAGGAGCTTGAATCGCTGCTGGCCAGCCCTACAGCCGAGCTGCTGACCGAATGGAAACCGGAATACACGGTGGTACATGAGGAACAGACGCTGCAAATACTGAGCGCCAGACTCTAGATGAACCTGCATGTGCATCATACCGAGTTGAGTCGCGCCAACGGCCCAGGACTGCGGATGGTTGTGTGGGTGCAAGGGTGCAGCCTGAACTGCAACGGCTGTTTCAATCAGAACACCCATAACCCCGGAGCCGGCACATCCATTTCCGTGAGCGCCCTGGCTGAACAGATAAATGCCTTGGAGGGAATCGACGGAGTGACCATCTCGGGTGGAGAGCCGCTTGACCAGGCCCTGGCCATAGAGGAACTCATCAACGCTGTGCATGAGGAGAAGAACTGGGTGCTCTACAGCGGGTACGCCCCCAAGGAAATCTTCCGCGACGCGGCCATGACGAGAGTGGTCAAGGCCGTGGATCTAACGCTTGCTGGTCGCTATAACAGCAATGCCATTCATCCTTATCAACACAAGCAACTGATCAAGACCAGCGATCGAGTAGATATCAATTTTTTCAGGACTACAAGAAGCGTTGAGTTCGTTGTTTCCGGCCTTGGCATGACCAGGACCGGCCTCCCTATACAACCCAAATAACTCAATGCATTAAGGAGATGCGCGACATGAATCGCACCAAAAAAATCACCGACTATCTAAAGGCACGTTATGCGATTCTGGTTATCGAATCGTTTGAAGAAGAGCGGGTCATTGCCGAGCTAGGTGAGATCTCAAAATCGCTCAATCATCGACTCTTCCTCTGGAACTCGACGCTCGGCATCCAGACCAACGGCGCCGTGGTCGGAGATAAGACCTTTGACCTGAAACTGGCACTGGATTTCTGCGAAGAAAAGGCGCGGGAGGAAAACAGCAAGAATATTTTTGTCTTCTGTGACGCACACAACTACCTTACCGGCAGCTGTAACGCCATCTATCGCCGCCGACTGAAAGACCTCGCCATCAACATCCGCTCACACGGTTATAGAAGCAACTGCATAATAGTTGCACCCAACTTTGAAATCGCCAATGACTTGCAGAAGGAAGTAACCTTAATTGACTTTCCGCTTCCCTCCAGGGATGAGGTAAAGACTCAGATTGAGAACTTCTCAAATGCATGGAAAGACAACGAAAATGTAAAGATCAATCTGCCACTGGACAGCAAAGAAAAGCTCGTTGACGCGGCGCTGGGGCTCACAAGCCTGGAAATTGACAACTCTCTTTCGCGATCGCTTGTTTCCAACTTGAAGCTGGATGAACACACCTTCAAGGATCTGCTTGCCGAGAAAAAACAGATTATCCGTAAAACCGGCATTTTGGAGTACATAGACTCCCAACTGAACCTGGATGACGTTGGTGGTTTGGCCACACTAAAAAAGTGGCTGCACCTGCGCAGTCAGTGCTTCGGTCAAGCGGCCAAGGATTTCGGTGTGGGAACGCCCAAAGGCCTCTTGCTTACCGGTGTTCCCGGCTGCGGTAAATCCTTGACTGCCAAGTGTGTAGCCTCATCGTGGAACATGCCGTTGCTGCGCCTCGATATGGGCAAGATATTTCAAGGTATCGTGGGCTCATCAGAGTCGAATATTCGCTCCGCACTGCAAACTGCCGAAGCTATTTCACCCTGCATCCTATGGATCGATGAAGTTGAAAAAGGCCTCTCCGGATCTTCCAGCGGTTCTTCGGATGGCGGAACCGCCACCCGAGTTTTCGGCACGCTGCTGACCTGGATGCAAGAGAAAACCACCCCGGTCTTTGTATTTGCCACCGCCAACAACCTTGCCAGTCTTCCACCTGAACTACTGAGGAAAGGTCGCTTTGATGAAATATTCTTCGTTGATTTCCCTTCGGCTGTAGAGAGAAAGAAGATTCTTGAGATACACCTAAAAAAGCTCAAGCGTGACCCCAACAAGTTTGATCTGGATCGTTTGGTGGACTTGGGGGGAGAGGCAAATTTCGGCAAAGATATTGTGCTCTCCGGTGCCGAGTTGGAAGCCTGGGTAGGCGACTCCCTGATTGAAGCCTTCTCGAGGCGCATGAGTGGTTCCGGCGACCCGGATGATCTGGCGATGAGCGACTTTGAAGCAACGATTTCGCGCATGGTGCCCATGAGCAAAGTGCGCAAGGATGAGTTTTCAATTTTGCGCGAATGGGCAAACCAGAATGCAATCAGTGCATCCGCCATGACCGTCAACAAAGATGGCGTTGAACAACAGATGGGTGGACGCCGCATAGACTTCTGATTGTCCTTGCCCCCCCTTTTAAGAAGGGGGAGCCTCAATCCAGCCTTCCGTTCTCAGAGAATCTGCATTCACTTCACCGCGCCCAGATTGGCCTCGCTCAGATCCAGCTCCGCCAGCACCTCGCGCAGCACATCGTCGCCAATCTGATGCTGGCGGCTCAGCCGGTATAGCTCCAGGCGCTGCGCGCGCAGGGCCTTGAGCCGCAGGCGGCGCTCCAGCAAGTCCATCTGCAAGGCCAGGGCCTGGGCCTCGGCGGAATCGTTGTAGACCTCCAGCTGATGCCGGTACTCGGCCATCAAGCGCCCCTTGAGTTCGCTGGCCAGCGCCGCCTGGGCGGCATCCGGCGCTTCCTGAGCCTCTGGCGGCTCCTCGGCTTCCAGGGCATGGATCGCCGCCTCGGCGGTCTTGCGCCAGGCCTCCCGAACCTCGCCACGGCGCTTGTCGTCAGGGCTCTTGACGATGCCCCGCAGCAGTAACGGCAAGGCGATGCAGGCCGCCACCAGGGACATCAGGATCACCCCGGCAGCAATGAAGATCAGCAGGTCACGCTCGGGAAACGCCTGCCCCGGCCCCAGCAACAGTGGCACCGACATCACGCCGGCCAGGGTCACCGCACCGCGCACTCCACCCACCGTCAGCAGCCAGCAGGAACGTGCGGTGGGCACCAGGGTCAGTTCGCCCTTGCCGCGCCAGCGCCGCAGCAGGCCCGACAGGCGCCAGATGCTCTGCACCCAGATAAAACGCAAGGCCAGCAACACCAGGAAGATCGCCAGCACATCCAGGCAGCGGTAGAACAGGGTCGGCCACAGCGAAGTCTCGTGACTGACCACCGCCTTGATGATGTCCGGAAGCTGCAGCCCCAGCAGCAGGAAGATCAGGCCGTTGAAGGCGAATTCCAGCAGCGACCAGACACTGCGATTGAGCAGTCGGGTGCTGGTCTGGCGCGGTAGCAGATCGAGCCAGCTCTGCATCATGCCCGCCGCCACCGCGGAAAGAATACCCGAGGCTCCCAGGCGTTCCGCCAACACATAGGCGGCGAACGGCAGCAACAGCATGAACACCACATGGGTCGCCGGATCGTCCCAGCCGCGGGCGATCATCCAGGCCCGCAAGCGGCCCACCAGCCAACTCAGGGCCACGCCCACCGCCAGGCCGCCCACCGCCACCAGCACAAAGGTCAGGCTGGCATTGGCCAGGGAAAACACCCCGGTAACCGCCGCCGCCAGGGCGAACTTGAAGGTCACAAGGCCCGAGGCATCGTTCATCAACGCCTCGCCCTGGAGCATGTGCATCAACGGGGTGGGCAGGCGGTTCTGGGAAATTGCCGACACCGCCACGGCGTCGGTGGGCGACAGCACCGCCGCCAGGGCAAAGGCCACCGGCAGCGGAATGCTCGGCAGCAGCCAATGAATGAAATACCCGGCGCCCACCACGGTAAACAGCACCAGGCCCACCGCCAGGGTCAAGATCGGCCCGCGCAGCCGCCAGAACTCACGCTTGGGCATACGCCAACCATCGGAAAACAGCAGCGGCGGCAGAAACAGGAAGAGAAACAGTTCCGGGTCCAGCGCCACGTGCAGGCCCAGGGTCGGCCAGGCCAGCAAGGCCCCGGCCATGATCTGCACCAGGGGCAGCGGCAGTGGAATCACCCGTCCGACAAGGCGCGAGAAACTCACCAGCATCAGCAGGATCAGGACGGTATAGGCGGTTTGCATAAAGCAAGAATCCCAGGCTTAACCAGAAAAATCGTACCAATCTCAACTGAGAATCGCCGACGAAGTGCCATATTAGCCTCATAAGCTGACAGCAGACCGCTGCACAAAAGTCGCAACCCGAACCCTGCCCTGCAACAACCTGCGACAAAGCCGGGTTCAGGCCGACGCCCAAGCGCTACGGTCGTGGCATAATCCGTGACCTTTTATCTCCAGCATCTCCAAAGGGGGCAATTCCTTGACCGCTGCAAGCAAAACGTTGCACCTTTTCGGCATCAAAGCCTGCGACACCATGAAGAAGGCGCGCACCTGGCTCGATGAACACGCTGTCAGCTATGACTTCCACGATTACAAAACCTCCGGCATCGACCCCGAGCACCTCAACCAATGGTGTGACGAGCACGGCTGGCAGGTGGTGTTGAACCGCGCGGGCACAACCTTTCGCAAACTCGATGAGGCCAGCAAGGCCGATCTCGACCAGGCCAAAGCCGTTGCCCTAATGCTCGCGCAACCCTCGATGATCAAGCGCCCGGTGCTCGATCTCGGCGACAAGACCCTGATTGGCTTCAAGCCAGATCTTTACGCAGCGGCGCTCAAGTAAGCCTGCTCACCCTATTTCGCAAGAGGTAACAGCATGTCCACTACCCTGTTCAGCCTGGCATTCGGTGTCGGCACCCAGAACCGTCAAGGCACCTGGCTGGAGGTGTTCTACGCCGCCCCGCTGCTCAAGCCGTCCGCCGAAATCCTCGCCGCCGTGGCGCCGATCCTCGGCTACAGCGAAGGCAACCAGGCCATCACCTTCAGCACTGCCCAGGCCGCACAAATGGCCGATGCCCTGAAAAGCATCGACGCCGCCCAGGCCGCCCTGCTGACCCGCCTGGCTGAAAGCCACAAGCCGCTGGTGGCCACCCTGCTGGCCGAAGACGCCCAACTGAGTTCCACCCCCGAGGCCTACCTCAAGCTGCACCTGCTGTCGCACCGCCTGGTCAAGCCCCATGGCCTGAGCCTGGCGGGCGTGTTCCCGCTGTTGCCGAACGTGGCCTGGACCAACCAGGGCGCCGTCGATCTGGGCGAATTGGCCGAGCGCCAGCTGGAAGCCCGCCTGCGCGGCGAGCTGCTGGAAGTGTTCTCGGTGGACAAGTTCCCGAAAATGACCGACTACGTGGTGCCGAGCGGCGTGCGTATCGCTGACAGCGCGCGGATTCGCCTGGGCGCCTACATCGGCGAAGGCACCACCGTGATGCACGAAGGTTTCGTCAACTTCAACGCCGGCACCGAAGGCCCGGGCATGATCGAAGGCCGCGTTTCCGCGGGCGTGTTCGTCGGCAAGGGTTCGGACCTGGGCGGCGGCTGCTCCACCATGGGCACCCTGTCGGGTGGCGGCAACATCGTGATCAAGGTGGGCGAAGGCTGCCTGATCGGCGCCAACGCCGGTATCGGCATTCCATTGGGCGACCGCAACACCGTGGAATCGGGCCTGTACGTGACCGCTGGCACCAAGGTGGCGCTGCTGGATGAGAACAACCAGCTGGTCAAGGTGCTCAAGGCCCGTGAACTGGCCGGCCAGCCGGACCTGCTGTTCCGCCGCAATTCGGAAACCGGCGCCGTGGAGTGCAAGACCCACAAGTCGGCGATCGAGCTGAACGAAGCGCTGCACGCTCACAACTAAGTAAGCGGCGATTCGGTTTCACCGCAACCGGCCGGGCGCTTATCATCGGCGCCCGGCCTGTTCAAACGAGTTCTGCCACCATGCTTGTAGCCTCCCCCTGGCGCGCCGACTTCCCGGCCATCGCCGCCCTGCAACGCCAAGACCAGACCTACCTGGACAACGCCGCCACCACCCAGAAACCCCAGGCCCTACTGGATGCCCTGGCGCACTACTACGCCAATGGCGCAGCCAATGTGCATCGCGCCCAGCACCTGCCCGGCGCCCACGCCACCCAGGCCTTCGAAGACAGCCGGAGCAAGGTTGGCCAATGGCTGAATGCCGGTGACAGCGGGCAGATCGTCTTCACCCACGGTGCCACCTCGGCGCTCAACCTCCTGGCCTATGGCCTGGAACACCAATTCTCCCCGGGCGATGAAATCGTTATCAGCGCCCTGGAACACCACGCCAACCTGCTGCCCTGGCAACAGCTGGCACAACGTCGCGGGCTCAAGCTGGTGGTCCTGCCCCTGGACGCCGACGGCCTGATCGATATAGACGCCGCTAGCCGGCTGATCGGCCCGCGCACCCGCCTGCTGGCGGTCAGCCAACTGTCCAATGTGCTCGGCGCCTGGCAGCCATTGGCTCCGCTCCTGGCCCTGGCCAGGGCCCAGGGCGCGTTGAGTGTGATCGACGGCGCCCAGGGCGTGGTCCATGGCCGCCACGATGTGCAGGCCCTGGGCTGCGACTTCTATGTCTTCTCCAGCCACAAGCTGTATGGCCCGGAAGGCGTCGGCGTGCTGTTTGGCCGTCATCAAGCGCTCGAGCAACTGCGTCACTGGCAGTTCGGCGGCGAGATGGTGCTGGACGCCGACTACCAGCACGCGCGCTTTCGCCCGGCGCCCCTGGGTTTCGAGGCCGGTACGCCGCCGATTGCCGGAGTGATCGGCCTGGGCGCCACCCTGGACTACCTCGCCACCCTCGATCTACAGGCGGTGGCCGAGCACGAGGCGGCGCTGCATGCCTACCTGCTGCACGGTCTGCACGCGCGCAAGGGCATCCGCCTGCTGGGCAAGCCGCAACTGGCCCTGGTGAGTTTCGTGGTTGAAGGGGTGCACAACGCCGACCTGGCCCACCTGCTCACCGAGCAGGGCATCGCCGTGCGCGCCGGGCATCACTGCGCCATGCCATTGATGAAAAGCTTCGGCCTGGCCGGGGCAATTCGCGTGTCCCTGGCGCTGTACAACGACTCCGAAGACCTGGAGCGTTTCTTCGAAGCCCTGGATCAGGCCCTGGAGCTGCTGCGATGAGCCTGCCGAGCGAGGCCATGGCGGCGCTGCAAGTCTTTCAGAACGCCCCCGGCTGGGAACAGCGGGCGCGCTTGCTGATGCAATGGGGCGAGCGCCTGCCGCCCCTCGACCCGGCAGAGCGGATCGAAGCCAATCGAGTGCATGGCTGTGAAAGCCAGGTCTGGCTGGTGGGTGTGCTGCACCAGGGGCATTGGCAGTTTGCCGCCAGCAGCGATGCGCGGCTGATTCGCGGCCTGGTGGCATTGCTGCTGGCACGGGTCAATGGCCTGACCGCCGAGCAATTGCGCGAAGTGGACCTGGCGGACTGGTTCAACCAGCTGGGCCTGTCGCGCCAGCTGTCGCCGTCGCGCAGCAATGGCCTGAATGCCGTGCTGCAACGCATGGCCGAACTGGCCGGCGCGTCCACCCCGTAACCCCCTGCGCCGATAATCCCGTAGGAGCCAGCTTGCTGGCGAAGAGGCCCTTGAGCCTTGCGCCGCTCATGCCGACGTCTTCGCTGGCAAGCCAGCTCCTACAGAAATGTGCGTGGGTTAGGTTGTGGCGGGCTTGCTGCGCTCGGACGGGCGGCGCACGCCGGCAACGATCTTGTCCACCGCCTTGGTCGCCGCCACCATGCCGAAAGTCGCGGTCACCATCATCACCGCGCCAAAGCCGCCGGCGCAGTCGAGCTTGACCCCGTCGCCCACGAAACTCTTCTGCAGGCAAATGCTGCCGTCCGGCTTGGGGTAGCGCAGCTGCTCGCTGGAAAACACGCAGGGCACGCTGTAGTGGCGAGTCACGGTGCGGGAAAAGCCATAGTCGCGGCGCAGGGTGGAGCGCACCTTGGAGGCCAGCGGGTCATTGAAGGTGCGATTCAGGTCGCAGACCTGGATCTGGGTCGGGTCGATCTGCCCGCCGGCGCCGCCGGTGGTGATGATCTGGATCTTGCGCCGCTTGCACCAGGCGATCAGCGCCGCCTTGGCATTGACGCTGTCGATGCAGTCGATCACGCAGTCGAGGTCCGGGGTGATGTACTCGGCCATGGTGTCGCGGGTGACGAAATCCGGCACCGCATGCACCCGGCAATCCGGGTTGATGCCGCGCAGGCGCTCGGCCATGACCTCGACCTTGAGCTTGCCCACGGTGCTGTCCAGGGCATGCAACTGGCGATTGCTGTTGCTCACGCAGACATCGTCGAGGTCGAACAGGGAAATCTCCCCCACCCCGCACCGGGCCATGGCTTCCGCCGCCCAGGAACCGACACCGCCCACCCCGACGATCGCCACATGGGCCGCCCGCAACCGCTCCAGGCCTTCAATGCCATACAAACGGGCAACACCGGCAAACCGTGGATCTTCTGTACTCATGACCATCACCGAAAAAAACCGGCGCGCATTATAGGGCCAGGCAACGACAAGTTTTAACCCGCGAGCTACAAGTAAAAGAACTTAAACCGATTTGGATTGCCCAAGGTCTGGCTTTCCTCTGTGCGCTGTACGCTCAGTCGAGGGCCAGTGTAGGATGCCGGCCGTTTGGCGCCTGCCACCCCTTCCCTAGTTCCACACTTCTTGGAACCCGAAATAGCTATGTCATCGCGTAAATTTGGACTCAATCTGGTGATAGTGCTAGCCATCGCTGCGCTCTTCACTGGCTTCTGGGCGCTGATCAATCGCCCGGTTTCGGCCCCCGACTGGCCGGAACAGATCTCCGGCTTCTCCTACTCGCCCTTCCAGCAGGGCCAGTTCCCGCAGAAGGACCAGTACCCGTCCGACGACGAAATGCGCCGTGACCTGGAAATCATGAGCAAGCTCACCGACAACATCCGGACCTATTCGGTGGATGGCAGCCTGGGAGACATTCCCCGGCTCGCGGAAGAGTTCGGCCTGCGGGTGACCCTGGGTATCTGGATCAGCCCGGACCTGGAGCGCAACGAACGCGAGATCATGCGCGCCATCGAACTGGCCAACAGCTCCCGCAGCGTGGTGCGGGTAGTGGTGGGCAACGAAGCGATCTTCCGCAAGGAAATCAACGCCGACCAGCTCTCGGTACTGCTGGACCGGGTTCGCGCCGCGGTCAAGGTGCCGGTCACCACCTCGGAACAGTGGCACGTCTGGGAAGAGCACCCGGAACTGGCCCAGCACACCGACCTGGTGGCGGCGCACATCCTGCCCTACTGGGAATTCATCCCGGTGGACAAGGCCGAGCAGTTCGTCCTCGAACGCGCCCGCGACCTGAAGAAGATGTTCCCGAAAAAGCCGCTGCTGCTGTCCGAAGTCGGCTGGCCGAGCAACGGCCGCATGCGTGGCGGCGCCGACGCCAGCCCGGCGGACCAGGCCATCTACCTGCGCAGCCTGGTCAACCAGCTCAACCGCCAGGGCTACAACTACTTCGTCATCGAAGCCTTCGACCAGCCGTGGAAGGCCAGCGACGAAGGTTCGGTGGGCGCCTACTGGGGCGTGTTCAACGCTGCGCGCCAGCAGAAATTCAATTTCGAAGGCCCGGTGGTGGCGATCCCGCAGTGGCGGGTACTGGCCATCGGCTCGGTGGTGCTGGCGATGCTCTCGCTGGCGGTGCTGCTGATCGACGGCTCGGCCCTGCGCCAGCGCGGCCGTACCTTCCTGACCTTTATCGCCTTCCTCTGCGGTTCGGTACTGGTGTGGATCGGCTATGACTACAGCCAGCAATACAGCACCTGGTTCAGCCTGACCGTGGGCTTCCTCCTGGCCCTCGGCGCGCTGGGGGTGTTTATCGTGCTGCTGACCGAGGCCCACGAGCTGGCCGAGGCGGTGTGGGTAAACAAGCGCCGGCGCGAGTTCCTGCCGGTGGAAGGCGACTCCAGCTACCGGCCGAAGGTCTCGATCCACGTGCCCTGCTACAACGAGCCGCCGGAGATGGTGAAACAGACCCTCGACGCCCTGGCCAACCTCGATTACCCGGACTACGAAGTCCTGATCATCGACAACAACACCAAGGACCCGGCGGTCTGGGAACCGGTGCAGGCCTATTGCCAGACCCTGGGCCCGCGCTTCCGCTTCTTCCACGTCGCGCCCCTGGCCGGCTTCAAGGGTGGTGCGCTGAACTACCTGATTCCGCACACCGCCAAGGATGCCGAAGTGATTGCGGTGATCGACTCCGACTACTGCGTCGACCGCAACTGGCTCAAGCACATGGTGCCGCACTTCGCCGATCCAAAGATCGCCATCGTGCAATCGCCCCAGGACTACCGCGACCAGGACGAAAGCACCTTCAAGAAGCTCTGCTATGCCGAGTACAAGGGTTTCTTCCATATCGGCATGGTCACCCGCAACGACCGTGACGCGATCATCCAGCACGGCACCATGACCATGACCCGGCGTAGCGTGCTGGAAGAGCTGGGCTGGGCCGACTGGTGCATCTGCGAAGACGCCGAGCTGGGCCTGCGGGTGTTCGAAAAGGGCCTGTCCGCCGCCTACCACCACGAAAGCTATGGCAAGGGCCTGATGCCCGATACGTTTATCGACTTCAAGAAACAGCGCTTCCGCTGGGCCTATGGCGCGATCCAGATCATCAAGCGCCACACCGCCAGCCTGCTGCGCGGCAAGGACACCGAGCTGACCCGCGGCCAGCGCTACCACTTCCTCGCCGGCTGGCTGCCGTGGGTGGCGGACGGCATGAACATCTTCTTCACCATCGGCGCCCTGCTGTGGTCGGCGGCGATGATCATAGTGCCCAAGCAGGTGGACCCGCCGCTGCTGATCTTCGCCATCCCGCCGCTGGCGCTGTTCATGTTCAAGGTGGGCAAGATCATCTTCCTCTACCGCCGCGCGGTGGGGGTCAACCTCAAGGACGCGTTCTGCGCGGCCCTGGCGGGCCTGGCGCTGTCGCACACCATCGCCAAGGCGGTGCTGTACGGCTTCTTCACCAGCAGCATCCCGTTCTTCCGCACCCCGAAGAACGCCGACAGCCACGGCTTCTGGATGGCGATTTCGGAAGCCCGGGAAGAGCTGTTCATCATGCTGCTGCTGTGGAGCGCGGCGCTGGGGATCTTCCTGGTGCAGGGCTTGCCAAGCAACGACATGCGCTTCTGGGTGACCATGCTGCTGGTGCAGTCGCTGCCTTATGTGGCGGCGCTGGTCATGGCCTTCCTCTCGTCCCTGCCCAAACCCGTGGCAGAGCCTGAGCCGGCCCCGGCGGCCTAAATCGCCTCGCACGACTAAACGGCGGCCTCAGGCCGCCGTTTTGCTTTAAGATATCCGCCATTTTGCGCGCCTCGCCCGCAGCTCTCCCTGTAGGAGCGAGCTTGCTCGCGATAGATGTCAAGACATGACGCAAGCACCTGATGCTCTGCGCCGCTCTTGAGTCCATCGCGAGCAAGCTCGCTCCTACAACAAGAAAACAGCTGCGCCTGATCTTGCCTTGCACCGGAGTTCCCCATGACGGCCCATGCCGAGCTTTCGCCGACCTTGCAACTTGCCTGTGACCTGATCCGCCGCCCTTCGGTGACGCCGGTCGACGCCGACTGCCAGAAACTGATGATGCAGCGCCTGGGGGATGCCGGCTTCAAGCTGGAACCAATGCGTATCGAGGACGTGGACAACTTCTGGGCCACCCACGGCAAACACCAGGGCCCGGTGCTGTGCTTCGCCGGCCACACCGACGTGGTGCCCACCGGCCCGGTACAGGCCTGGCAGAACGATCCGTTCGAAGCGCTGATCGACGAGCATGGCATGCTCTGCGGGCGCGGCGCAGCGGATATGAAAGGCAGCCTGGCGGCCATGCTGGTGGCCGCCGAGCGCTTCGTCGCCGACTACCCGGACCACAAGGGCTCGGTGGCCTTCCTGATCACCAGTGACGAAGAAGGCCCGGCCCACCACGGCACCAAGGCCGTGGTCGAGCGCCTGGCAGCACGCAAGGAACGCCTGGACTGGTGCATCGTCGGCGAGCCGTCGAGCACCAGCCTGGTGGGCGACGTGGTGAAGAACGGCCGTCGCGGCTCCCTCGGCGCCAAGCTCACGGTGCGTGGCGTGCAGGGCCATGTGGCCTACCCGCACCTGGCGAAGAACCCGATCCACCTGGCGGCCGCGGCCCTGGCGGAACTGGCGGCCGAGCATTGGGACGATGGCAACGCCTTCTTCCCGCCCACCAGTTTCCAGATCTCCAACCTCAACTCCGGCACCGGCGCCACCAACGTGATTCCCGGTGAACTGAGCGCGCTGTTCAACTTCCGCTTCTCCACCGAATCCACCGTCGAAGGCCTGCAGCAGCGGGTGGCGGCGATCCTCGACAAGCACCAGTTGGACTGGCACGTGGAATGGGCGCTGTCGGGCTTGCCGTTCCTCACCGAACCAGGCGCCCTGCTGGACGCGGTATCGGCCAGCATCAAGCAGATCACCGGCCGCGACACCCAGGCCTCCACCAGCGGCGGCACCTCCGACGGGCGCTTTATCGCCACCCTGGGCACCCAGGTGGTGGAATTGGGCCCGGTCAACGCCACCATCCACCAGGTCAACGAGCGGATCCTGGCCAGCGACCTGGATGTGCTGACCGAGATCTACTACCAGACCCTGATCAAGTTGCTCGCCTGATGCTTGCCTGCCCCCTTTGCAACGCCCCGTTGAGCGCCGTGGACAACGGCGTGGCCTGCCCTGCCGGCCACCGTTTCGATCGCGCACGCCAGGGCTACCTGAACCTGTTGCCGGTGCAGCACAAGAACAGCCGTGACCCGGGCGACAACCAGGCCATGGTCGAGGCCCGCCGCGACTTTCTCAACGCCGGGCACTACGCCCCGGTGGCCGCGCGCCTGGCCCATCTGGCCGCCGAGCGGGCACCGCAGCGCTGGGTGGATATCGGCTGTGGCGAGGGCTACTACACCGCACAACTGGCCCAGGCCCTGCCCGGCGCCGATGGCTATGCCCTGGATATCTCCCGGGAAGCGGTGAAACGCGCCTGCCGCCGCGCCCCGGAGCTGACCTGGATGGTCGCCAGCATGGCGCGCATCCCCCTGGCCGAGGCCAGCTGTCAGTTCCTCGCCAGCGTCTTCAGCCCCCTCGACTGGCAGGAAGCCAAGCGCCTGCTGAGCCCCGGCGGCGGCCTGATGAAGGTCGGCCCCACCAGCGGCCACCTGATGGAACTGCGCGAGCGCCTGTACGATGAAGTGCGTGAATACACCGACGACAAGCACCTGGCCCTGGTGCCCGAAGGCATGGCCCTGGCCCATAGCGAAACCCTGGAGTTCAAGCTGAGCCTTGCGCGCCCGCAAGACCGCGCCAACCTGCTGGCCATGACACCCCATGGCTGGCGTGCCAGCGCCGAGCGCCGCGCCGCGGTGATCGAACAGGCCGAGCCGTTCGAGGTCAGCGTGTCGATGCGCTACGATTATTTCGTGCTGCAATAACCCCATCCAACCCACGGCCCCGGGCATGAGCACGGGGCCTTATGAATCCGCGAATGGATTTTTCAGACCGGCAATGAGGACATCCATGCGCCAGCCCGATATCGAGATTTACCTGAAAGACGCCGACGTCGACTACAAGGCCATCGCCACCTGGCTGGGCAGCGTGCTCGGCCCGTGCAGCGACTGGGTGCAGAAAGGCCAGACCTACAAGTGCACCGCAGGCCAAGTGCCGGTGACCTGGCTGCCCAAGGCCGTGGGCAAATGGAACAGCCTGTACCTGGAAAGCGACCAGACCCCCTGGGACGACGATATCGCCTGCGCCCGCGCCGCCTTCGCCGCGCTGAATGTGGAAGTGCGCTGCGCGCCGGGCAGTTGGGTCGAGGAAGAAGGTGAAGAGTCCGCCGATCGCTGGATGCGCATCAGCGCCGACGGCGAGGAAGAGATTACCTGGCGTACTGCCTGAAACTGTATCGCCACGTAGGAGCCAGCTTGCTGGCGAAGAGGCCTTCAAGACTTGCGCTCGATAGACGGGCGCCTTCGCTGGCAAACCAGCTCCTACAGCAGACACCTGCCCCGCAGGAGCCCCAGCTCCTGCAGGGTGGGTTACAGGCCGACGACGTCTTCGGCTTGCAAACCTTTCTGGCCTTCGACCACGGCGTATTCCACCTGCTGGCCCTCGGTCAGCGAGCGGTGGCCTTCGCCACGGATCGCCCGATAGTGGACAAACACGTCCGCCCCACCTTCACGCTGGATAAAGCCGTAGCCCTTGGCGTCGTTGAACCACTTCACGTTGCCGGTCTCACGAGTAGTCATAC
This sequence comes from Pseudomonas sp. NFXW11, assembly GCF_049887815.1. Classification (NCBI taxonomy): domain Bacteria; kingdom Pseudomonadati; phylum Pseudomonadota; class Gammaproteobacteria; order Pseudomonadales; family Pseudomonadaceae; genus Pseudomonas; species Pseudomonas sp. NFXW11. The sequence goes on along the minus strand of NZ_JAGEKI010000012.1, from coordinate 100,477 downwards.
TTCCATACCTCAATTTTTTTATTATGGGCCGGGTGCACTGCAACCCAACCTTGAGAACTTTCCCTGGGCCAGCCTCTCTATGAGTGCAAGCACAACGGCCGTGGGAGAGTCGGCCGAGTATATGACAGGCGTAAAAACTCTCAACTCAATCTTGTTTCGGCGCTTTTTTGCCGATTTTCGACGAATCCGGCACACTACCGGCCCCGAGCGCTTGCTCGGTTCTGATTTCTTATTCACTCACGCAGAAGCCGTATGACCCGCTCCCCGATCCGTCGTCTTGTGTTTGGCACCTTGCGCCGCCTGCTGTACCTCTGGGTGCGCTCGGAAACCATCAACCAGTCGTCCTTCACCCTCGACCTGGACCGCAGCCGGCCGGTGTTCTACGTCCTGCAGAACCCGTCGTTGACCGATCTGGCGGTGGTGGATGCCGAGTGCACCAAGGCCGGGCTGCCACGCCCGGTATTGCCGGTGTCGGTGGGCAATCTGCTGGAGCCTGCGGCGTTCTTCTACCTGACCCCGGAGCCCGACTGGCTCGGCCGCCAGGACAAGCGCGGGGCGCCGCCAACCCTGACCCGGCTGGTCAGCGCCCTCACCCAGAACGCCGCGGAAAACGCCCAGATCATTCCGGTCAGCGTGTTCTGGGGGCAGTCGCCGGACAGCGAGTCGAGCCCGTGGAAGCTGCTGTTCGCCGACAGCTGGGCGGTTACCGGGCGCCTGCGCCGGCTGCTGAGCATCATGATCCTGGGGCGCAAGACCCGGGTGCAGTTCTCGGCACCGATCAACCTGCGTGAGCTGATCGAACACAACAAGGGCCACGAACGCACCGTGCGCATGGCCCAGCGCATCCTGCGGGTGCATTTTCGCAACCTCAAGGCGGCGGTCATCGGCCCGGACATTTCCCACCGCCGCAACCTGGTCAAGGGCCTGCTCAACCAGCCCCTGGTGAAGCAGGCGATCCTCGACGAAGCCGAGCGCGAGAAGATCTCCCCGGAAAAAGCCAAGGCCCAGGCCCTGCGCTACGGCAACGAGATCGCTTCGGACTACACCTACACCGCCATCCGCTTCCTGGAGGTGGTGCTCAGCTGGTTCTGGAACAAGATCTACGACGGGATCAAGGTCAACCACCTGGAGGGCGTACAGAAGATCGCCCCCGGCCACGAGGTGATCTACGTCCCCTGCCATCGCAGCCATATCGACTACCTGCTGCTGTCCTACCTGTTGTTCCGCAACGGCCTGACCCCGCCGCATATCGCCGCCGGGATCAACCTCAACATGCCGGTGATCGGCAGCCTGCTGCGGCGCGGCGGGGCCTTCTTCATGCGCCGCACCTTCAAGGGCAACCCGCTCTACACCTCGGTGTTCAACGAATACCTGCACACCCTGTTCACCAAGGGTTTCCCCGTGGAGTACTTCGTCGAGGGCGGTCGCTCGCGCACCGGGCGCATGCTGCAACCCAAGACCGGGATGCTGGCCATTACCCTGCGCAGCTTCCTGCGCAATTCGCGCATGCCGATCGTCTTCGTACCGGTGTACATCGGCTACGAGCGGGTGCTGGAAGGCCGCACCTACCTGGGCGAACTGCGCGGCGCGAGCAAGAAGAAGGAGTCGATCTTCGACATCTTCAAGGTCATCGGCGCCCTCAAGCAGCGCTTCGGCCAGGTGGCGGTGAACTTCGGCGAACCGATCAAGCTGGCGCAATTCCTCGACCAGGAACAACCGGACTGGCGCACCCAGGAGCTGGGCCCGCAGTACCGTCCAGCCTGGCTCAATGAAACCACCCATCGCCTCGGCGAGCGGGTGGCCCAGCACCTCAACGAAGCCGCGGCGATCAACCCGGTGAACCTGGTGGCCCTGGCCCTGCTTTCCACCAGCCGCCTGGCCCTGGACGAGCGCGCCATGGCAAGGGTGCTGGACCTGTACCTGGCGCTGCTGCGCCGCGTGCCCTACTCGCCCCACACCACCTTGCCGGAAGGCGACGGCCGGGCGCTGATCCAGCATGTGCAGGACATGCAACTGCTGGCCGAGCAGAGCGACGCCCTGGGCAAGATCCTCTACCTGGACGAGCAGAACGCCGTCCTGATGACCTACTACCGCAACAACGTGCTGCACATCTTCGCCCTGCCGGCATTGCTGGCGAGCTTCTTCCAGAGCTCGTCGCGCATGAGCCGCGAGCTGATCCTGCGCTACACCCGCGCGCTCTACCCCTACCTGCAGGCGGAGCTGTTCATCCGCTGGCCGCTGGAGGAACTGGACGCCGTGGTCGATCAGTGGCTGGAGGCCTTCATCGAACAGGGCCTGCTGCGCTTCGAGAAGGATGTCTATCTGCGCCCGGCGCCCAGCTCGCGGCATTTCGTCCTGCTGACCCTGCTTTCAAAGAGCATCGCGCAGACCCTGCAACGCTTCTACATGGCCATTTCCCTGCTGCTCAACAGCGGCCAGAACAGCATCAGCGCCGAGGAGCTGGAAGACCTGTGCACGGTCATGGCCCAGCGCCTGTCGATCCTGCATGGCCTGAATGCCCCGGAGTTCTTCGACAAGAGCCTGTTCCGCCACTTTATCCAGACCCTGCTGGACCAGGGCGTACTGCGCCGCGACGACGCCGGCAAGCTCAGCTACCACGAGCTGCTGGGGGAGTTGGCCGAGGGTGCGGCCAAGCGCGTACTGCCGGCGGAGATCCGCCTGTCGATCCGCCAGGTGGCCCTGCACCGCAGCGAAGATGCCGCCGAGCAACTCGCGGCACCGGCGCAAAGCGACTAGATTCTTATCGGCGCCGCATGACCTGCGGCGCCGCCGATACGGAGATCCACCATGAAAAAACTCCTCCTGCTGGCCGCCAGTGCGCTGCTCGGAGCCTGCCAATCGATGCCGCCGGCGGCCGAGGCCCGCCTCGACGGTGAAGTCTTCTACCTGCAACGCATCGCCTTGCCGCCCTCCGCCACCTTGAGCGTGAGCCTGCAGGATGTATCCCTGGCCGACGCCCCGGCGCTGGTCCTGGCCGAGCAGCGGGGCCCGGTCAAGGGCCAGGTGCCGCTGCCCTTCCACCTCCGCTACGACCCGGCCCAGGTCAAGCCCGGCCACCGTTACTCCCTCAGCGCGCGCATCGAGGTCGATGGCAAGCTGATGTTCATCACCACCGAACACCACGGGGTCAAGCTCGACGGCAGCGACCCGCAGCCGTTGCAACTTCGTGTCGACGCCGTACGTTAATTTTCATTGCCCAAGGAAGCCGCCATGCTCCGTACCTCACTGCGTTTCACCAGCCTGTGCGCTGGCCTGATGATCTCCGCCAGCGCCCTGGCCCTGTCTTTGAGCGACCTGTCCCAGGGTGACGCCAGCGGTGGCCTGAAAGACGCCCTGACCCAGGGCGCGCAGATCGCCGTCAAGCAACTGGGAACCCCCGGCGGCTTCAGCAACAACCCCGATGTGCGCATCGAGTTGCCGGGCAACCTCGGCAAAGTGGCGAAGAAAATGAAGCAGTTCGGCATGGGCGATCAGGTCGACCAGCTGGAAACCAGCATGAACAAGGCCGCCGAGGCTGCAGTGCCGCAAGCCCAGGCGCTGCTGGTGGATGCGGTGAAGAAGATGACCGTGGCCGATGCCAAGGGCATCCTCGCCGGCGGCAAGGATTCAGCCACCCAGTACCTGGACAAGAGCAGCCGTGAGCAGATCCGCGCCAAGTTCCTGCCCATCGTCAAGCAGGCCACCGACCAGGTCGGCCTGGCCAAGCAGTACAACTCCTTCGCCGGCCAGGCCGCGACCCTGGGCGTGCTGGATGCCAAGAACGCCAATATCGAGGGCTACGTGACCGAGCAAGCCCTCAACGGCCTGTTCGAGATGATCGGCAAGCAGGAAGAAACCATCCGCCAGAACCCGGCGGCAGCGGCCACCAGCCTGGCCAAGAAAGTCTTCGGCAGCCTCTGAGCGGCCTTGCTCCGGCCCGCCGCCCGGCGGGCCAGACCACCCGTGGCTGGCACTCCGGCCACGGGCAGATGCGACGCTTAGCCCCTCGCGGCTGATCCAGCCCATACTCCCCCCAATATCGCCTGCCACCACAGCCCTGACGCCCGGATGCTATTGCCTGCCTGGCGAGAGCCTGCAGGCCTGTACCGCCAGATCGGCACTCCAGGTGCAGCGAGCGGCTGGACTTGCAAGTGCTTTTTGCTTACACATCCGTCACCACGGCCACGATGGCGATCGCAGCGATGCCCAGCGGCCAGTGGACGATGCAGGAACGGCGGGGCAACCAGGGCCGCCACAACGTGGCCTGGTAACCGCCGCCGATTGCGCCGCGTAGTTTGTCGGCATCACCCGCCACAACCGCTGCCGGCACCGCGACAAGAACCAAGGCTAGCGGCAGACGGCCAAGGCACGGGATCGGGCCCAACGATCCCCTGAGCGTCCCTGCCCCAGGGACAGTGGAGGTTTGCCATGCAACGCATGCGTCCCCCCATGGACATCCCCAGCATTCCCGCCCTGCTGCACTGGCGCAGCCACTACACACCGCAACTGAGCGCCGCCCGGGTCCGCGACCATCACGGCTGGCGCCGCCTGAGCTGGAGCGAACTGGCCCAGCGCAGCGAAACCCTGGCCAGGGCCTTGCTCGCCGCCGGGGTCGAACCCGGTGAACCGGTGGCGATCTGCAGCCGCACGCGGCTGGAATGGTGCCTGCTGGATTTCGCCATTCTCAGCGTCGGCGCCGTCAGTGTCGGCCTTTATCCCAACCTCGCGCCGTCCCAGTTGGTGGAACAACTGCGCCTGGTCGGGTGTCGGCTGCTGTTCGTCGAACAGGCCTTCCAGGCCCCCGGACAGCATCTGGCCCCGGGGGTGCGCACCCTGTGCCTGGACACGCCGGAGGCCGGCAGCGGCTTGCAGTCCCTCAACGAATTCGGCGCCCTGGCTGGGAAGCACAGCGCCGAACAGGTCCGGCAACGCTGGCAGGCCCTGGATCGCCAGTCCCTGGCCAACCTGGTGTTCACTTCTGGCACCACAGGCGTGCCCAAGGCGGCGATGCTCAGCCACGGCAACCTGCTGGCGGCGATCAGCGCCTACCCGCTGCCACAACCCGGAGACACCACCCTGGCCTTCCTGCCCATGGCCCATGTCGGCGAACGGGTGATCGGCCACTACCAGCGCCTCTGGTGCGGCGGCCAGTGCGCCTACGTGGCGGAGCTGGACGAGGTGCCCCGGGCCCTGCTGGAAGTGCAGCCCGAGCTGCTGACCAGCGTGCCGCGGCTGTACGAGAAACTTCATGCCCAGGTCATGGCGTATCGGGCGCAGATGGCGGACGGCCCGGCGGCGCTGTTCGACTGGGCCATGGCCATTGGCAAACGCTACCTGCCGGGCACGGCTAACGCCCATCAGGCACGGCGCCTGCGCCTGGCCCGGCTGCTGGTACTGTTGCCGCTGCGGCGCAGTCTGTTCGGCTGGCGAATCCACTTCCTGGTCAGCAGCGGCGCACCGCTGGAAGCGCATCTAGTGAGTTTTTTCGCCACCCTGGGCCTGCCCCTGTGGGAGGCCTGGGGGCTGTCCGAAGCCACTGCCTTCGTTACCTGCAACCAAGCCGGGGCACTCAAGGCCGGCTCCGTCGGCCGGCCCCTGCCGGGGGTCCAGCTGCGCATCGGCATCGACAACGAGGTCCTGGTCAAGGGCCCGCAGGTGTTCCAGGGCTACTTCCGCCAGCCCGATGCCAGCGCCGCCAGCTTCAGCGGTGACGGCTGGCTGCACACTGGCGACCTGGGACGCCTGGATGACGACGGTTACCTGTGGCTGACCGGGCGCAAGAAGGAGCTGATCATCACCGCGGACGGCAAGAACATAGCCCCGGTGCCGATCGAGGCGCGCTTGCGTCAGCACCCGCTGGTGGAACAGGTACTGGTACATGGCGACCGCCGCCAGTACCTCTGCGCGCTGCTGGCCCTGGAGCCCCAGCGCCTATGGGAATGGGCCCGCCGCCAGGGCCTGGGGGACGCCCGCGAGAGCTGGCTGCACTCGGCGCCGTTGCTGGAGGCATTGCAAAGGCACATCGACAGCGTCAACCAGCAGTTGTCCCAGGCCGAACAGATCAAGCGCTGGGCCCTGCTGCCACGCCTGCTCAGCCAGGAGCAAGGCGAACTGACCCCGACCCTGAAGCCCAGGCGCCGGATCATCGAACAGCACTTCGCCCAGTTGCTGGACAGCCTCTACCCCTGAAACGCACCAGGCCGGGCAGTCACTGCCCGGCCTGGTGCATTACCCCGAAGCAAGCCCCGGGTCAGTCCTTCCTGACCCGGAACCAGGCGGCATACAGCGCGGGCAGGAACAGCAGGGTCAGCACCGTGGCCACGATCAGCCCGCCCATGATGGCCACCGCCATCGGCCCGAAGAACACGCTGCGCGACAGCGGGATCATCGCTAGCACCGCCGCCAGGGCGGTGAGCACGATCGGCCGGAAACGCCGCACCGTGGCCTCGATGATCGCGTCCCAGGGCTTCTGCCCGGCGCGGATGTCCTGCTCGATCTGGTCCACCAGGATCACCGAGTTACGCATGATCATCCCGGACAGGGCGATGGTGCCCAGCATCGCCACAAAGCCGAAGGGCTGGCGGAACACCAGGAGGAACAGGGTGACCCCGATCAGCCCCAGGGGCGCGGTGAGGAACACCATGGCGGTGCGCGAGAAGCTGCGCAGCTGGACCATCAGCAGGGTCAGCACCACCACGATAAACAGCGGCACCCCGGCCTTCACCGAGTTCTGGCCGCGGGTCGAATCCTCCACGGTGCCGCCCACCTCCAGCAGGTAGCCATCCGGCAGTTCGGCGCGCACCGGTTCCAGGGTCGGCAGGATCTGCTGCACCAGGGTCGCCGGCTGTTCCTTGCCGTAGATATCGGCACGCACGGTCACCGTGGGCAGGCGGTTGCGATGCCAGATCACCCCTTCCTCGAAGCCGTACTCCAGGGTTGCCACCTGCGACAGCGACACGCTCTGGCCGTTGTCGGTGGGCACCGCCAGGCTCGGCAACAACGACAGCTCGGTGCGCTCCTCGTGGGTGCCGCGCAGGAGAATCTCGATCAACTCGTTGTCTTCCCGGTACTGGCTGACGGTGGAGCCGATCAACGAGCTTTGCAGGAACCGCGACAGGTTGGCGGTGCTCACTCCCAGGGCTCGGGCACGGTCCTGGTCAACGTTGAGGTAGACCACCTTGCTCGGCTCTTCCCAATCCAGGTGGACGTTGACCACATGGGTGTTCTCCCGCACCTTGGCCGCCACCTTGCGCGCCAGGGCGCGGACTTCCTCGATATGCTCGCCGGTGACCCGGAACTGCACCGGGTAACCCACGGGCGGGCCGTTCTCCAGGCGGGTAACCCGCGAGCGCAGGGCCGGGAACTGCTCGTTGAGGGTTTCGATCAGCCAGCTGCGCAGGCTTTCACGTTCCTCGATGCTCTTGGCCAGCACCACGAACTGGGCAAAGCTGGTGGCCGGCAATTGCTGGTCCAGCGGCAGGTAGTAACGCGGCGACCCGGTGCCTACATAAGCCACGTAGTTATCGATGCCGGCATGCTCCTTGAGCATCGCCTCCAGGCGCTTGACCTCGTCGGCGGTATTGCTCAGAGACGCGCCTTCGGCCAGCTTCAGATCGACCATCAGCTCCAGGCGCCCCGAGGCCGGGAAGAACTGCTGCGGCACGAAGCGAAACAGCATCACCGAGCCGACAAAGGCCAGGATGGTCAGCACGATCACCGTCTTGCGCCGTTCCACGCACCAGCCCACCACCCGGCGCACGCGCTGGTAGAAAGGCGTGCCGTGGGGGTTGGATTCGGCGCCATGCTTGGCGGCGTGAATCTTCGCCAGGTCCGGCAGGAGTTTTTCCCCCAGGTAGGGCACGAACACCACGGCGGCGATCCACGAGGCCACCAGGGCGATGGTCACCACCTGGAAGATCGAACGGGTGTACTCCCCCGTGCCGGACTGCGCCGTGGCAATCGGCAGGAAGCCCGCCGCGGTGATCAGGGTGCCGGTAAGCATGGGGAAAGCGGTGCTGGTCCAGGCGAAGCTGGCGGCCTTGATCCGGTCGAAACCCTGCTCCATCTTGATCGCCATCATTTCCACGGCAATGATCGCGTCGTCCACCAGCAGGCCGAGGGCCAGCACCAGGGCGCCGAGGGAGATCTTGTGCAGGCCGATGCCCAGGTAGTACATGGTGGCGAAGGTCATCGCCAGCACCAGGGGAATGGCCAGCGCCACCACCATCCCGGTGCGCACGCCTAGGGAGAAGAAACTCACCAGCAGCACGATGATCAGGGCCTCGGCCAGCACCCGGACGAACTCGCCGACCCCGGTCTTCACCGCCGCCGGCTGGTCGGACACCTTGCGCAGCTCCATCCCCGCCGGCAGGCTCTTCTGCAGCCGGGCGAACTCGACCTCCAGGGCCTTGCCCAGCACCAGAATGTCGCCGCCTTCCTTCATCGCCACGGCCAGGCCGATGGCGTCTTCACCCATGAAACGCATGCGCGGCGCGGGTGGATCGTTGAAGCCGCGGCGCACTTCGGCCACATCACCGATGCGGAAGGTGCGACCGGCCACGCGGATCGGGAAGTTGCGGATCTGTTCCACGCTCTGGAAGTTGCCGGTCACGCGCAATTGCACGCGCTCGCTCTGAGTCTCGAAGAAGCCCGCGGTGGACACCGCGTTCTGCTCCTCCAGCGCCTGTTGCACCGCCGCCAAGGGCAGGCCCAGGGTCGCCAGCTTGACGTTGGACAGTTCGATCCAAATTTTCTCGTCCTGCAGGCCCAACAGCTCGACCTTGCCCACATCCTTGACCCGCTGCAGCTGGATCTGGATGCGATCGGCGTAGTCCTTGAGCACCGCGTAGTCGAAGCCCTGGCCAGTCAGGGCATAGATATTACCGAAGGTGGTACCGAACTCATCGTTGAAGAATGGCCCCTGGATACCCGGCGGCAAGGTGTGGCGGATATCGGCGATCTTCTTCCGCACCTGGTACCAGAGATCGGGAATCTCGTTGGAGTGCATGGAGTCCCGGGCAATGAAGGTGACCTGGGATTCCCCTGGACGGGAAAAGGAAACGATGCGGTCGTATTCGCCGGTTTCCATCAGTTTCTTTTCAATGCGCTCGGTGACCTGGCGCGACACTTCCTGGGCCGTGGCCCCTGGCCAATTGGTACGAATCACCATGGCCTTGAAGGTGAAGGGTGGGTCTTCGCTCTGCCCCAGCTTGGTGTAGGACAGGGCGCCGACACTGGCCAGCAACAGCATCATGAACAGGACGATCTGGCGATTGCGCAACGCCCAGGCGGAAAGGTTGAAACCCATCGACGCTTACTCCTTGGCCGTCAGATTGACCACGCGGTTGGAGCGATCCACCGGACGCACCTGCAAGCCCTCGTGCAGCACATGCACCCCGGCCGCCACCACCCAATCGTTGGCATTCAGGCCTTCGAGCACCGGCACGCTCTTCTCGCCAAAGGCGCCGACCCGCACCGGAACCTTGTGCAGAGTGTTGTTGGCATCGACCCGCCAGACATAAGTAGCCCCCGCCTCGGCGGACAGCGCCGAGAGCGGCACCGACAGCGACACCACCTCTGCATTCTGGATAAATACCCGGGCGCTCTGGCCGAGTTCCGCCGGAACCTTGCCGGCATTGAAGGCAATGCGCGCGGCGAAGGTCCGCGACCGAGGGTCGGCGGCGGGCGACAGCTCGCGGATATGCCCGTCGAAGCGTTGGCCCGGATGGGTCCAGAGCTCCACCGACACCGCCTGGCCGACCTTGAAGCGGCCGTAGTTCTGCTCGGGGAAGCTGATCAGCACCTCGCGCTCACCGTCGGTGGCCAGGGTGAACACCGTCTGCCCAGCTGCCACCACCTGCCCCACTTCCACCGCGCGCTTGGCTACCACGCCATCCTGTGGCGCCCGCAGCACGGCATAGCCGGCCTGGTTGCTGGCCACGTCGAACTCGGCCTTGATCTGCTTCAGGCGAGCTTCGCCGGCGCGGTACAGGTTCTCGGCATTGTCGTACTGCGAACGGCTGACCATCTGCCGGTCCAGCAGCGCCTTGTAGCGATCACGCTCGGCGCGCACCAGGTCGAGGTTGGCGCTGGCGGCCGTGACCTGGGCCCGGGTGGCTTCCAGTTGCAGGCGTACATCCTGCGGGTCGAGCTCGGCCAGTGGCTGATTGGCCTTGACCCGCTCGCCCTCCTCTACCAGCCGTCGGCTGACCTTGCCACCGATGCGGAACGCCAGCTCCGGTTCATAGCGCGCCCGGACCTCGCCGGGGTAGCTGTCCGAAGCCCGTGCCGAAGGCTCTGGCTGGACCACCATGGCCGGCCGGATGCCCATTTGAACGGGCTCTTCATGCCCACAAGCAGACAGAAAAAAAGCCAGTGTGACTGGCAAGGCATAGCGGAACATGGCGGCGACCTTCGCTAAGGGGGCTTGGAGTAATTATACTGGCCGGTATGTTATTAATAGCAAACTCACCAGTCCAGTATTAAAAGCGAAAAAATGTCCGACAATCCTTCCGTCACTATTGGGCCAGGCAGGCCCAAGGATCTGGCCAAGCGCCAGGCCATTCTCGAAGCAGCAAAAAACCTGTTTCTGAGCAATGGCTACGCCAGTACCAGCATGGATGCGGTCGCCGCCGAAGCCGGCGTTTCAAAACTCACGGTGTACAGCCACTTCACCGACAAGGAGACCCTGTTCACCGCCGCGGTGGTGGCCAAGTGCGAGGAACAGCTGCCGACGCTGATCTTCGAACTGCCGCCCGAGGTCCCGGTGCATGCGGTATTGCTCAACATCGCCCGGGGCTTTCACCAACTGGTCAACAGCGACGAGTCAGTCAACCTGCACCGGCTGATCATGACCCTGGGCACCCAGGACCCCAGGCTCTCGCAGATTTTCCTCGAGGCCGGCCCTGAGCGCGTGCTGCAGGGCATGGAACGGCTGCTGGGGCGGATCAACCAGCTGGGCACCCTGCATATCGAGAAACCGCGCAATGCCGCCGAGCATTTCTTCTGCATGCTCAAGGGCGGGGCGAACTTCCGCCTGCTCTTTGGCTGCGGCGAACCCTTGTGTGGGCCCGCAGCGGAAGAACATGTGCAGGAAGTGGTGGATCTGTTTATGCGCGCCTATCGCCCGGAGCCGGGCTGAAGCAGCGAAGCTGATTTGTGTAGGAGCGGGCTTGTGTGGGAGCGGGCTTGCCCGCGAAGAGGCCCTTGAAACCGCCTTCGCCGGCAAGCCGGCTCCTACATCCATGGGCTCCGGCCAGCCTGGAGGTTTTCAGGCCTTGAGGGCTTTCTTCGGATAGATGTCGTAACGGCTGGACTTGCCCTCCAGCCCATGACTCGGCTTGGGCCCGTCGATGCACGGCGCCTTGCGCGGACGCTTGACCACCACCCGGTGGCTGGCCAGGGCCAGGGCGGCTGCCAGCAGCGCCGGAGCGTCCTGGTCATCACCCACCAGCGGGCGGAACAGGCGCATCTCCTTTTTCACCAGGGCGCTTTTCTCCCGGTGCGGAAACATCGGGTCGAGGTAGATCACCTGGGGCGGCTCGCCCTGCCAGTTGCGCATAAGTTCGATGGAGTTGCCCTTGAGCAACTGCATGCGGGCGACGATAGGCGCCACCTCGGCATCCAGCGCCGCGCGGGCCAGGCCGTCTTCGAGCAAGGCGCCAATCAATGGCTGGCGTTCGATCAGGCTCATCTCGCAGCCCAGGGTGGCCAGCACGAAAGCGTCCTTGCCCAGGCCGGCCGTGGCGTCCAGCACCCGTGGCCGCACGCCTTGGGCCACGCCCACCGCCTTGGCGATCATCTGCCCGCTGCCGCCGCCGTACAGCCGCCGATGGGCTGCGCCGCCCTCGACGAAATCGACTCGCACCGGCCCCGGCGCATCCGCTCCCAGCTGCTGCAACTGCAGGCCCTGCTCGCCCACCTGCAAGGAGAACTCGGCGTCGTCGATCTGCAACGCCAGCCCCAGGCGCTCGGCCCATTGCTCGGCCTGGGGCGCGAAACCGGCGTCCAGGGCCTCGACTTTGATGCGGCAGGCCGCGGGTTGCTCATTCATCTGAAAACACACTCAAAAAATTAATGATCGGCAAAAACTGCCGATAACAGAACTATCGGCCATTTTGCCAGAGCTCAAGCGTCGACCGAGAGCAATGTCAGACATTCAACGCACATCGATAGGTTATATCTCGCCCCACGGCGACTATGGCCTGCGCAACTCCCAAGCACTGAGCGGCGTCAGCCATCTGTGGCAGGACTTCTTTGCCCAGGCCCTGGCCGAGCAACGGGGTGACGGTGCGAGCGTTGAACAGCTGCCGGCGGTGGCCATCGACGGCCCAGTGGAGCCGGTTGGCGGCAGCGACGTGTTGGCGCAGATCGTCAACCAGCGCCATTGCGAAGTGCAGGACACCGAGGTACGCCCTCCCGAGCCGCTGTTCCTGCCGATTGCCGAATTCGAAATGGAGCTGCTGGACAAGCCGGCCCCGCCCTACCCGCCGGAAGAAGTCATCGCCCAGCAGCGCCAGCAGGATTTCGAGAGCGGTTGGGTACGCCCGATCGTGCTCAATGCCGGCCAGCCATTGCCGGAACCCGGCCCGGCCCCGGAGCCGCGTCCGTTGCACCTGCCGATTGCCGAATTCGAGATGGACCTGCTGGACAAACCGGCCGAGCCATTCCCGCCCCATGAACTGATCGAACAGCAACGGCAGATGGATTTCGACATCGGCTGGGCGCGTCCACTGATCCTGCAGAACCTGCGTATCGCCGCCTGATCCACCCCCTTAGCGACAGCGCCAGAGTGGCCCCAGGTCCAGGTGGAAATGGTTGCGATGGGCGTTGTTGAAATCCGGCCCCAATACCACATTGAAGGCATCGCAGGCACCGTCCCGGGCCAGGCGCAAAAACCTTCCTTCAGCGCTGTCCTTTGGCCAATCCCTGAGCACACTGATGCTGCGCCCGTCACTCAGGCGAAAGCCGGCGATATCCAGAGCGTTGGCGCTGGCATGCTCGCTGCGCCAGCCAATCTTGCGGTGATACATGTTGCGGCAGGCAAAACTGCCCAGATGATCGACCCGCGCCACCCGCTGGCCAAACACCTGCTGCGCCGCCGGCTGCAAGCCATGGCGCTGGTACAGGGCAAAGGCCACCGCCAGCGGGCAACTGGCGAGGAAGCTGCTGCTCAGGGCAATATCGCCGCCCTGCACTCGCAGGGTATTGCTCAAGGGACAGTCGACATCGGTGCGACTGTCGGGCTGGCGGCTGGTGCGCAAGCCTGACGTCGCCAGGGCCTGGTCGCACAGCTGCGGGTCATCGCGCAGTCGCGACAGCTTGAAGCGGGTCAGCAGATTGGGCTGGGCCCTGACATCCAGCGGCGCCCAAGGATTCCAGGCATCCGCCAGTGGCACCCAGCCCAATCGCACACCCAGCAACAACAGGGCGCCCAGCAACACCAGGGCGCCCGCAACTTTCCTTACCCGCACACAGATTCCTTTTTACGACTGTTTGAACAATTGATTGATCTGCCCGAAGGGAATCGCCCGATCGGCAAAATCGAAGCGCCCGTGCTCGCGAATATCTTCCGCGGCCCGATAGAAGGCGCCATAGGCCGCCCGGGCCAGGGCCGAACCGACACTGATGCGCTTGACCCCCAGCTCGGAAAGTTGCGCCACGCTGAGGTTGAGGCCGCCGGACATCAGCACATTCACCGGTTTAGGCGCCACCGCCCGCACCACCTGGAGGATCTCCTCGGCGCTGCGCAGGCCCGGTGCATAGAGCACATCGGCACCGGCTTCGGCAAAGGCCTGCAAGCGGCGGATGGTGTCCGGCAGATCGTTGCGCCCGTGCAGCAGGTTCTCGGCTCGGGCGGTCAGGATGAAGGGAAAGGGCAGGCGGCGCACGGCGGCAACGCAAGACTCGATGCGCTCCACAGCCAGGTTGAAATCATAGATAGGCGCCTCGGCACGCCCGCTGGCGTCCTCGATCGAACCACCCACCACGCCACTGGCCGCCGCCAGCAGCAAGGCCTGGGCACAGCCTTCGGGGCTGTCGGCAAAGCCGTTTTCCAGATCAACCGCCACCGGCAGGCCGCTGGCACCGACAATGCTGCGCACGTTGTCCAGGGTGTCTGCCAGGCTCACCGCGCCCTCGGCATCCGGACGTCCAAGGGAGAAGGCATAGCCGGCGCTGGTGCTGGCCAAGGCCTCGAAACCCAAACCGGTCAGCAGCTTGGCCGAACCGGCATCCCAGGGGTTGGGAATGACAAAGGCCCCGGCACGTTCATGCAGGGCTTTGAAGGCATTGGCTCTAAGGGTTTGCGCGTCCATTTGCTCGCTCCTGAAGTAGGCTCGAAAAACGCCTCAGAGCAAGCCGAGCTGCTCCGCGGCGGGCTCTCTGTATAACTCAGGCAAGGCCGGCAAGCCAGGCAATCGTTGCATCAGCTTCCCGTGAAAACGCCGTGCCAGTTCGGCGGCCAGGCGATTGTCCGAGGTGTGCAGGAAGATATAGGGCGTACGCCCCTCTTCGATCCAACCGGCGACCTTGGCGATCCACGGCTCCAGGAACGGGTCGTTGGCCTCAAGCTCGGGGTGGCCGATGAAGCGCACCTGGGGAAACTGCGTGAATGCCGCCGGACGAGGTGGCACCCGGGGCTTCTTCGACTGTGCGTGGAGCACCGCCGGGGCCTGGGAGGTGCAGCTGAACAAAGCTCGTGGATCGAGGCAGATGCGCTCCACGCCACGCTCGCGCAACAGCCGGTTGAGCATGCGTTCGGCATCGCCCTTGGCGAAGAACTCGGGGTGCCGCACTTCCACCGCCAGGGGTCGCTGCAGGCCATCGATAAAACCCGCGAGCTCCGCCAGGCGCTGCGGTGCGAAGCTTGCCGGCAGTTGCAGCCACAGCGGCGACACCCGCTCGCCCAGGGGGCTGAGCAACTGGACAAAAGTCTCGGCGGCGCTCAACTGTTCGCGCAGATCACCGCCGTGGCTGATATCGCCGGGAAACTTGGCGGTGAAGCGAAAGTGCTCGGGCATGATCTCGGCCCAGCGCTGCACGGTGCCGGGAGCGGGCCGGGCATAGAAGGTGGTATTGCCTTCCACGGCGTTGAACACCTGTGAATACAGGCCAAGGAAATCGTTCGGCCGGGCATCTTCCGGGTACAGGTACTCGCGCCAGGCGCTTTCGCTCCAGGAAGGACAGCCGAGGAAATAGGGCAGCATCAGATGTACAGGTCGAGGCCCAGCACTTCCATTTCCCAATCGACAAAACCGGCGGTGCTCAGGTAGCTGGCCAGGGCATTGGCCACGCTTTTCTTCATGGCGCGCTGGAAGATCATGTCCTGGGGACGGGCGGGAAGATTGCTGGTGCGCGCGGCGCCGGCCTGGGAGCGGCTGGCCGCCGGTTCGGGCTGTACCTCGATGGCCTCGGCATCATCCACCGACTCATCTACCAGCACCGAGCCTTTGCGCGGCTTGCGCTTGATGGGATAGGAATGAGAGGAGATACCGTCTATGCGCATACTGATAAAGCCCGGAGTCAATGATGGCAATTTAGCGGCACCGCTTCGACTTAGCAAATGCCCGAGTGATAACTAGAACACAGAAAAGCCAAAAGGTTTAAAACCGCCCCGGATCCCCCCTGAAAACCGGACGATTGGCGGCGCTACGCTGAAGTTTCCGGGTTATCGCTCAGTGTTTTGCCTGATCAGCGGGCCTTGGGCGTGGCCACCTTGTCCCGCAGGTACACCGGTTGCGCCTCGTCGGCGACTATCGCCTCGCCCCGCTCCCAGGCAAAGCGCGCGAGGGTCAGCAAGTCTTCGGCGTGGGGCAGCATGCCGGCGTCCTGACCGCTGAGGGCTACTGCAATCCGCTCGGCATAACCCCAGCCGGTGCCGGCACCGAACCAGTCGCCGCTGGCGCCTTCGGGCAAGGCCGCGACTTCCGGCGGCAACACCGCTTCCGTGCCCAGCAGGCGCATCTCGCCGGCCACTTCCCGGTAGCAGCCCCAATAGACTTCATCCATGCGCGCATCGATGGCCGCCGCGACCTGGGTCGCGCCGTGTTCGCGCAAGGCCCGCTGGGCCAGCACCGCCAGGTTGGACACCGGCAACACCGGCCGCTCCAGGGCAAAGGCCAGACCCTGCACCACGCCGATGGCGATCCGCACCCCGGTGAAGGCCCCCGGGCCGCGACCAAAGGCAATGGCATCCACCGCTTGCAGGGTGGTGCCGGCCTTGGCCAGCAGCTCCTGGATCATCGGCAACAGTTTCTGCGCATGCAGGCGCGGGATCACCTCGTAGTGGCTGGTGATCTTGCCGTCATGCAGCAAAGCAACGGAGCAAGCTTCAGTCGCGGTGTCCAGGGCCAGCAAGGTGCTCATCAGGGGTTCCATCGGCATTGAAAAAAGTGGCGCATTATAAACAGCAACGGCCCGCAAGCGGGCCGTTGTGACGATCAAAGGACCAGGCGACTCAGCTCAGGGCTTCGAGCACCTTGGCGGTGATCACTTCCACCGAGCCCACGCCAGGAATATGGCTGTACTGCGGCTTGCCCTGGGCGGCGGCCAGTTGCTGGTAGAACGCCACCAGCGGCTTGGTCTGGGAATGGTAGACCGACAGGCGATGACGCACGGTTTCTTCGGTGTCGTCCTTGCGCTGCACCAGGTCTTCGCCGGTGACGTCGTCCTTACCGGCCACTTTCGGCGGGTTGTAGACGGTGTGGTACACCCGGCCCGAAGCCTCGTGCACCCGGCGACCGGCGATACGCTGGACGATCTCTTCGTCATCCACGGCGATTTCCACCACGTGGTCCAGCTCGACACCTGCCTTTACCAGGGCTTCGGCCTGAGGAATGGTGCGCGGGAAGCCGTCGAACAGGAAGCCGTTGGCGCAGTCAGCCTGGCTGATGCGTTCCTTGACCAGGTTGATGATCAGGTCATCGGATACCAGGCCACCGCTGTCCATCACGCTCTTGGCCTTCAGGCCCAGCTCGGTGCCGGCCTTGACCGCAGCACGCAGCATGTCGCCGGTGGAGATCTGCGGAATGGAGAACTTTTCAGTGATGAACTTTGCCTGAGTACCTTTACCGGCCCCGGGAGCTCCCAGCAGAATTACGCGCATCGATGTGCTCCTCAATTTTTTATTTAGAAACGCTCGGATTCGCCTCGTGGGGCCAATCTCAACAATGGGGTTGTGGCCGCCCAAACGGCCAAAGGCTGATCAAGATACACAGCCGACACAGCGCACACAAGCAGGCGAAAGTCGGAAGAACCCGGCCCTTTTGTGCCCTTGCGACCGGGTAGAACAAGTCGCAACCCCATAACAAAGTGTCGCCAGATCAATCTGAGCGACACCTTGGAATTGTCCTAATAAGAGCTGGGACAAAGCGGGCAGCCGAGCCTCGGCAACCTTAGCCGGTGTTGCGCAAACCGGCGGCGATACCCGCCACGGAGACCAGCAACGCCTGTTCCACGGGGCTTCCTTGGGGCGCATCCTGCTGGCGTGAACGAGCCAGCAGCTCGGCCTGCAACAGATGCAGCGGGTCGAGGTAGGTGTTGCGCAGGCGGATGAACTCCAGGGTGTCGGGGCTGTGGGCGAGCAATTGCGACTGCCCGGTCAGCCCCAGCACCACTGCGCAAGCCTGCGACAATAGGTCGCGTAAGTGCGCACCCAAAGGCAGCAGTTCCGCCTCCACCAGACGCTCGTCATAAGACCGGGCGATATCCGCGTCAGCCTTGGCCAGCACCATCTCCAGCATATCGATGCGGGTGCGGAAGAACGGCCAATGCTCGCGCATCTGCGCCAGCAGCTCGCCCTCGCCCCGCTCCAGGGCCTTGCCCAGGGCCGCTTCCCAGCCCAGCCAGGCGGGCAGCATCAGGCGGGTCTGGGTCCAGCCGAAGATCCATGGGATCGCCCGCAGGCTTTCAATGCCACCGGCCCGACGCTTGGCCGGCCGACTGCCCAGGGGCAGGCGCCCCAGTTCCTGCTCCGGGGTGGACTGGCGGAAGTACTCGACGAACTGCGGGTTGTCCCGCACCACCGCGCGGTAGGCCTGGACCCCATCCCGGGCCAACTCGTCCATCAGGTGGCGCCAGGCCGGCTGCGGCGGTGGCGGCGGCAGCAAGGTGGCTTCCAGCACTGCCGCCAGATACAGGTTGAGGTTCTGTTCGGCGATATCCGGCAGGCCGAACTTGAAGCGGATCATTTCCCCCTGCTCGGTGGTGCGGAAACGCCCGGCCACCGAACCCGGCGGCTGCGACAGAATCGCCGCGTGGGCCGGACCGCCGCCACGCCCCACGGTGCCACCGCGACCGTGGAACAACAGCAGTTCCACCTGCTGCTCGCGACAGATATCCACCAGGCGCTCCTGGGCCCGGTACTGGGCCCAGGCCGCGGCGGTGGTGCCGGCGTCCTTGGCCGAGTCGGAATAGCCGATCATCACTTCCTGCGGCCCCTGCAGGCGCGAGCGATAGCCCGGCATATTCAGCAGCTTTTCCATCACCGGGCCGGCGTTGTCGAGGTCGGCCAGGGTCTCGAACAAAGGCACCACGCGCATCGGCCGCAGCACCCCGGATTCCTTGAGCAGCAGTTGCACCGCCAGCACATCGGAGGCCGCGCCGGCCATGGAAATCACATAGGAGCCCAGGGACGCCGCCGGCGCCTGGGCAATCTCGCGGCAGGTGGCGAGCACTTCGGCGGTGTCCGCCGAAGGCTTGAAGTAACCCGGCAACAATGGCCGCCGGCTGCCCAGCTCGCGCATCAGGAAGGTGATGCGGTCTTCCTCGCTCCAGTCGGCATAACGGCCCAGGCCCAGGTAGTCGGTGATTTCGGTCATGGCCGCGCTATGCCGGCTGGAGTCCTGGCGCACGTCCAGGCGCACCAGGAACAGGCCGAAGGTTACGGCGCGGCGCAGGCAGTCGAGCAGCGGGCCGTCGGCAATCACCCCCATTCCGCATTCGTGCAGCGACTGGTAGCACAACTGCAGCGGCTCCAGCAGCTCGCGGTTGTTCTGCAACACTTCGGGGCCCGCCGGCACTGCCGCGCCAAGCGCCGCATGGGCCCAGTTGCGGGTGGCCCGCAGGCGTTCGCGTAGTTGCTTGAGCAGCGCCCGGTACGGTTCGGCACTGTCCCCGGCCTTGGCCAGCAGGGCCGGGCTGGCCTGCTGCATGGACAACTCGGCCGCCAGGTGATCGACATCCCGCAGGTACAGGTCGGCGGCCATCCAGCGTGCCAGCAGCAACACTTCGCGGGTCACCGCAGCGGTGACATTGGGGTTGCCGTCACGGTCGCCGCCCATCCACGAGGCGAAGCGGATCGGCGCCGCCTCCAGCGGCAGGTGCAGGCCGGTGGCGTTGAACAGTGCCTTGTCGGCCTTGCGCAGGTAGTTGGGAATGGCCTGCCATAGCGAATGCTCGATCACCGCAAAGCCCCATTTGGCTTCGTCCACCGGGGTTGGCCGCACCCGGCGGATTTCCTCGGTGTGCCAGGCCTCGGCGATCAGCCGCTGCAGGCGCTCCTGGATCTGTCCACGCTCGGCGCTGGTCAGGTCACGGTGATCCTGGGCCGCCAGTTGCGCGGCAATCGCATCGTACTTCTGGATCAACGTGCGGCGTGCCACTTCTGTGGGGTGCGCGGTCAGTACCAGTTCGATCTCCAGGCGCCCGAGTTGCCGGGCCAGTGCATCGGCACCGTGCCCGGCGGCGCGCAGGCGGCCCAGCAGTTCAGGCAGTACCCGGGCTTCGAACGGCGCCGGCTGCGCCTCGTCGCGCCGATGGATCAACTGATACTGCTCGGCAATATTCGCCAGGTTGAGGAACTGGTTGAAGGCCCTGGCCACCGGCAGCAGTTCGTCTTCGCTCAGGGAGTCGAGGCTGGCGCTCAACTCGGCGCCGGGCGAGCCCCGGCGATCGGCCTTGGCCCCCTTGCGAATCTGCTCGATCTTGTCGAGGAAACCCTCCCCGTATTGATCGCGAATGGTATTGCCCAACAGTTCTCCCAACAGGTGAACGTCTTCGCGCAAGCGCGCATCAATATCGGTCATCGAGGTGTTCTCCAGCAGACTCAAGGCGGCACGGAAGGCTCAAGAGTGCAGCTTGCACGCATCCCTTAGCAAGCCCGCGGCAATCGAACTAGGCTCAACAATAGGCCGCACAAGGGCCACGCACCGGCTCCGGCCGGTCCCGCCACTCGCCCTGCCACAAGCAGGTGTCTATCGAGGTCAGCATGAAAATCCGTGAACTGGCACAACACTGGGAAGAAAACGCCAAGGGCCGCCTGAGCAAGACCGGCTACCGGATTCATCTGGATGTGGAAGCCGCCGCGCGCCTGGCGGCACTCGCCGAGATGTACCCCAAGCGCCAACCCGAAGAACTGCTGGGCGAGCTGATCGGCGCCGCCCTGGAAGAGCTCGAGGCCAGCTTCCCCTACGTCCAGGGGCAGCATGTGGTTGCCACCGATGAGGAAGGCGATCCGCTGTACGAGGACATCGGCCCCACCCCGCGTTTCCTGGCGCTGTCACGCCAGCACCTGCACCTGCTGGCGAGCCAGAGCGACAAGCCCAAGCACTGATTCCAACGTCCTCCACACCGGTTGAAAAGCCGCTTTCCCGGCCCTGAAAAGGGCCGGGAATACCTCTGAGCGCGGCAGAAGTTCAAGGTTTTTCAGCCTGTCCGAAGGGTCAGAATTTTTTCCGGCCAATCGCCATCTTTCTCTGAACTATTCAAAAAAGCCTCAGGTCACAGCCATTAACCATCGCTGGAACGGCCGTTTCAAATCTTGCTATCAGCGCTCGTTGTCATTGCGTCACGGCGTCGAACCCGGGATGGATTTTGATGTTTTCCAGGAGTTACCCAATGGAGTTGAAGACCATGAAGATCAGCACTGCCAAATCCTCGTTCACCTCTCTGCGCGGGCTCAAACTGGCCGCGCTGGCGCTCGGCAGCAGTGTGGTACTGGCCGGTTGTGCCGGTAATCCACCTTCCGAGCAGTACGCGGTCACCCAGTCTGCGGTCAATAGCGCGGTCAGCGCCGGCGGCACCGAATTCGCGGCGGTGGAGATGAAGTCGGCCCAGGACAAGCTCAAGCAAGCCGAGATCGCCATGCACGACAAACAGTACGACGAAGCCCGGCGCCTGGCCGAACAGGCCGAGTGGGACGCCCGCGTCGCCGAGCGCAAGGCCCAGGCCGCCAAGGCCGAGCAAGCGCTGAAAGACTCGCAGAAAGGCGTTCAGGAACTGCGTCAGGAAGGCATGCGTAGCGTGCAGTGATGCGCCGCCACTTGCCCCGTACTCGTATTCGATTGAAAGGACGAACCATTATGCGCAAACAACTGATGATCCCTGCCCTGTTGGCCATGAGCGTAGCCCTGGCGGCCTGCTCCACCCCGCCCAACGCCAACCTGGAAAATGCCCGCACCAACTTCGCCGCGCTGCAGGCCAACCCGCAGGCCAGCAAGGTCGCCGCCCTGGAAACCAAGGACGCCGCCGACTGGATGGACAAGGCCGACAAGGCCTACCTGGACAAGGAAAACCAGAAGAAGGTCGACCAGCTGGCCTACCTGACCAACCAGCGGGTCGAGGTGGCCAAGGAAACCATCGCCCTGCGCACCGCCGAGACCAAGCTCAAGGACGCCGGCGACCAGCGCGCCCGCGCCATCCTCGACGCCCGTGACGCGCAGATCAAGCAACTGCAAGACAGCCTCAACGCCAAGCAGACCGACCGCGGCACCCTGGTGACCTTTGGTGACGTGCTGTTCGCCACCAACAAGTCCGACCTCAAGTCCAACGGCCTGGTGAACATCAACAAGCTGGCGCAGTTCCTCCAGCAGAACCCGGACCGCAAGGTGATTGTCGAGGGCTACACCGACAGCACCGGCAGCGACGCCTACAACCAGTCGCTGTCCGAGCGCCGTGCCGGCTCGGTGCAAATGGCCCTGATCCGCATGGGCATCGACCCGGCGCGCATCGTCAGCCAGGGTTATGGCAAGGAGTATCCGGTGGCCGATAACGGCAGCCTTTCCGGCCGTGCAATGAACCGTCGGGTGGAAGTCACCATCTCCAACGACAACCAGCCGGTGGCACCGCGCTCGGCAATCAGCCGCAACTGATGCCGCCCTTGCCTATATAGGCAGGGAAAACAAAACGCCGCCGACCTCTTCAGGTCGGCGGCGTTTTTTTGGGTTTGCGTCGGTCAGACGATCACTGCTCCAGCTGAGGCGTTTCCTGGCCCATGCAGCGCACCGCCTGCTTCTTGTTGTTCACCAGCACCCCGGTCAGGCCCTTCTGCTGGGTGTCGAACAGCACCAGCACGCCATCGATGCACTGGGCCATTTCCGCCGCCGGTTGCAGGGAAATCTTGTAGTCCTCGCCGGGCATGGTCTTGAGCATGGTGAAGTCGTTGAGCAGCAGCGCATCCTCCGGTTTGGCGAAGTGCAGGTAGCCGTAGTACCAGAGGCTGGCCACGGTCACCAGGATGGTGCAGATACCAGTGATGATCATTGGGATGACGTTGCGTTCTTCACTCATTGCGGACTCTCTGGAGGTTCTACTGCGGAATTCGGCGACGCCGGGTAATTGGGGATTTCCCCCAGCCGGCGCAAGCCGTTGAAATGCTGCGGATCATCGAGGAAGCGCAGCATCACGCGGCGCCAGGTCGGATCGGCAAAAGTCTGTACATGACCACCACGGGTCAGTTGCAGCACCCGCGGCGGCGGCGCAGCTTGATACACCAGGATGCCGTTGGAAAGGGGCACGATGGGATCGTCGATGCTGTGGTAGATCAGCTTCGGCACGCCATTCAGGTGCGGCAGGGCATGCAATGCGCTGTCGGCGTCAGGCACCAGCCACGACAGCGGCACCTGCAACGGCCAGGTCAGCCAGGAGGTGCTCAGGGCATAACGCCCGACATCGCGATAGCTGGCCGGCACCCCGTCGAACACCACCGCCTTGAGCTGGCGCTGACGCTCCGGGTGCTGCACCAGGTAATGAATGCCCAAGGCACCGCCCAGGCTCTGGCCCAGCAGGATCAGCGGCTTGCCCTGCACTTCGGGTGCCTGGTCGAGCCATTGGAACGCGGCGTCCACATCCTGGTAGATCGCCGGCAGGCTCGGCGCCCCTTCGGACAGGCCGTAGCCGCGATAGTCCAGCAACAGCACCTGGTAGCCCTGCTCCGGCAACCACCAACTGCCCCCCAGGTGCCAGGCCAGGTTGCCGCCATTGCCATGCAGGTGCAGCACCGTGCCCTTGACCTCGACCCCCGGCTTGGCCGGCAGCCACCAGCCATGCAGCTTCAGGCCATCGGCCGTGGTCAGGGTGATATCGCGATACTCGAGCTTGGCCCGCTCGGGGGTGAACGGCAGCCCGGGCTCGGGATAGAACAGCAGGGAGCTGCAGCCGTTGAGGCACAGCACCAGCGCCAGCAGCGCCCAGCCACGCATCATGCCCCCCTCCCTGTGGATACCTTCATCTGCGCTCCTCGCCCCGGGTCAAAGAATATTCGAGTAGTCGGCCTCGATCCGGTCCAGGCTCAGGTGATTGAGGAAGTTGGAGAAACACATCCAGGCCGACAAGGCGTTCATGTCACGGAACTGCTCGGGCAGGTACTTGGGTGGCACCACCAGGCCTTCGTCCACCAGCTGGCGCAAGGTGCGCATGTCTTCCAGGGTGGTCTTGCCGCAGAACAACAAGGGGATCTGCTCCAGCTTGCCCTTGCGCACGGCCAGCTGAATGTAGTTGTAAACCATGATGAAGCCCTTGAGATAGGACAAGTCTTTGGTAAACGGCAGCCCTGTGGGGGTCGATCCGCGGAACACCCGGCTGGCGTTGCCATAGCTCTCGGCCATCTCGAAACCCTGTTCGCGGAAGAACTCGAACACCTGCAGGAAGTCCGCGCCCTCCTCCACCATATGAATGGCCCGGGTGCGGTTGGTCAGCTTGCGCAGGCGGCTGGGGTAGGAAGCAAAAGTGATGATCTCCATGAGGATCGCCAGGCCTTCCTGAGTCACAGTGGACGAGGGCGGGCCCTTGGCCAGGAAGGTGCAGATCGGCTGGTTCAGGCCGTTGAGGGTGGTGCCCACATGTACCAGCCCCTCGTGGACCTCCAGGGCCCGCACATCACGGTTGTTGAACATCGCATCGCTGCGGATCTTGATGTAGTCGGCGCCCGCCGCGGCGTCGGCGACAATGCCATCGGACTCGAACACCCGGATGGTTTCCTCGGCCTCGCCAAACACCTTGTTCAAGCGGCTTTGCAGCAGGTTCACCGCTTCCTTGGCGCTCAAGACCTTGGGCTCGTCCTTGAGGTCGCCACGACCGTCGATGTTGTTCAGGTAGTCGGACATCATCAGCCCGAGGTCGGCCAGGGTCGGGTCGCCGGCGTGGAAGGCATCGGAAGCGGCGCCGTACAGTTCCTGGGAGATCAGTCCGAAATCGCCGGTACCGCGGGCTTCGAGCATGCGCACCACCATGCGGTATTCCTTGCACATGCGGCGCATGATCTGCCCCACCGGGTTGAACTGCCCCAGTTGCCGGGTGATGTCGCGCTCGATGTTCTGGAACTCCAGCTTCACCGCGCCGGAATCAAAGGACAGCGGCCGTCCTTCGTAATAGGCGCGGTCCACCGCCGGCATTTCCTTGCCCTTGGCCTTGAGAAAACCCTTGCGGACATTCTCGTCCCACTTCACCGCATCCAGCACGCGGATCGGGGTCTGTGCCAGCACTATGCGATCGGACAGGGTGCGTATCGTCTGCTGGTAATCGTCCACCGAAAAATCCTCTGTTGAAGCGCTTGCTGCTGATGGCTGGCCAATGCCCCGGGCCTCAGACGGAGGCTAGCACCAGGTGCATGTAGCGGGTAAGAATGCCGAGCATTTCATCCCCCGCCAATGGCTCGGCAGCGTTGAGCAGGCCCTGATATTCCATCCGGCCGATTATCGAGGTCAACACTTTGGCATCCTGCTGCGGCTCGCGAGAACCCAGCACCTGGAAGAACTGGCAGGTGCCCTGGAGCAGGATCTGCTGGTGCGAACGCACCAGTTGCGCCAGGCGCGGATTGAGCAGCGCCTCCTGACGGAAGGCCTGTTCGGCCATCAGGTGCTCACGGCGGTTGTGCAACTGGTGATGCACGTAGTCGGCGGTGAGCCGGGCGATATCGTCGGCCAGCTGCGAGCGGCTGGCCTGGCTGCCATCGCCATAGGCGACCATTTCCCGCAGCAGCCCTTCGTTATTGGCCCACAGCTTGGCCATGAACGCCGCGCTGCGCTCCACGTATTGGGCGAAGGTATCGGTGAGCAGGTCATCGATATCCTTGAAGTAATAGGTGGTGGCCGATAGCGGCACACCGGCTTCTGCGGCCACCGCGCGATGGCGCACGGCCCGCACGCCGTCACGCACGACAATGCGCATGGCGGCATCGAGAATTTCCTGTCGGCGCTGTTCGCTGCCCTGGCGGCTGGCCTTGCGGCCCTGGTACTGAACGCTTTCGGCCACCGCAGTGGCGATGCCAGCGGCACCTTCTTGAGCTATTGCGCGGTTCACGACAGGTCTTCCTCTTATCAATCACAGGGAATCAAAAGCGGTACGTCAGTTCCAGCCAGGCAATAAAAAGCCGCCTGTGAAAGGCGGCTTCTTATTCATGACGCTTACGCCTGCGGCCGCATGTGCGGGAACAGGATCACGTCGCGGATCGACGGCGAGTTGGTCAGCAGCATCACCAGGCGGTCAATGCCGATGCCTTCACCGGCGGTCGGCGGCATGCCGTATTCCAGGGCACGAACGAAATCGGCGTCGTAGTGCATGGCCTCGTCATCGCCGGCATCCTTGTCCGCCACCTGTGCCATGAAGCGCTCGGCCTGGTCTTCCGCGTCATTGAGCTCGGAGTAGGCGTTGGCAATCTCGCGGCCACCGATAAACAGCTCGAAACGGTCGGTGACGTTGGGGTTGTCGTCGTTGCGACGGGCCAGCGGCGACACCTCGAACGGGTACTGGGTGATGAAGTGCGGCTGCTCCAGCTTGTGCTCCACCAGCTCTTCGAAAATCATCACCTGCAGCTTGCCCAGGCCTTCAAAGCCCAGGACCTTGGCCCCGGCCTGCTTGGCGATAGCGCGCGCCTTGTCGATGTCGTTCAGGTCATCGGCGGTCAGCTCGGGGTTGTACTTGAGGATCGAGTCGAACACCGACAGGCGGGCGAACGGCTCGCCGAAGTGGAACACCTTGTCGCCGTACGGCACGTCGGTGCTGCCGAGAACCAGCTGCGCCAGTTCGCGGAACAGCTCTTCGGTCAGGTCCATGTTGTCTTCGTAGTCGGCGTAGGCCTGGTAGAACTCCAACATGGTGAATTCAGGGTTGTGACGGGTCGAGACGCCTTCGTTGCGGAAGTTGCGGTTGATCTCGAAGACCTTCTCGAAACCGCCCACTACCAGGCGCTTGAGGTACAGCTCCGGGGCGATGCGCAGGAACATTTCCATGTCCAGGGCATTGTGGTGGGTTTCGAACGGCTTGGCCGCGGCGCCACCGGGAATGGTCTGCAGCATGGGCGTTTCCACTTCGAGGAAGTCGCGCTGCATCAGGAAGCTGCGGATGTGGGCGATGACTTGCGAGCGCACGCGGAACGTTTCGCGCACTTCATCGTTGACGATCAGGTCGACGTAGCGCTGGCGATAGCGCTGCTCGGTGTCGGTCAGGCCGTGGTGCTTGTCCGGCAGCGGGCGCAGCGACTTGGTCAGCAGGCGCACGCTGGTCATCTCAACGTACAGGTCACCCTTGCCGGAACGGGCCAGGGTGCCCTCGGCAGCGATGATGTCGCCCAGGTCCCAGGTTTTCACCGCGGCCAGGGTTTCTTCAGGCAGGGTCTTGCGGTTGACGTAGACCTGGATGCGCCCGGTCATGTCCTGGATCACCATGAACGAGCCACGGTTGAGCATGATGCGACCTGCCACCTTGACCGGGATCGCCGCTGCTTCCAGTTCTTCCTTGGTCTTGTCGGCGTACTGTTTCTGCAGGGCATCGCAGTAGCTGTCACGGCGGAAGTCGTTGGGGAAGGCCTGGCCCTTGGCGCGCTCGGCAGCAAGCTTTTCCTTGCGCAGGGCGATCAGGGTGTTTTCTTCCTGTTGCAGGTCTTGCGATTCGGTCTTGAGGTCGCTCATGTCTTCACTTTTCCATCAGGTGTTCATTGCCCCTGTCGGGCAGGGCACGGGATACCGGCCGGTGGCCTGGTATCGCGGCTATGGTGTGCGGTTTACAGCCCCTGCTTGAGGCTCGCTTCCAGGTATTGGTCGAGGTCGCCGTCCAGAACCTTCTGGCAGTCGCTGCGCTCGATACCGGTACGCAGGTCCTTGATACGCGAGTCATCCAGTACATAGGAACGGATCTGGTGACCCCAGCCGATGTCCGACTTGGTGTCTTCCAGCGCCTGGGAGGCCGCATTGCGCTTCTGCATTTCCTGCTCGTACAACTTGGCCCGCAGCATTTTCATGGCGGTGTCCTTGTTGGCGTGCTGGGAGCGCTCGTTCTGGCAGCTGACCACGGTGTTGGTCGGCACGTGGGTGATACGTACCGCCGAATCGGTGGTGTTTACGTGCTGACCACCGGCGCCCGAAGAGCGATAGGTGTCGATGCGCAGGTCGGACGGGTTGATCTCGATCTCGACCTTGTCGTCGATCTCCGGCGACACGAACACCGCCGAGAACGAGGTGTGGCGACGGGCACCAGAGTCGAACGGGCTCTTGCGCACCAGGCGGTGTACACCGATCTCGGTGCGCAGCCAGCCAAAGGCGTACTCGCCCTTGATGTGCACGGTGGCGCCCTTGATGCCGGCGACCTCGCCCTCGGACAGTTCCATGATGGTGGCGTCGAAGCCGCGCTTGTCGGCCCAGCGCAGGTACATGCGCAGCAGGATGTTGGCCCAGTCCTGGGCTTCGGTGCCGCCGGAGCCGGCCTGGATATCCAGGTAAGCGTTGTTCATGTCCATCTCGCCGCTGAACATGCGACGGAATTCAAGCTGGGCCAGGAGCTCATCCAGGTTCTGCAGCTCGGCCTCGACGTCGCCTACGGCGCCTTCGTCATTCTCTTCGACGGCCATGTCCAGCAGGTCCTTGCAGTCGGCCAGCCCGCCGGACAGCTTGTCCAGGGTCTCGACCACCTGCGCCAGCATGGAGCGCTCGCGCCCCAGGGCCTGGGCGTACTCGGGCTTGTTCCAGACGTTGGGGTCTTCCAGCTCGCGGTTGACTTCGATCAGGCGGTCATGCTTTTGATCGTAGTCAAAGATACCCCCGAATGGATTGGGAACGCTCGGTCAGGTCCTTGATGGTGTTAAGGATCGGGTTGATTTCCATGGGGGGCGGCACTCGCTGGCGAACTTTTGAAAGCCGACGATTATAACGGAATCACTGAATCACGGCAGCCCGCTTAGCGGCTTTAGACAGCCGATCCTGGTTTTTTTCACTCGATACCGACCTGGTTGCGGCCATTGTTTTTCGCCAGGTACAGGCCCTTGTCCGCCGCCGAGATCAACTGCCGGCAATGGCTGTTGGGCTGCGGCGTGACGGTAGACAGGCCAATACTGATGGTCAGGCTGGAGCCTTCGGCCGGTGCGGTATGGGGAATTTTCAGCGCCTCGACGGTCTGCCGCAGCTTCTCGGCCACCAGCCGCGCACCGCCCGGCGAGGTGTTGGGCAGCACCAGCACGAACTCTTCGCCGCCATAGCGCGCTGGCAGGTCGGAAGGCCGGCTGCTGGCCTCGCGGATCGCCGTCGCCACCTTGCGCAGGGCTTCATCGCCCTCCAGGTGGCCGAAGGTGTCGTTGTAGGACTTGAAGTAGTCGACGTCGATCATCAGCAGCGACAGCTGGCTCTGCTCGCGCATCGCCCGGCGCCACTCCAGTTCCAGGTACTCGTCGAAATGCCGGCGGTTGGACAGCCCGGTCAGGCCGTCGGAGTTCATCAGCCGCTGCAGCACCAGGTTGGTGTCCAGCAGCTGCTGCTGGCTGACCCGCAGCGCCCGGTAGGCGGCATCGCGCTGCAACAGGGTCATGTAGGAGCGCGAGTGATAGCGGATGCGCGCCACCAGCTCGATATTGTCCGGCAGCTTCACCAGGTAGTCGTTGGCCCCGGCGGCAAAAGCCGCGCTCTTGATCAGCGGGTCTTCCTTGGTGGAGAGCACGATGATCGGGATATTCTGCGTCGCCGGGTGATTACGGTACTCGCGCACCAGGGTCAGGCCGTCCAGGCCGGGCATCACCAGGTCCTGGAGAATCACCGTGGGCTTGATGCGGATCGCCTGGGCAATGGCCTGGTGGGGATCGGCACAGAAGTGGAAATCGATGTTTTCCTCGTTCGCCAACCCACGCCGAACCGCCTCGCCGATCATGGCCTGGTCATCCACCAGCAACACCATAGCGGCGTTTTCATCGGTCTTGAATTCGTCGAGCTGTAAATCATTCATGGGTTGTCACCTGAGTTGCTACCCGGCCAGGACAGCTGCATTTATCAGTCATTTGGCAAATATCTCCAGCAAACGTGGAGCGATCTTGTCCAGTGGGCGTATCTCTGTGGCGGCGCCTATGGCAGCGGCCGCCTTGGGCATGCCATACACCGCGCTACTGTTCTGGTCCTGAGCGATGGTCAGATAACCCTGATCGCGCATCAGCTTCAAGCCTTGGGCACCGTCGCGGCCCATGCCGGTCAGCAGCACCCCTACCGCGTCGCCGTTCCAGTAACTGGCCACGCTCTCGAAAAACACATCGATGGAAGGCCGGTAGATCTCGTTCACCGGCTCGGCGGTGTAGGCCAGGGTGCCATTCTTCAACAAGCGGATATGGTGGTTGGTGCCCGCCAGCAATACGGTGCCACTTTGCGGCGGTTCACCTTCGCGCGCCAGGCGCACCGGCAAGCCGGAAACACCGCTGAGCCACTCGGCCATGCCGGCGGCAAACACCTGGTCGACATGCTGGACCAGCACGATGGCGGCGGGAAAGTCCTTTGGCAAGCCCTTGAGCAGCACTTCCAGGGCGGCCGGGCCACCGGCGGAGGAGCCAATGGCCACCAGGCTCTGGCGTGGCGCCCCACTGCGCAGGGGCCCGGGTGCCGAACGCACCCGGCTGCCGCGCTGGCCGATCAGCCAGCCGATATTGAGGATCTTGCGCAACAGCGGCGCCGCCGCTTCCTGAGCATTGCCGGCCCCCACCGCCGGGGTGTCGACCACATCCAGGGCGCCGTGGCCCATGGCCTCGAACACCCGGTGCACATTCTGCTGGCGATCGACGGTGACAATCACTATGGCGCACGGCGTCTCGGCCATGATTCGCCGCGTGGCTTCCACTCCATCCATCACCGGCATGATCAGATCCATGAGAATCAGGTCCGGGGTCAGTTCGGCGCAGTACTGCACCGCTTCGGCGCCATTGGTGGCGACCCACACCACCTCATGGCTGGGGTCGAAGGCCAGGGCCCGGCGCAGGGCCTCCACGGCCATGGGCATGTCGTTGACGATGGCGATTTTCATGCCCGCGCTCCTCCAATCAGTTCCACCACCGCATCCAGCAGGGCGTCGTCATGGAAACTGGCTTTGGCTAGATAATAGTCGGCACCGGCATCCAGTCCACGGCGCCGATCCTCCTCGCGATCCTTGTAGGACACCACCATCACCGGCAGCGACTGCAGGCGATTGTCGCGACGCAAAAGTGTGACCAATTCAATTCCGTCCATTCGCGGCATGTCGATATCAGTGATCAGCAGGTCGAAGCTTTCCGAACGCAAGGCATTCCAGCCATCCATGCCGTCTACTGCAACGGCCACATCGTAGCCGCGATTGATCAGCAGCTTGCGTTGCAATTCACGCACCGTGAGCGAGTCATCCACCACCAGGATGCGCTTGCGCGCGGCCTGGGCATGTTGCTGGTGATTGCCGGCGATGCGCTCCAGGCGCCCGGTATTGAGCAGTTTATCCACCGAGCGCAGCATGTCTTCGACATCCACGATCAAGGCCACCCGGCCATCATCGAGCAGGGCTCCGGCGGAAATATCCTGGATCTTGCCCAAGCGCTCGTCCAGGGGCAGTACCACCAGGGTGCGCTCGCCGATAAAGCGCTCCACGGCAATCCCGTACATCGCGTCACGTTCGCGGATCACCACCACCTTGAGGGTCGGCGCGCTGTTCTGGGTGGCCGGCCGCTGCAACAGCTGACTGGCCGCCACCAGGCCGACATGCCGGCCTTCATGCCAGAAATGCTGACGCCCCTCCACCTGGACTATCTGTTCGGGTTCCAGGTCGCACATGCGTTCGATATGCGCCAGCGGGAAGGCGTAGGCCTCGTCACCCACTTCCACCACCAGGCTGCGCACCACCGACAGGGTCAGCGGCACCTGCAGATGGAAGCGGCTGCCCTGGCCACTGACCTGCTCCAGCAGCACCGCCCCGCGCAACTGCCGCACCATGTGCTGCACCGCGTCCAGGCCGACCCCGCGCCCGGACACTTCGGTGACCTTGTCCCGCAGGCTGAAACCCGGCAGAAACAGGAAGGTCAGCAGTTCTTCCTCGCTCAACTGGGCCGCGGTGGGCGCCGGTGACAGCTGGCGCTCGACGATGTTCTGCCGCAGGCGCTCCAGGTCCACGCCGTTGCCATCATCGCTGAGTTCCAGCACCAGCAGCCCGGCCTGGTGGGAAGCCCGCAGGCGAATCACCCCTTCGGCCGGCTTGCCCGCCAGCAGGCGCTGCTCGGGCAACTCGATGCCATGGTCGACGGCATTGCGCAGCAAGTGGGTCAGCGGCGCTTCGAGCTTCTCCAGCACGTCGCGGTCGACCTGGGTCTTCTCGCCCTCGATCTCCAGCCGCACCTGCTTGCCCAGGCTGCGCCCCAAGTCGCGGACCATGCGCACCTGGCCACTGAGCACATCGGCGAAGGGCCGCATGCGGCAAGCCAGGGCCGTGTCATACAGCACCTGGGCGCGCTGGCTGGACTGCCAGCCGAACTCGTCGAGCTCGGCGGTCTTCTGCGCCAGCAATTGCTGGGACTCGGCCAGCAAGCGTCGCGCGTCCTCCAGGGCTTCCTGGGCCTCCAGGCTCAGGGCGTGTTCCTTGAGGTGCAGGTTGAGATTCTCCAGCGCCGCCAGGCTGTTGCTCTGCGTCCGCTTGAGGCGCTGCAAGGTGGCCAGGTAGGGCTTGAGCCGCTGGGTTTCCACCAGGGACTTGCTCGACAGGTCCAGCAGGCTGTTGAGGCGCTCGGCGGTGACCCGCAGCACCCGCTCGCCGCCCTCGGTCATGCGCTTGCCCGGGCGCGCGACACTGCTCGACGGTTCGGTGAGCGGCTCGCTGGGCAAGGCCAGTGGCTCGGGCTCGGCCAGCGCAGCAACGGCCGGCGGCTCCAGCGCCGCAGGTTCGGCAACGCTGCTTGGCGGTGCCTGGAGCGCTGCGCTCGGCGCCGCGGGCCCCTGGCTCAGCAAGCGCTCCATCAGCGCCACATACAGCGCAATATCCGCCACCAGGCTCTCGGCACCGCCCGGGGTGGCGATGCGCATCAGCAGGTCGGTGCCCTGCAGCAGGGCGTCGATATGCTCAGGCAGCAGGTACAACCGCCCTTCCTGGGCGCTGACCAGGCAATCCTCCATCACATGGGCCACGCTGACCCCGGCGTCGACCCCGACGATCCGCGCCGCGCCCTTGAGCGAATGGGCCGCGCGCATGCAGGCTTCCAACTGGTCGGCCTGGGTCGGATTGCGCTCCAGGGCCAGCAACCCGGCGCTGAGCACCTGGGTCTGAGCCTCGGCTTCCAGGCTGAACAGTTCCAGCAACGAGGCGTCGCGCATCTGATCGGGGGTCATGTCAGGCTCCGGGTCACGGCGATCAGCAGTTGCTCTTCGTCCAGCAGGCGCAGGCTGCGCCCCTGCCATTGCAGGACGCCACGGGTGTACTTGGCATCCGCCTGCTCGCCAGGCAGCGACGCGGTGTTGAGAATCCGCTCGTCGATGGCATGGATGCCGTGCACCTCATCCACCGGCACCACCACAGGGCCGCCGTCGGCGCCGATGATCAGCATGCGCGGCATCACTCGTCCGTTGCTGGCGGCCAGGGGCGTCGGGTCCAGCCCCAACAGCTCGGTCAGCGACAGGCAGGCCACCAGCGCCCCGCGCACATTGGCCACCCCGAGCAGGGCCCGGGAACGCTGGTGCGGCAGGGAATGGATCGCCTGCTGCGGCGCCACCTCCAGCAGACAGCGGGTCGGCAGCCCCAGCCACTCCTCGCCAAGGCGAAACATCAGCAGCGAACGGGTCGCCACATCGGTGTCGGTTTCCACGGCCAGCGCCTGCTCGCGATCTTCCTGGCGCAGTGAATAGCGATCCAGCAAGCGCGTGGCGGCGGCGGAATACACCGCGCAATTACGGCAGTGGATATGTTCGGCCAGCAGCGGGCAGGACTTATCGCCCAGGATGCCGATGCGGTTCCAGCAATCGTCGATGGCCTGGGCATCGGCAGCCAATGAGTAGGAATGGCTCATCGTTTCGACTCACTGTCGGCGGTGCGCAGGCTGCGGGCAGCGCGCTCCTGCAATCGTTGGGCGGCGGCGACATCGCCCTGGGACGCCAGCAGCGCCGCCAGGTGGGCCAGGGCCTCCGGGTGCTGGGGCGCAAGATACAGGGCCTTGCGGTAGAAACCCTGGGCCTCCATGGCATTGCCGGCCACATCGCTGAGCAGGCCCAACCAGTAGAACACCTGGGCCACCGGCTCGTGCCGTTGCAAATAACCTTCACAGGCGGCCCGGGCCTCGGCGCTCTTGCCCTCATTGGCCAGGTTGGCGATCTTCGCCAACAGGCTCGTGGCATCGCTGACCGGCGCACTCTCGACCACCGGCACCGCGGCGGCACGGACGGCAAAGGGCCGCTGGCGCGGCGCCGGGGTGGCCGGCTTGCGCGGCGGTATCGGCAGGGGCAAGGGTTGCGGCAAGGCCGCCGGCTGCGGTGCCGGCTGCGGTGCCGGCTCGGGCTCCTGCTGGCGGCTGAAGGCAAAGGACTGCGGGATGCCGATCGAGCGCATGCCCAGGCGCCCCAGCAGGCTGCCCTCGGCCGGGCCGATAAACAGCACGCCCTGTTCATGGGTCAGGCGCTTGAGCACCTCGAACACCTGGCGCTGGGTCGGCTGGTCGAAATAGATCAGCAAGTTGCGACAGAAGACAAAGTCGAAGGCCGGTTCAGCGGCCAGCAAGCCTGGGTCCAGCACATTGCCCACCTGCAGCCGAACCTGCTCGCGAACCCGCTCGCTGAGGCGATAGCGCTCGTCCTCGGCAACGAAATGGCGCTCGCGAAACTCCAGGTGCTGGCCACGGAAGGAGTTCTTGCCGTACAAGGCCCCGCGCGCCCGCTCCACCGACAAGGGGCTGACATCCAGGCCATCGACCTTGAACTGATGAGGCGCCAGGCCGCCGTCGAGCAGGGCCATGGCGATCGAATAGGGTTCCTCGCCGGTGGAGCACGGCAGGCTCAGCAAACGCAGGGCGCGCATGCCCTTGATCTGTTCCAGGCGAGCCCTGGCCAGCTTGACCAGGGTGGCAAAGGATTCCGGGTAGCGGAAGAACCAGGTTTCCGGAACTATCACCGCCTCGATCAGCGCCTGCTGCTCCTCCCGCGAGCCTTGCAGCTTGTGCCAGTACTCGTCGCTGCTGTGGGCGAACAGGGCATGGCAGCGCTGGCGCACCGCGCGTTCGATGATCGCCGGGCCCACGGAGGCCACATCCAGGCCGATGCGCTCCTTGAGGAAATCGAAGAACCGCTGCTCGTCGCTCATGGGCGCTCCCCAGGCGAGTCCGGCTCGGCGGCAACAGCGGGAAACAGCAGCTCACGCACCTCGGGCGCCAGCAGGTCGTCGACCCGCACCCATTGCAGCAATCCACTGGCATCTTCGCGTACCGGCCCCAGGTACGGCGCCTGGCGATTGTCCAGGCCATAGGGCTGGAACTCTTGAGGGTCGCAGCGCAGGGTGTCGTTGGCCTGCTCCAGCAACAAGCCCAGAGCCCGCGCCGGCTGGCTGCCATCGCCGCGGTAATGCACCAGCACCAGCCGGGTACTGGTACGCAGTTGGGCCGGGCGTTCGAAGGTCAGCTGGCACAGGTCGATCACCGGCACCACCGCGCCACGATAGGCGAACACCCCGGCCACCCAGGACGGCGCCTGGGCGATGGGCTTGAGTGGCAGCCGGGGCAGCACTTCCACCACATCCACGGCCTGCAGGGCGTAACGCTCCTGACCGATGTGGAACACCAAAAACAGCGCGCTCTTGGCCCCGGCCACGGGGTTGCGCTTGTGCGCCAGTTCGTCCATCAGACTTTGAAACGCGATACGCCGCTGCGCAGCCCCACCGCCACCTGGCTCAGCTCATCGATGGCGAAGCTGGCCTGGCGCAGGGACTCGACGGTCTGGCTGCTGGCATCGCCCAACTGCACCAGGGCGTGGTTGATCTGCTCGGCACCTGT
Organism: Pseudomonas sp. NFXW11; assembly: GCF_049887815.1. NCBI lineage: Bacteria > Pseudomonadati > Pseudomonadota > Gammaproteobacteria > Pseudomonadales > Pseudomonadaceae > Pseudomonas > Pseudomonas sp. NFXW11. Next base: position 65,043 of record NZ_JAGEKI010000012.1, on the reverse strand, counting down.
GGCCTGGGCCTGCATGCCCTCGTTGACCATCAGCACCCTGGGCGCCAGGGCCTGCACCTGATGGATGATCTGCGACAGCTGCTCGCCCACCTGCTGCACCTCGGCCATGCCGCGGCGCACTTCCTCGGAGAACTTGTCCATGCCCATGACCCCCGCCGACACCGCCGACTGGATCTCGCGCACCATCTGTTCGATGTCATAAGTGGCCACCGCGGTCTGGTCCGCCAGACGCCGCACTTCGGTGGCCACCACGGCGAAACCGCGGCCGTATTCACCGGCCTTCTCCGCTTCGATGGCGGCATTGAGCGACAGCAGGTTGGTCTGGTCGGCGACCTTGACGATGGTCACCACCACCTGGTTGATGTTGCCGGCCTTCTCGTTGAGGATCGCCAGCTTGGCATTCACCAGGTCGGCCGCGCCCATCACCGAGTGCATGGTGTCTTCCATGCGCGCCAGGCCCTGCTGGCCGGAACCGGCAAGCACCGAGGCCTGGTCGGCGGCGCTGGAAACCTCGGTCATGGTGCGCACCAGGTCCCGGGAAGTGGCGGCGATTTCCCGCGAGGTGGCGCCGATTTCCGTAGTGGTGGCGGCGGTCTCGGTGGCGGTGGCCTGCTGCTGCTTGGAGGTGGCGGCGATCTCGGTCACCGAGGTGGTGACCTGCACCGAGGAGCGCTGGGCCTGGGACACCAGGGCCGTAAGCTCGGTCATCATGTCGTTGAAGCCGGTTTCCACGGCGCCGAACTCGTCCTTGCGCGCCAGGTTCAGGCGCCCGCTGAGGTCGCCGGTGCGCATCACTTCGAGAATGTCGACGATGCGGTTCATCGGCGCCATGATCGCCCGCATCAACAGCAGGCCACACAGGCCCGCAGCCAGGATCGCCAACAGCAGCGACACGCCCATGCTGATCTTGGCCGCTGCCACCGCATCGTCGATGGCGTTGGTGGCGGCATCGGCCACCGCCTTGTTTTCGCCAATGATGTCATTGAGCTTCATCCTTCCTGCTATCCAGGTCGGGGTCAGTTGCTCGTTGAACAGGCGGACCGCCTCGGCCTCCTGCTTGCGTTGATGCAGGTCGAGCACCGCCGCCTGGATGCGGTTGAACTCCTGATGGCTTTTCTCGAAGGCATCGAATTCGCTCTGGTCGTCACGGGTGGTGATGGTGTTCTTGTAGTTGCCCATCTGGGTGACCAGGCGCTGTTCAAAGGACTTGAAATCCGCCAGCTCCTCGGCGGTGATGCTCTGGTCCTGCTTGATGCCGATGATCTCCTGGGTCTGGATATAACTGTCGACCCAGGCGCTACGAATCATCGAACTGAAATACACCCCCGGCACTGCGTCGTCGCGCACCCGCTCCTCACCGGCTTCGATCTTCAACAGCCGCGAGTACGAGACGACGACCATCAACAGCATGATGGCGATAATCACCGCAAAGCTCGCCAAGATGCGTTGGCGCAACGTCCAGTTCTTCACAGTCAGTCCTCGAGGCCATTCAAAAATGGGGGGAGTATAGCCGAGGACGATGCAGGTTTTACGGGTGGTTTAACGACACGGTTGGCACTTTTAGCACCTGGCTGCAGCCGCTCTGGATGACGGTTCAGCGAGCCTTTGCTCAAGCCTGCAAGGCATTTCGGCAAATCCCCCAGACAGAACCGCCATTCCTGGCGCCAGGCGCCTTAATGGCCGCCCTGGCGCACCTGATTCTCCAGCTCGGCCTTGAGCCCGGGAGGCAGTTGCAGCTGGCGCGCCAGCTCGTCCAGGTAGGCCTTCTCCATAAAGTGCTCTTCGTCCACCAGCAGCACGCTGGCCAGGTACATCTCGGCGGCCATTTCCGGGGTGTGCGCAGCGCGGGCCACATCCGCCGGGTCCAGCGGTTTGTTCAGCTCGCTGTGCAGCCACTGCTGCAACTGCGGGTCGTTGTCGAGCTTGCTGAACTCGCCCTCGATCAGCGCCCGCTCACGCTCATCCACATGACCGTCGGCCTTGGCCGCCGCCACCAGCGCCTTGAGAATCGCCTGGCTGTGCTGCTCGGCCTGGGGCGCCGGTAGCCGATCCAAAGTCTGCGGTTCGTTGCGCGGGGCCGTGCCCTGCTGCGCCTGCCAGTTGCCATAGGCCTTGTAGGCCAGTACCCCGAGGGCGGCCAGGCCACCGTAGGTCAGGGCCTTGCCGCCAAACTTGCGGGCCTTCTTGTTGCCCAGCAACAAGCCCATGGCACCAGCCGCCAGGGCCCCGCCACCGGCGCCGGACAACAGCGCGCCGGCCTTGCCGCCGAGCAGGTCGCCGAGCCCACCCTGCGGGGCCTTGCCGCTGTGGCTGGGGGTTGAGCCCGCCTGTTTCTGCAACATCTCCTGGCCAGACCTGAGCAATTGATCGAGCAATCCACGGGTATTCATCTGCTGCCTCCGGAAAATCGGCTGTCGTATCGACAGATAAGGCCGTAAGCCTAGAGAGAAGTGCCCACCAGCAGGGGCGCGATAGTGCTTCTGAATGTTGCTTTATCCTGCACATCCTGCACATCCTGCACCAACGCACCCTACGCCCTCAGGACGGGTAAACGCCCCATGTGCGCCTTCTAAATCCTGCATGGGCAGGCTGGATAAGCGCCGCGACTTACGGCACTATCCGCCGCCTGAAAACCCTGGCGCCACGGCTTGGGATCACTCAATCCCTTCCGGCAGCAAGGATGCGCCCATGCCCCGTCATACCCCCGCCTGTTTGCGCGAGCGCCGCCCATGAGCCTGGACGCCATCGGCCGCTATCACGCGGTGCGCATCAGCATCGGCGTGCTGGTTCACTCAGTGCCACCGCTGCTGTTCTATTTGGCGCATCTGTGGGGCGTAGGCTTCTACCGCAGCCATTTCGGCTCCATCGCCAAGGGCTTCGGCCTGGGCATGATGGTGGAACTGCTGCTGCAACTGCTGGTTGTGGTCAGCTTCCTGGTGGCCCTGACCCCCAACCTCAAGGTCAAGCTGGGCCTGACGGGCGCCCTGGCGCTGTTCACCGCCTGGGCGATGTTTCCCGACCACCCGATTCGCGGCTACATCTACTGTTTGCTGATGACGGTGCCGCCGTTGCTGGCCATCTGGCTAACGCATTGGCTGTGCCGTCTGTGCTATCGCCAGGGGTTACCCAATGAGCGTTGAACCCGGCAAGATCGCCGCCCTGTGTTGCACTGCCCTGCTGGCGATTCTCGGCCGCCCCGCGCTGGCCACCAGCCTAGACCAGCAATTTGCCGGCCTGGCCACGTGCAGCGTCGAGGATGTCTACCTCGACCCCAATGACCACCAGCCCCGGGGCGCTTACTTCAGCGAGCGCCAACTGCAGCCCTGCGAGCTCGACGAGGCCGCCCGCTACTGTGTCGAGGACAGCTACCAGGGCCTGGCGGTGAGCGCGGTGATGATCCCCTACCGGGGGCCGTTTTCAGTGCATGCCCTGTACCTCAAAGACTCCGTCGAGGTGGTTCGCGCACGCCTTGGCCGCGAATTCTTCGGCGATGGCCGCCAGCGCCCGCTGCTGATCGCCGACCGCCAGCACCCCGAACACTCGGTGCTGTACTGCGACCCCGAGAGCCAATGACCCCTGGCGCCCCAATTTCCCGGAAGACTCTGCCCATGCCCACCCTGTTCACCCCTGCCTTGCGCATCGCCCTGGGCCTGCTGCTCGGCGCCAGCGCCCAGGCCAGCCTGGCCGACGCCCCTGCCTGCCCGTCCAACGACCTGCCGACCTTTGTCCAGGCCTTTGCCGCCAGCCCCGAGCTGCAACAGGCGTTTATCGCCACGCCGCTGGTCGAACAGCGGCCGGTGCTGGACGACCGTGGCCGGGAAGTGACCGCACGCTACAAATTGACCGGCGACAACCGCCATCTGCTGACCCTGCTCGATGCCAAGGCCCAAGCCCAGGCCGGGCTGCACAGTTTCTGGGACGACAAGACCCTGGTGGTGAACGACCCCCTGGGCGATGTGGTGCAAGCCTTCGTGTTCGAGCGGGCGGCCTGCTGGCAACTGGTGCGGGTGGAGCAATGGTCGATGGACGGCCTGCTCGACCGGCAGGCCCCGGCCAATGAAAGCGCCCTGCAGCGGCAGATGCGCAAGGCCGACCTGTTTCTCGGCTATGGCGGCCGCGAACAGTACCCCTTGACCACCTATTTCTTCGAACTGGGCCAGCGCATCCTGCTGGATGCCGCGCACAAGGGTTCGGCCAAGGCTGCGGTGCAGGCGGTGAGCCTGGGCTTCTCGGGCATGGCCCCGGAGCTCAAGCCCGGCGAGCCGGAGCAATTGCTGCTGCCTTATGCCCAGAACGATGTGGAGGCCGCGCTGATGCTGTCCATGTACTACTGCTATCCGCAGGTCGATACCGACGCTGAAAGCTGCCAAAACCCGGGCAAGTCCGAAGCAATCCTGCAACGCATCGCCCGGGAGCAGGACTCCGCCAGCGCCTACCACTACCTGGGCAGCTTCTATGCCGAGGGTCGCTGGGGCAAGGCCGACCCGGTCAAGGCCCTGGACTGCCATCAACAGGCACTCAAGCGCGGCGACCTGGAAAGCCTCTGGCCCATGACCTGGTGGACCCGCAAGGGCGAGATGCCTGCCGCAGGCGGACGCTGCCTGAATGAGCCGCCGCAGGCGTAAGGCTTGAGGCCCAGCGGGAGCAAGCTCCCTCGCCACCTATTGCGGCTGAACCCGGATGCACAGGTTTTGACTTTTTTTCACAAGAGTTTGATTGCCCGGCACAGGCCTGCTTGCGTTAATTGAGCCCCCTCAAACAACCGCCAGGCCGTGCAATGCTCCCCGTTTCCGCTCACCCGGCCACTGCCGCCAGGGCCACGCCGATAGCCGCTCAAGCGGCACGCCTGGACCAGGTGGATGCCCTGCGCGGCTTTGCCCTGCTGGGCATCCTGGCGGTTAACATCTGGTCCTTCGCCGACCCTTACTACGCCTCGTCCAGCAGCAACCCGCACTACGCCAGCGAGCTGGATTACCTGATCCGCTGGCTGGTCTCGGTGTTGTTCGAGGCCAAGTTCTACCTGCTGTTCTCCTTCCTGTTCGGCTACAGCTTCACCTTGCAACTGGCCTCCGCCGAGCGCTCGGGGCAACCCTTCGTGCCACGCATGCTACGGCGCCAGCTGGCCTTGCTGGCCATCGGCCTGGTGCATGGCGCACTGCTGTTCTATGGCGAAATCCTCTCCCTGTACGCCCTGCTGGGCCTGGTGCTGCTGATGCTGCGCGGGCTCTCGGCGCGCTGGGCGGCAAGCCTGGCGCTGCTGCTGATCATAAGCACGGCACTGTTGATGCTGTGGTTCGGTGCCGCGCTGCTGGATGCCGGGGTCTACAGCGGCGGGCCCGATGGCGAAGCGCTGCTCAAGGACATGGCCCTGGCCGGCAGCGCCCTGGACACCCTGGTCTACAACGCTAGCCACCTGCTGGATACCGTTTCAGCGCTGTGGCTGCTGCAAGGCCCGAGCACCCTGGGAATGTTCCTGCTGGGTTATGTGGCCGGGCGCCGGCGCCTGCTGGTGGCGCCCTACCGCTTTGCCCCCAGGCTGCCTCGGCTGCTGGCGATCACCCTGCCGCTGGGGCTGGGTGGCGCCCTGCTCTACGGTTACTGGGCCGCCTATGCCCCCGGCGGTGGCCTGGAGGTGATCGGCTACGGCATCAGCCAGCTGACCGCGCCGCTGCTCTCGGTCAGCTACGCCCTGTTGTTGCTCAAGGCCTTCGACACGCCCCTGGGCCAGCGTCTGTGCCAACGGCTGGCACCCTTGGGGCGCATGTCCCTGAGCAACTACCTGCTGCAATCGCTGCTGCTCAGCCTGCTGTTCACCGGCTACGGCCTGGGGCTGGTCAACCAGTTGTCGCCGCTGTGGATACCGTTCCTGGTGATTGCCCTCTACCTGCTGCAGATGCAACTCAGCGCCCGCTGGTTGCGCACTCACCAGTACGGCCCCTGCGAATGGCTGCTGCGGGCAGTCACCCTGGGCGCCTGGCCAAACTGGCGCAAGCGCCCCGAGGTTTAAACCAGGCGCAAACAGAGGTGGATGTCTTCGGGCTCCAGCGCCAGTAGCTGTGGGTCCGGGGTGGCAAGCAGCTCACTGCCCAGGCCCAGGTAGAAGTCCACCGTATGCTGCGATGGCGTGGCCGACACATACAGGCCCTGGGCGCCCATGGCCAGGGCCTGCTCCCGGGCCAGGGCGAAAAGCTGCCGGCCCAGGCCCTGGCCGCGATAGGCCTGGCTCACATGCAGGAACTTCAACTGGCGCAGGTCCAGCCCGGCGCACTCGATGGGCAGGCAATCCACCACCGCCGCCGCCACCAGCGCGCCCTCGTCGAAAAAGCCATAGAGCCAGCCGCCGCGCCGGTAACACTGCTGCAAGATCAGCGCGTCATGCTCGGCTTCGCCGGCCGGCCAGCCAAGCACCACCTCATGCTGGGCATAGCGCAACAGGCGCCCCTCCTGCACACGGTAGAACGCGTCGATGATCTCGGCGCGATCGATCAGTTTGAGCAAGGCAATATCGGCTTCGACAAGCAAACGCGGGTGCAGCATGGGGGCCGGTTCCTGAAGGGGTGGTTTGGTTACCAATGGACACAAGCTAAGCAATTTTCGCCGTCTGGCGAACCGTTTATTCTATCCGGCATCTGTTTATAGTCCGTTGCGTTTGGCCGATGGCATGACCGAACCTCACCCCGCGATCCCTCAGTGCAGCCAGGAACGGCTGCGGATCTTTCCCTGAACAAGGTTCAACCATGCACCGCAGGCATCTTCTCAAAGCTTCCATGGCCCTGGCGGCCTATACCGGCCTCTCGGCCAGCGGGCTGCTGGCCGCCCAAGCCTGGGCCGGCACTGCCGACGGCGAGGCCCAGGCCTTCGATTTCGAGCGCCTCAAGGCCCAGGCCAAGCAACTGGCCGGCACGGGGTACCAGGACACCAAGCAGGTGCTGCCGCCGACCCTGGCGAAGATGACCCCGCAGAACTTCAATGCCATTCAGTACGACGCCAAGCATTCGCTGTGGAACGAGCTGAACGGCCAGTTGGACGTGCAGTTCTTCCACGTCGGCATGGGCTTCAAGCAGCCGGTGCGCATGCACAGCGTCGACCCCAAGACCCGCCTGGCCCGCGAGGTGCACTTCCGCCCTTCGCTGTTCAACTACCAGAACACCAGCGTCGACACCGCCCAGCTCAAGGGCGACCTGGGCTTTGCCGGGTTCAAGCTGTTCAAGGCCCCGGAACTGGACCGCCACGACGTGGTGTCCTTCCTCGGCGCCAGCTACTTCCGTGCGGTGGACGCCACCGGCCAGTACGGCCTTTCGGCCCGCGGCCTGGCCATCGACACCTATGCCAAGCAGCGTGAGGAATTCCCCGACTTCACCCAGTTCTGGTTCGAGACCCCGGACAAGGACAGCACCCGCTTCGTGGTCTACGCCCTGCTGGATTCGCCCAGCGCCACCGGCGCCTACCGCTTCGACATCGACTGCCAGGCCGAGCGGGTGGTGATGGAGATCGACGCCCACGTCAACGCGCGCACCGCCATCGAGCAACTGGGCATCGCGCCGATGACCAGCATGTTCAGCTGCGGCACCCACGAGCGGCGCATGTGCGACACCATTCACCCGCAGATCCACGACTCCGACCGCCTGGCCATGTGGCGCGGCAATGGCGAGTGGATCTGCCGGCCGCTGAACAACCCGGCAACCCTGCAGTTCAACGCCTTCGCCGACAAGGACCCGAAAGGCTTCGGCCTGGTGCAGACCGACCACGAGTTCGCCAGCTACCAGGACACCGTGGACTGGTACAGCCGGCGCCCGAGCCTGTGGGTCGAGCCCACCACCGCCTGGGGCGAAGGCAGCGTCGACCTGCTGGAGATCCCCACCACCGGCGAGACCATGGACAACATCGTGGCCTTCTGGACCCCGAAAAAACCGGTAGCCGCCGGCGATTCGCTGAACTACGGCTACAAGCTCTACTGGAGCGCCCTACCGCCCGTGGGCACACCCCTGGCGCGGGTGCACGCCACCCGTTCCGGCATGGGCGGCTTCGTTGAAGGCTGGGCGCCGGGCGAGCATTACCCGGAAGTCTGGGCCCGGCGCTTTGCCGTGGACTTCACCGGCGGCGGCCTCGATCGCCTGCCGGCGGGCACCGGCATCGAGCCGGTGGTCACCGCGTCCAATGGTCAGGTCAAGGATTTCAGCGTGCTGGTGCTGGACGAGATCAAGGGCTACCGCATCCTCTTCGACTGGTACCCCACCAATGACAGCACCGACCCGGTGGAACTGCGGCTGTTTATCCGCAGCAACGACCGCACCCTGAGCGAAACCTGGCTGTACCAGTACTTCCCACCGGCAGCGGACAAGCGCAAATACCCGTGATCCAAGCCAATGATCGTGGCGAGGGAGCTTGCTCCCGCTGGGGCGACCTGTCGCCCCCCATGGCCACCATCATCGGCGACCAAGCCCACACCGCGCCCTCAGGCTTTACGGCCGCTGCGCGACCGAGCGGGAGCAAGCTCCCTCGCCACTTCAGAGGCAAAAAAACGCCGCTTTATCGTGAGATAAAGCGGCGTTTTTTCATTCCCCGATTGCTACTCGCGCAGATCCGACTCATGAATCGGCTGGTCCCTATGGGTCGCCCGCTGGTACTGCGCCGGCCAGGTGGCTTGGCGCCCGCCCAGGTCATCGTCGGCGTGCAATGGCCAGTAAGGGTCGCGCAGCAACTCACGGGCCAGGAAGATGATGTCCGCCTGACAGGTGCGCAGAATGTGCTCGGCCTGGGCCGGTTCGGTGATCATTCCCACGGTGCCGGTGGCGATCCCCGACTCCTTGCGCACCCGCTCGGCAAAGCGCGTCTGGTAACCCGGGCCGGTAGGAATCTCGGCATTGGCCGAGGTGCCGCCGGAAGACACATCGATCAGGTCCACCCCCAGGTCCTTGAGGCGCCGCGCCAGCTCCACGGTTTCGTCGGGGTTCCAGCCGTCCTCCACCCAGTCGGTGGCCGACACCCGTACAAACAGCGGCAACTCCTCGGGCCACACTTCGCGCACCGCCGCGGTCACCTGCAGCACCAGGCGGATGCGATTTTCAAAGGAACCGCCATATTGGTCCTGACGCTGATTGCTCAGGGGCGAAAGAAACTGATGCAGCAGGTAGCCATGGGCGGCGTGCACTTCCACCACCTTGAAACCCGCCACCAGGGCCCGTTTGGCAGCGTCGACAAAGGCCTGGATCACCTCGGCGATCTGCCCTTCGTCAAGCTGGGTGGGCGGCGTGTGCTGCGGGTCGAAGGCGATTTTCGACGGCCCCACCGGCACCCAGCCACCGTCCTCGGGCTTGATGCTGCCGGGCTTGCCCAGCCAGGGCCGATGGGTACTGGCCTTGCGCCCGGCATGGGCTAGCTGGATGCCGGCCACCGCGCCCTGGGCGGTGATGAAACGGGTGATGCGCTGCAGCGGCTCGATCTGCGCATCGTTCCACAGGCCCAGGTCCTGGGCGGTGATCCGGCCTTCGGCGGTGACTGCCGTGGCCTCGGTAAAGATCAACCCGGCGCCCCCCACCGCGCGGCTGCCCAGGTGCACCAGGTGCCAGTCATTGGCCAGCCCGTCCACCGAGGAGTACTGGCACATGGGTGAAACCGCGATGCGGTTGAGCAGGGTCAGTTGACGCAGGGTATAGGGTTCAAGCAGCAGACTCATGGGGCACCTCTCGATCAGTGGTCAGGCTCCAGGGATCTGTTTGAACGGTCGACAAGTGACGGCGAAGTGAAGCGCCCGCCCCCGCGGGAAGATGGATGACAAAAAAGTCACAAGGCCAATCAGACAGTGCTTAGAGACTAGTCGACAACCTTGCGCCAAGCCGAGTTCCTGATGCGCCCCGGGGAAAAAAACCTGTGCCCTGGCCGCCGCCAGCGGCAGCGGCCAGGGCCGCCTCAACCCTATGGGGCGCGGCGATTGCCATCGAGCAAGGCATCCACCACGCCACGGGCCATTTCCACCGAATGCACCAGGGACCAGATCAGGCCGCGCTCCACGCCGCTGGCATGCTCGGTGATTTCATCCGACACCTCCTCGGCGGCCTTGAGCAGCATGGACACATGCAGCAGCGCTTCTTCGGCACTGATACCTGCGCGCACAGAGAAGGGGTTATCGGGGCCCGCAGGGCCGGCGGCGGTGGGGTGCAGTGTCGCGATCAGCGAGCCCTTTACGCCGCTGTTGGCCAGGGCATGGCGCACGGTTTCATTGGCCAGATCGTGGGAGGGGTTTCTACGGGGGTGAACAAAGTCGGACAGTGAATCATGGACAGTTTTTTTCATGAGGTAACTCCTTAGCCTGGAGTTACGGCAGCGGTACGCGGGTTATCAGGCCAGGCCAAGTCGCCGGCGCACCCGAAGGTGCCCCCACGCACAGCGGCCATAACGGAACACAACGACATGCGCTGTATAAGTGGCAATGCTGGCGTTACTTGGACTCGAGCTGCTAAACCCGGTCGCTGACTCGCAGCGACTACCGCAGGCTAGTCATCGAGCGTTCGCGTTACAAGTGCTCCTGCTCATCTCGGAGTCGCCTTACAAAAGAAAGAGACATGCCGCCAGCCCGCTTTCCCAAAGTCTGGCAAAACCGCCCGCACCGCCCACTGACAGTCAGCTAAGGACAAGCACCGCACTTGTGTGGCGAGGGAGCTTGCTCCCGCTGGATCGGCCGGCGCTCCGGGGCATAGCAGTCCCATTATTTGGGCCGCTGCGCGCCCCAACGGGAGCAAGCTCCCTCGCCACAGGTGATTTTTGCTATAGCGCTGAGTGCTCGCAGCGCCCCTTAGCGCGGCTCGATATGGGCAATCAGCAACTGCACGGTTTCCTGGCCACGGAACTCGTTGAGGTCGAGCTTGTACGCCAGTTCCACCCAGCGAATGGTCGGGTTGGGCCAAACTTCGCGGTCGATGCCGAAGGCGATGCCGTCCAGTTTCAGCGAGCCGCATTCGCTGCGCAGCACCACCTTCAGGTGGCGTTCGCCGACGATGCGCTGCTCCACCAGTTCGAACACGCCATGGAACATCGGCTCGGGAAAATGCTGGCCCCAAGGGCCGGCGTGGCGCAGGGCGCGGGCCAGCTCCAGGTGGAATTCCTCCACCGCCAGGCTGCCGTCCGACAGCAGGCGTCCGGTAAGGTCTTCCTCTTGCAGCTGGCGCCGCACTTCCGCGTCGAAGGCTTCGGCGAAGGCCGGGAAGTTCGACTCCGGCAGCGACAGGCCGGCGGCCATGGCGTGACCGCCGAACTTGCTGATCAGCTGCGGATGGCGCGCCGCCACGGCATCCAGGGCATCGCGAATATGAAAGCCCGGCACCGAACGCGCCGAGCCCTTGAGCATGCCGTCGCCGGCATCGGCAAAGGCGATGGTCGGGCGGTGGTAACGCTCTTTGAGGCGCGAGGCAAGAATCCCGATCACCCCCTGGTGCCAGTCGGCATCGAACAGGCACAGGCCGAACGGCATGGATTCCACCGGCAAGTCCTTGAGCTGGGCCAGGGCTTCGCGCTGCATGCCCTGCTCGATGGATTTGCGGTCCTGGTTCAGCTCATCCAGCTGGGCAGCCATGGCCCGCGCCGCCGAGGTGTCATCGCTGAGCAGGCACTCGATGCCCAGGCTCATGTCGTCCAGGCGCCCGGCCGCGTTCAAGCGAGGGCCGAGGATAAAGCCCAGGTCGGTGGAAGTGATGCGCGAGTGATCGCGCTTGGCCACTTCGAGAATCGCCTTGAGCCCCGGTCGTGCCCGGCCGGCGCGAATCCGCTCCAGGCCCTGGTGCACCAGGATGCGGTTGTTGGCGTCCAGGGGCACCACGTCGGCCACGCTGCCCAGGGCCACCAGGTCCAGCAGCTCGCCGATATTCGGCTGTGGCCGGCTGTCGTAGCGACCCAGGCTGCGCAGCCGCGCCCGCAAGGCCATCAATACGTAGAAGATCACCCCGACCCCTGCCAGGGCCTTGCTCGGGAATTCGCAGCCCGGCTGGTTGGGGTTGACGATGGCGTCCGCCGCCGGCAGCTCGGGGCCGGGCAAGTGGTGGTCGGTCACCAGTACCTGCAAGCCCGCGGCCTTGGCCGCGGCCACGCCTTCGACGCTGGAGATGCCGTTGTCCACGGTGATCAATAGCTGCGGCTCACGCTGCAGCGCCACCGCGACAATTTCCGGGGTCAGGCCGTAGCCGTATTCGAAGCGGTTGGGCACCAGGTAGTCGACATGGGCCGCGCCCAGTAAGCGCAGGCCCAGCAGGCCCACGGTGCTGGCGGTGGCGCCGTCGGCATCGAAGTCGCCGACGATGAGGATGCGCTGGCGCTGGTCCAGGGCGGCCACCAGCAGGTCCACCGCGGCGTCGATGCCCTTGAGTTGCTGGAACGGAATCAGCCGCGCCAGGCTCTTGTCCAGCTCCTCCACCGACTGCACGCCACGGGCGGCGTAGAGACGGGTCAGCAACGGCGGCAGATCGCCGAGAAAGGGCAGGACGGCGGGCAACTCACGGGGTTCGATACGCATGGGCTAACAGCAACTTCTCTTCAAATACGGTGGATCGAGCGGGGTCGGGAATGGGCGATCAGCCGCGGTCGCCCAGCAGCCATTCGAGCTGGACTTCATGCTGGCCGCGATCGTCGGTGACGAAGATCGTGCCTTCGCTGATCATCACGTCCCACTTGATCACTCGCGGCATGTCCTTAGCCAGGGTCTCCAGCACGTCCTGGGGCACACCGGCGATGTTCAGGTTCTTCAGGTTTTTCACCGCGTCCACCACCCGGGTCTGCCACACCCGCAGGCTGCCGTAGGCCAAGAGGCTGGTGCGCTCGGTACGGCGCGAGCACCAAGTGAGGCGATCGGCGTCCGGCTGGCCGACTTCGATCCAGTGCAGCACGCGGTCATCCAGGCTCTTTTCCCACAGGGCCGGCTCATCCACATCCGACAGACCACGACCGAACGACAGTTGCTCGTTGTACCAGAAGGCGTAGGCCAGCAGGCGCACGGTCATGCGCTCTTCGGTTTCCGAAGGGTGACGGGCGATGGTTTGCTTGACGCTTTCATAGACCCCGCGGTCGAGGTCGGTGAGGTTCAGTTCAAATTTGTAGGTGGTGGACGGCTGGGCCATGTGCGGGCTTCTTGAGTGTGCGAAAAGGCGGCAAGTCTAACCCGAAACCCGCCGCACTGCCCGACCGCTGACCGGGCCAGCCCGGCCCTGGATGACATCCGCTGTTACCCATTGCCTGGGTAAAGTCGGTTGCCAGGGCGTAGCCATGGCTTTATAACCCCGCGCAAACCGGCTGGCGCGCATCGCGCCAGAGCCGTGCGCAATAGAAAAGGACGTCCATGACCCTCTTTGTCACCTTGCTTGTCCTCGTGCTGCTGTTCATTGCAGTGATCCTCTACTTCCGGCAGAAATCCGCCGACCAGGACCAGTACCTGGAGCAGACCGGCAACCTCACCGCCCAGATCAATCAGACCCTGCTGATGAGCAAGGCCGAGCCGCTGCTGGCCCTAGAACTGGCGCAGCAACTGCCGGAAGGCGAAGCACAGCATCTGGCCCTGCAACTGGTGGCCAGCGAGCTCTATGTGGCTGGGCACAAGGCCCAGGCCACGGCGATCTACCAGCAACTGCCGCCCCACGCCCGGGACTACGTGCTCAATAGCCTGATTGAGACGCTGCTCGAAACCCAGGATACCCAGGCCTGCCTGGAACTCCTGGAGCACTGGGGCGAATCCCTGCCCAGCTGGCCGCTGCTGCAGGTGCCGATCCTCCAGGCCCGCGGTGAACAGGAGCGCGCCCTGGCCCTGCTCGGCGAGCTTGGCGACCCGAAAAACCCGGAGGCCCATGAACGCCAGAGCATCGGCAATCAGCTGATGCTGTCGCGCCTGCAATTTCAGGCGGGCATGCACGACGCCGCGCTGATCAGCCTCGAACAGGCCTGGGCGAGCTTCCAGCAGCCCGGGCAGGAGCGCTATCACAGCGTGCTGCGCAGCCTGTTCGAGGCCTTCGCCACCCAAGGGCAGGCCGAGCGGATTCTGGCCCACTCGGCCGAACTGCCGGCCGAGGAACAGGTGCAGGCGCTGATCGCCCTGTTCGATGCCGGCAATCTGGAGCCGGCCTTCGGCTTGCTGGCCGACAACGGCAGCCTTCACTCCTCGACCTACAGCGACCTGATGGACTCGGCCCTGAAACGCCAGCCAATCGAAACTGCCCTGCGCCTGCTGGACCTGAGCCCCGAGATGCACCAGCACAGCCTGCTGCTGCAACTGCTGAACCATCTGGCGGCCCAGGGCCAGACCGCCGAAGCCGAGGCCCTGCTGCAGCAGCGAGCCAGCCATGAGTCGCAGCGTCCGGGGCTGATGCTCGATCTCTGCAATGAGTTGCACCAGGCACAGCCGCAATGGACCGCGGCCTTGCTGGCCCAGGCCCTGCAACTGATCGACGGCCACAAGCATGACCATGAGTTCTACAACAGCTTGCGCATGCAGGCCCTGCAAACCCAGCTACTGATGCAAAGCCACCTGCCAGCTCATCGCCGGGACAGCTGGCTGGTGCGCAGCAGCATCGAGGAGATGCACCGCCTGCGCCAGCAGATGCCCGGTGACGAGCAATTGCTGTACCTGTGCGACCAGGCCAAGCTGCTGCACGCCCTGGACCAGACCGCCCAGGCCAGGACCCTGCTGGAGCAGGCGGTGCAACTGCTGGATGGCGAGCCGCTGCCGGATGTGGATGAGATGGACGCGTGCTTCTACCTGGAGGACATCGCCAGCGCCTACCTGAGCATCGACGACGTACAACAGGCCCAGGCCCTGCAGGACCGGCTCAACGCCGAGGATTCGGGCAGTCGCATCCTGGAAGAAGAGCTGATGCTCAACCATATCCAGCATCAGCGTTACACCCAGGCCATCGAGGGCCTGAACCTGGGCATGCTGCTCAGCGACAAGAAGCCCCTGTCGCTGCTGTACCAGGCCCTGGCAGACCTGCAACAGCGTGCCCCCGAACGTGCCGGCGAGCTGAAACAGCAGCTGATGGCGCGCATTGCCAACGGCCAGATCTGGCGCAACTCCCAGACCAACTGAGGCCCCCGGTTGCGCGCCCTTGGCGGGGCGCGTCGCCGGCCAACAGCCGCACCCGAGGAAGATTCAATCATGGAAGTACTTGTCATCCTGCTGCTGATTACCGGCGTGATCACGCTGCTGGTGGTCTATGCCAACAAGCGCAGCGCCGGTAATGACCTGGGCATCACCCTGGACGAGGCGGCGCAGATCAATCGCGCCGCGCACCTGAGTGCCATCGAACCGCAAGTGGGCTTGCAACTGGCCCAGCGCCTGACGGGCAAGGCCCGGCAATTGGGGCTGCTGCAAATGCCCACGGCGTTGTACCGGCAAGGCGACCAGGCACAGGCCCTGGAGGTACTGGCCGAGCTGGATGAAACCTACCAGCCCATGGCGCTGAACCAACTGCTCGAGACCCTGCTCGACAACGACGGCCCGCAAGCGGTGCTGAGCCTGCTGGAGCGCCTGCAGCAACCCCTGCCCTCAGCACTCCTGCTGCGCATTCCGCTGTTGTTGGCCAAGGGTGAACAGGAGCAGGCGCGGATGCTGCTGGAGACCTTCGGCGTCGACCAGTTGAGCCCGGACTCCCCCACTGAACACCGCCAGTTGGCGGCCCTGCAACGCAGTGTGGGCCTGGCCGATAAAGCCGCCACCAGCGTCGGCCTGGCCTGGCAACTGCTGCTGCAACAGCCGGCCAACGAACTGGATCGCCATGAACTGCAACAGACCCTGCTCGAATACCGGGCCCAGGGGCAGGACGCGCAGTTTCCGGCCATGGCCGCACAACTGCCCGAGTCGGCCCAACTCATTGTCGTGAGCCTGCTGATGCAAGCCGGGGACTTCGCCACCGGGCTCGAACTGCTGGCGCAGAACCCCGAGCCCGACAACTACTTCGACTACCCGCCGTTGCTCCAGCTGATGCTCGACGCCGACCGCCCGGAGCTCGCAGCACAGCTGATCGCCCAGGTGCCGGAGAGCGACGTCAGCGAGCTGCTGCTGGGCTTGTTGCATTGGCATGTCGCGCGCAACCAGATGGCCGAGGCCGAGGCGGCCTTGCAGGCCTGCGCCGTTTCGACTTCGCAGCGGATCTGGTGCCTGATCTGCCTGTGGGGTAGCTACGTCGAGGAACACCCGCAATGGTGCGCCCATCTGCTGGAGCAGGCCTTGCTGGCACTGGAAGGCATGCGTGGCGATGAGCAATGGCCGTGGATGCGCCTGCTGGTTCTGGAAACCCAACTGCGGGTGCAGGCCGACCTGCCGCGCCTGCGCCGCGACAGCTATCTGATTCGCAGCAGCCTGGAGGAAATGACCCGTCTCAACCCGCAGCTCGCCTACACCGATCGGCCGATGAAACTGGCCTTGCAGGCCAAGCTGCTGCACGACCTGGAACAGACCCGGCAAGCCGGCGAACTGCTGGACCAGGCCGTGCAAGCGCTCGATGACGAAAGCCAGAATGCAGCGCTGGAGCCTGCGGAGAAAAACTTCTACCTGGAACAGCTGGCGCTGAGCTACGTCTACATCGACGACCAGGCACAAGCCCTGGCGCTGAAAGCCCGCCTGGAACAGCAGGCCGCCCATGCCAGCCAATTGAGCCAGGCCATGGTGCTACAGCATATCCGCCAGCAACGTTTCGAGGAGGCGATTGCCGGCCTGGAACTGCGCAACCTGTTTATTGGCGAAAACCCGGTGCAGCAATTGCACCAGGCCCTGGAAGCCCTGAGCCAGGGCGCCCCGGAAAAAGCCCAGCAGCTGCGCCAGAAACTGATCGACAGCCTGGCCGCCGAAAGCGCCTGGGGCTACCCGAGCGCCGCCTGAGGCCCTGGCCAGGCCAGCCGCTGCACACCTTAACGCGGTGCGTAGCGGCTCCAGAGTTCGTTGAACTCCTTGAGATAACTGGCCACCAGTTGCGGATGGTCGATCACCAGCAGGTTTTCCTCATTGCCGGTGGTGGCGCTGCGGGTCCAGTTGAAGCTGCCGTTGAGCAAGGTGCGGCCATCGAACACGGCGAACTTGTGGTGCATGTGGAACGGCGTGTCGTCGATCCGCACCGGCACCCCGGCCTCGCGTAGAGCGGCGATATCGCTGCCCACATCGAACTGCTTTTCACTGTCGCTGATCACCCGCACGGCCACGCCGCGCTGGTGGCAGGCGCGGATTTCGTCGCTCAGTTGGTCGTCGGAAATGGTGAACACGCAGATATCCACCGAGATTCGCGCCTGGCGGCACAGGTCGCGGATCTTGCGCCGGCAGTCCTCACCGGGGCTGAAGTGGGCGCTGGCCATGTCGCGCACCGGGGCGCTGTTGGTGTCCAGGGTCTTGACCACCTGCTCCAGCCATTTCAATGCCGGCAGTAGGTTGGCGCTGTCGGCCAGCGCCAGTTCGCGCACCAGGTCGAAGGCCCGGTTACGCATGTAGCGCACCTGGTCCTGGCCCAGTTCGTTGCCCAGCTGGCGCAGTTCGTCGCGCTCTTCATTGCTCAGTTTCAGGTCCAGCAGGCTGTCGCGCAGCTGCTGGTCGAGGTGGGCAAAATCCATATCGTGTTCCTTGAGCAAGGGCCGGTAAACCGGCGCCTAGGGTTGGGAGTCCTTGAGGGTCGGCACTTCACCATTGCTGAGCATGCGGCTCAATTCGTCCACCCGCGTGGCGATATCACCGATGCGCTGGTGGCTGTGCAGGTCGACGTCGATCTTCTTGTGCATCACCTTGAGCAACGGCAGAAAGCTGTTTTCCAGGTGCTCGGACAGGTTCTCCAGCACTTCGCGCATGCCCGGCTGCTGCGCCGGCCGGGCCAGACCACGCACGCCTTCCACCAGGTCGTTGAGTTGGGCCACCACGCGGGTGCCGACGTCGCTGTCGCTGCCGCCCATGGAGCGGTTGCGCACGAAGTCACGCTTGATCTGCGCCCAGCGTTCGCTCTGCTGCGGGGTCTGGTTGGCGCGCAGTTCGGCGAGCTTGAGCAGGTTTTCCTCGGCGCCGGTGGTCAGCAACTGGGATTCGCCCTGGTAGTGGTCGGCCAGCAGTTGCAGCAGTTCGGCATCGTTCATTACCGCCGAGATCTTCTCCGCCATCTTGTTCATGTTGCGGTAGCTGCCCTGCAGCTTGAACGGCGGCTCGCTGCGGTACTGGTCGGCCTGGGCGGCGCTGGCAATGTACTGCTGGTTGACCTTGAGCACCACGTCACGCACCTGCATCAGGCGCTGCAGGGTGGTGGTGATTTCGTTGATCTCGGCGCCGCTGTAGCTGTGGCTCAGCTCGTTGCTGGAAAACGCCTTGCCCTCGGCCTTGGCGACGAAGCGGTAGACGTCGGCCATGTCGCGGGTGGCCAGGGGCGCCAGCACCGGGTTGGAGGTCAGGCCGTTCTCGATGTAGCTCAGGGCAAAGGCTTCCTGCATGCCGCCCAGGGTGTCGCCGAGGTTATAGATGTCGGCACGGTTGGCCAGCATATCGGGGATCTTGAACACCTCGCCAGATTCGGTGTACGGGTTGCCCGACATCACCACGCAGAACTTCTTGCCGCGCATGTCGTAGGTCTTGGTGCGGCCTTTCCACACGCCCTCGATGCGCCGGGTGCCGTCGCACAGCGAGATGAATTTCTGCAGGAACTCGGGGTGGGTGTGCTGGATGTCGTCGACATAGAGCATCACGTTGTTGCCCATCTCCAGGGCCAGGTTGAGCTTTTCCAGCTCCTGGCGCGAAGTGGCGTCGGGCGCCTGGGCCGGGTCCAGGGAACGCACCTGGTGCCCCAGGGCCGGGCCGTTGATCTTCATGAAGATCAGGCCCAGGCGGTGCGCCACGTACTCCATCAGGGTGGTCTTGCCGTAGCCCGGTGGCGAAATCAGCATCAACAGGCCCATCAGGTCGGTGCGCTTGTTCTCGCCCACGGTGCCCATCTGCTTGGCCAGGTTGTCGCCGATAAAGCCCAGGTACACATCGTTGATCAGCTTGTTGCGCACGAACGAGCTCAGCGGCCGCGGCTTGAATTCGCTCAGGCGCAGGGCCGCGCGTTCGCGGCCGATAATGCCCTGGCGCAGGTTCTGGTAGCGCTGCAAGCCGGGCAGGAACTGTTCGCGGTGAGCCCGCAGGCGGGCAAAGAAACCGTCCACGGTGAGGGTCAGGCTGCGCTCCTGGATGCGTGGGTGTTCGCCCATCAGGTTGTCCACGGCAAAGCGCAGGTCGACTTCGGTGATGCGCTTGGCAAAGTCCTCGCCCAGCAGCGACAGGGCCACCGCTTCGGACACGTAGTCGGCCCATGGCGCGAACTCGCCCTCGGCACACAGCGCCGCCAGCCAGTTCTCGGCCAGCGCCCATTGCGCCGCGGGGCGTTCCGCCAGCCGCGCCAGGGCCTGCTGGTAGTCGTCCCACATGCGCGCGCCTTGCAGGCGCAGGGTCAGGGCTTCCTGCAACTGCCTGGCGTATTTGCTGAAGGTGAACTCGATACGCTCCGCCGCCAATTCCTGCACCAGGTACTCGGCGGCTTCCGGCAGCAGCTCGGCGGCCAGGCCAAAGCCGTGCAATTGCCGCCAGTCGCCCAGGGCCGCGAGGATTTCATCCTGCAGTTGCAGCAAGCCTTCACGGCGCCCGAACAGTTGCTGGATATGCCGGCTGGTGCGCGCCCGCTCGACCCATTGGCGGGGCTGCGGCTGTTGTTGCTGGCGGTCCCAGTAGAAGGCGGCGAAGGCCCGCGCCGGTGCGCCGAAACGCAGCAGCCCGGCACTCTCGCGCAGGGGCAGCAGTTGCAGCAGGATCGCCGCCGCATCGTGGTCGTGGATGCCCTTCTCGTAGCCTTCCTTGTAGCGCGGCGCGGCGAAGTCGCGGATCACCCGCGCCAGCTCGTCGGGGTGTGCCAGCAGCGGCTTGAGGCTGTCCAGGCTGAGGCCTTGCTGGCCCTGGTCGGCGGCGTCCAGCACGTGCCCGGCGAGGTATTCGGCGCGGTACAGCTGGGCCGATTCCGACTCCAGGGCCACCTGCCAGAAGTCCCGCAGGGCTTCCAGCTCGGGGTCGCGCAGGGGTTCGAGAAAGTCGGTGCCGGTGAGGTGCAGGTGCAGCTCGTCGCCCCGGGGCATCAGGGTCAGGTCGAGTTCCTGGGTGTTGACGCTGAAGCGATGGCGCGGCCCCAGCTTGATGACGTTGCCGCCCTCTTCGAACAGCTCGGTCTTGTCCCGCAGGGCCCGCACGGCTTGATCCCTGGCGCCCTTGAGGCGCGACTCGACATCGTCGGCCTTGACGCTGTCCTTGAGCTCGCGCAGGCGCTCGGCCAGCTCTCGCAGTTTGAGGATCAGCGGGTCGGCGGCGAAGAATGCGTTGAGCTCCTCGGCCTGGGTGAACTTGGCGGTGCGCCGGCCGAGGCTGTCGAGAATCCGCCGCGCCGCGTCCAGCAGGCCCTGGGCCTTGCGCTGGCGCTCGTCGAGCAGCGACTGCTTGTGGGCCTCGAAGGTTTCCAGCAGTTCCTCGCGCTTGCCGAGGATGTCGCCGAGGAATTGTTCATGGTCACCAAAGCGGCTTTCCAGTTCTTCCAGCTGCACCAGCAGGCGCGACAGCTGTTCGTCGCAGCGCTCGGGGTCCTGGGCCTGGGCCAGGGCGTTGGTGATGCCCTGGCTAAAGAGTTTGAACTGGGCACCAAACTGCGCCACGGTCTCGGTCGAGCCCAGGCCCTTGCGCCGCTGTTCGGCGCGGGCCTTGGCCTGGTTCAGGCGCGCATAGATCTGCGAGATGGATTCAATGATCCGGGTGCGCTGGGTGGCGTCGTCGATCTGCAACGACGCCATCAGGCTGGAGAGCATGTCCAGGTCGCCGGCCATGGCTTGCAGGGCCGCCAGGGGCTCGCTGAGCTGGGCCACGGTCTCGGCTTTCTGCGCCTGGGCGTCCAGGGTTTCGAGCTGGGTCACCAGGGGCAACAGCGCCTGTTCGCTGGCGAGGAAGGTCGCGGTGCCGGCGGCGGTGCGTTCCTGGGCCTTGAGCAGCTCGGCTTCCATGGCGTCGATGCGCGCCACGTCGATGTAGCGGTAGTCGCGGATGGTCAGCAGCAGGCCGCGCTGGGCGGTGATGCCGTTGAGGGCATCGACAAAACTCTGCACCTGGTCCCAGCTGTCCACCAGCAGGCTGTCGAGCAGGGTTTTCTGCTTGGCCTCGGCGGCCACCATGGCCTGGTCCGACTGACGACGGATGCTCTCGACCTTCTCGTATTCGTCCAGCACCAGCTCGGAAGTGGAGGCCACTTCCCGCAGCAGCGGCGCCAGGCCGTCGAGCTCGGCGCTGCCCAGCCAGTGGTAGACGTCGAACAGCCGCCGGGTGTTCTGGCACAGCAGTGAATAGCGCTGCACCGACACCGCCGGGGTGTCGATCTCGCGGCACAGGTCGTAGAGGTCGGAAACGCTGCGCACCAGTTCGGCATTGCCGATGCGCCCGAGGAAACCGCTGCGGGTCGGTTGCCGCGCGGCGTATTCCTCGGTGAAGAACGGCGTCTGCCAGACCTGCATCGGGTGCACCCGGGTCGGCTCGTCGCCCTCGGCGGCGAAGATCACCATGCGCCCGTCTTCCAGGCGTGCATAGCCGTGGCCGAACAGCGGGTTCTGCAGCTGGCGGTTGATCATGTTGTAGGTCAGCAGCACCGAGCGGCCCTGCTCCGGGTGGTAGAAGATGTACTGCACATCTTCACCGTTGGGCGAGCGTACCGAGCGCTTGAAGCGCATGCCTTCCATGGACTGCTCGAAGGTCTTGTACTCGCCGCTTTGCAGGTAGTAGCCACCGGGGAAGATGATCCCGTGGTCTTCCGGCAACTGCACGCAGGCCAGGCCCATGGCGTCGATGCGCTCGACCTGGCGGGTCAGGCTGTTGAACACCAGGTAGCGCCACTGTTCCTCGCGGTACGGCAGCACCTTGAGCAGGATCAGGCTGCCCACGCGGGCAAATTCGATCTGTGCATCGTCCAGGGACTGGGTCTTGTCCAGCACCTCTTCGCGGTAGATGCCCAGGCCCGACTCGGTGTTGTTCTCGACCTTGATGGTGAGGTCGCCGCCGATGGTCTCGACGAACACCGTGTCGAGGATGTTCAGGTGCGGGAAACGCCCTTCCACCACCATCTCGCGGCTGGCTTTCTTCCATTCGAAGTCGAAGGGCGCCGGCAGGGCGATATCCCGCTCGCCACGGTTGTCGATGTAACTGACCTCACGCCCGTCCACCGAGATCGACCAGCGGAACACCCGCACATCGGTGACGCGCTCACCAATCTGGAAACTCGCCAGCAGCTTGCCGTCACGGATCGCCAGTTGCAGCAGGCGGGTGTTCTTGTAATAGGTGTAGAGCTCGTTGAAATCGTTGAGGAAGCCCTGGGCCGCCAGGAAGCTGCCTTCCAGGGGCACGGGCTCGGCTTCGTAGCCTTCGCCCTCTTCCACCAGCCGGTAGAGGGAAAACACGTCGGCGACGTTGGTTTCCTTCTTCAGGCCGATAAACACGTTGTAGCCGAACAGCAGGCAGTCGCCGACCTGGACGATGTCCCGGGCGATGCAGTTGTTCTCGGTACGGATGCGCACCCGCCCGACCACTTCCATGCGGCTGTTGCCGAACTCGTCGAGACGCCTCTGGTTGAGGTCGTCGGTGGTGGTCCGCAGGCGCTGGCCCTGGTCCAGCAGGCGCTTGTGCAGCACCTCATAGGCGCCGCCTTCGGCGACAGCCTTGTCCAATACGTCCTGCGGGGGAGTTGCGACTTGAGCGTCCGACATCGTGGCCTTCCTGGATCTACGGCGGTGTGCAAAAAAGCGGGCTCCTGAAACCTGGAGCCCAGAACCTGAAACCAGCCACCCGGCCCCGCGCCCTGGCTGCCGGTAAACGGCAACCAGGGGTGGGTTGAGCCTGGTGATTCAGCTGGGGTCAGGTGTTTCAGGCGTCGGCAGCGGGTGCCTCGACCTTGCGTGCGCTGGCGGCAGCCGCCAGTTCAGCGGCAACGGCCGGGGCGCTCTTGCCATTGAGCAGGCGTGCCAGGACGTCCTGGACCACCGGGCTCTTGCCCACCACGCCCTCGATGGCCTTGCCCACCGACAGCGACTTGGCGAAGGAATTGAAGAAGTCGCCTTCGCCGCCGACGATCTCGATCTTGGCCTTGCTGAGGGCCGCCGACAGCACTTCGGCCTGCTCCTTGGCGATGTCCTTGTTGGCGGCGATGGCGGCCATCGCTTCCTCGAAGTTCTTCTCCAGTTGCATGCGGAATTCTTCGTGCTGGCGGGCGCTGTCGCTGAGGGCGTCCAGGGCACCGAACTTCTTGCCCAGGCCTTCGGCTTCGGCGTTCAGGCGCTGCAGCAGCACCTCGGCTTCGGCCGAACCCAGGTCTTTGGTGGCCTTGGCCTTGGCCGCGCCCAGTTGCTCTTCGCCACGGGCCTGAGCCCCGAGCTTCTCTTCCATGACCTTGGCTTCAGCCAGGCCGTCCTTCTCTTTGGCGGTGGCCTGGGCTTCCATGATGCGGGCGTCGGCCAGGCCTTTTTCCTGCTCGCCACGGGCTTCGGCAATCAACTGCTCGGCACGTACGCGGGCCTGGGCCAGGCCTTCTTTTTCCTGGGCCGCAGCGGTGATTTCCAGCACTCGGGCATCCGCCAGGCCAGGCGCCGCGCGCTCGGCTTCCAGGCCTTCGGCCAGGCGTTTCTTGGCTTCGGCCTGCTTGGCCGCGGCTTCCAGTTCGGCCTGGGCCAGGTTGTTGATTTCCACTGCCTTGTGCTTGGAGCGGGTCTCGTCGGCTTCGGCCTGTTTCACCTGGCGTACCAGGTCCTGTTCGGCTTCGGCCTGTGCCTGGATCACCACCACTTGCTTGGCGCGCTCGGCTTCGGAGACTTCGCGCACTTCCTTGATCCGCTCTTCTTCCTGGGCCACGGTTTTTTCCACCGCTACCCGCTCACGGATCACCGTGGCGATGTTCTTGCGCTGTTCTTCCAGGGCCTTTTCCTTCTCGATGCGCTGCAGCTCCACTTCACGCTCGCGGGCCACCACTTCCAGGTCCTTGGCGCGGGTGACTTTCTCCACCTCGATGACCACGGCGCGCTGGCGGTTCTGCTGGGCCACTTCGACTTCGCGATGATGGTTCTCGGTGCGTACGTCGATTTCCTGCTGGGCCTGGATGCGAGCCTGCTCGGCCTTCAGGCGCTCTTCTTCCTTGACCTTGGCAGTCTCGGCTTCTTCGCGGGCGCGGATGGTTTCGATCTCGCGCTTCTGCCGGGCTTCGGCGTCGGCCTGCTGGCGCTCGAGGGACAGCGTGGCTTCACGGGTCTCGACGTTTTTCTTCTGGATCGCCAGTTCCTGGTTGCGTTCCAGTTCGTTGGTGATGACGTTCTGCGCCGCGGTCAGCTCGGTGATCTTGCGAATACCCTCGGCGTCGAGGATGTTGCTCGGGTCCAGGGAGTGCTTGGCGGTCTGCTCCAGGTAGTCGATGGCCACGTCTTCGAGCACATAGCCATTGAGGTCGTTGCCGATGATCTCGATGATGCGATCGCGGAAGTCCTGGCGGTTCTCGAACAGCTGGACGAAATCGAACTGCTTGCCCACGGTCTTCAGCGCTTCGGAGAACTTGGCGTTGAACAGCTCGTTGACCGCCGCGCGATCCGAGGCCCGGTCGACACCGATGGCCTTGGCTACCTTGAGCACGTCTTCCTGGGTTTCATTGACCCGCAGGTAGAAGGCCACGGTGATGTCGGCACGC
Source organism: Pseudomonas sp. NFXW11 (assembly GCF_049887815.1). Classification (NCBI taxonomy): domain Bacteria; kingdom Pseudomonadati; phylum Pseudomonadota; class Gammaproteobacteria; order Pseudomonadales; family Pseudomonadaceae; genus Pseudomonas; species Pseudomonas sp. NFXW11. The sequence continues at coordinate 40,330 of NZ_JAGEKI010000012.1, read as the reverse complement.
ATGTTGTCGCGGCAGATCAGACCATCCTTGGCCCGGCGGTCGACTTCCAGGGTGATCAGCGAGATGCGCATGAACTCCTTGAGGTGGATAACCGGGTACACCAGGGCGCCAGTGAAGTGCACCTTGGGGGTCGCGGACATGTCGTTGACGATCAGCGCCGTGCCTTGGGGAACCTTGATATAGAAGGCCTTGAACAGGGCCAACAGGCCAAAGACCACCAGTACGACCAGGCCGATCCCGAACAGCAGGGGCAGCAGCGACGGTAAATTCATGCAATCAATCTCCTTTGATTCTGAGGAAGCCCGGGCTCAGAGGCCGCGAAACTCGTCCTCGGTAATGACCCGATAGGCGTGTTGCGCCTCCAGATACTCCAGTAGCACGACGCGATCGCCGCGCTTGAAAGCTTGTGCCGCCTCGGCACGTACACGCAGGATCAGGCCCGCGCCGCCGTTCTCGAGCACGGCTTCGCCATGTTCCAGAGTGACCCGGCCACTGCGCACCACGGCGGTTTGCCCCAGCACCGACTGGCTGCTGGTGGCTTCCATCTTGCGAAACAACGGGCGCAGCGGGCTGCAGATGGCCGCGCTGATGGGCGCCGCGAGGAACAGTGCAAGCACTGCCAGCAGCAGGCCCAGGGGATAGCGCAGCCAGCCCAGGGGCAGGTGGCTGAGCACGTAGAGTTCGGCGAAATAGGTCAGGAACCAGCTGAAGAACATCAGCAGGGTCAGCACCAGGGTGACCGGCACCCCGTTGAGCTTGAACTTGATCAGCAGCCCGGCCAGGCCTTCGGTGGCGTGGGCGCCCTCGAGCAGCGAGTCGGCCTCGAAGTCCAGCAGGTCGACCTCGAGCATGCCCATGGCCACCACGGCCCAATAGATCACGGCCAGGCAGAGCATGAAGCTGAACAGCACAGTGGGGAACGACAAGACTGTCTGCAGGAAGATTTCCATTGCTTTCCTATCCCTGAAAAAGCCGGGCAAGGCCAACCGGCCCTACCCTTCCAACACAACGGTGAATCAGGACTTGCTACGGTCCTTGAGGCGCGCCAGCACGCTGTCGGCGCTGGTGCTGCCAGCGACTATCCCGGCTTCACGCAACTTGGCGTCCAGGGCGTCGTCCGGATTGCTGGTGCTGGCCAGTTCCGCCGCGGCGTCCATCTTGGCCGCACGCTCGGCCTGCTTCTGCTTGATCCGCTCCAGGGACTCCACCGCGGTGTGCAGCTTGCTCTGGGAGCCGCCGTAACGCTGGGCCACGGCCTGTTGGGCCTTCTGCACGCTCTCGGTGGCCTTGACGGTATCCACCTGTTGTTTCAAATGCTTGATATTGCCCTCGGCCTGGGTCACGGCCTTGCGCAATTGGGCCACGTTGGCGGCAAAGCCATCGGCTTGCTCGCGTTCCACCACCAGGTCATTTTCCAGATTGGCGATTTTCTGCGCCACTTCCTGGGCCAGGGTCTGGTTATCCGCTTCCAGGGCCTTGAGGGCGTAGCTTTCGTATTCCGCGATCTTGGCTGCGGTGCCGTTGGCGCGCTCGGCGGCGAGTTTCTGTCGGGCCATGATTTCGGCCAGGGATTCCTTGGACTTGCGCAGCTCCTGATCGGCGTCGCGGATCTCCTGATCGAGAATTCGCAGCGCCTGGCTGTCTACCAGGGCCTCGCCGGCTTCATTGGCGCCACCGCGCAGCGCGGTAAGCAACTTGCTCCATACGTTCATGTGCATTCCTCCAGGTCAGGCCTGAGCCTTCAGGTAGCCTTCGTAGGCCTCGGTGGCCCTGATCACGTTGCTGGCCAGGGTTTCGATCTCGTAGAGCACGTTGGAGAGAATCGAAGTTGCGCTCAGGGCACCGAACATCATGTAGAAACGCTCGCCGCCGAGGCTGGTTTCCAGGCCGATGCTCGACAGCGGGAACAACTGGCGGCTGAGCAACACTTCTTCGTTGAAGGCCACCACGTCGGTCACTTCGCTTTGCGGCCAGAGCAGAGCCTCCACCAGGATCTGCTCGCCGGACAAGGCGACGAACAGCGGCAGGTCGCCGTATTCACGCATGGTCACGTGCAAGCTCGGCTCGGCCCCTTCAAGCAGTTCAACGCTGGCTTCGCCGCTGCTGAACAACTCGGTGGCCACCAGGGCCTGGCACAGCGATCGGGCATTCCAGATCTGCGGCATGCTCATTTCTCCATCCTTTTCCACAGGAGCCAGCCCCTCTAGGGGCTGACGCAGTTTGCGTTCAACCGCCAGCAACGCCTTGGCGTTCTCCGGCAGTATCCAGACTTCCTTTTTCACCAAGCCCTGATCACGCAGGCGCTGGCGGAATAAACGTTGGTAATGGGCTGAGGATTTGTTTTCCATGGCGCACAGACTAGAGCATCACATGTAAGGCTTTCAATTCCTCACATGTAAGTTTTTAGGGGTGTATTTGTAACAAGGTTTATCAGGAAATTCATTCAGCGAGCAGCGCAAGGCGGATGATGACACATAGACCAGATTGCACTTTTTGCAAGGGAGCTTTCCCGAACCGCGCCATTAAACCTGTCACCCAAGGGAATGAGAAGCACAATAATCCAGGCATCCACCCGCAAATAATCAGTCAAGGCGGGCTCCGGGCGCTGCCTTAATGGTGACCAATGGTCTAGGCTAGGCGAGTTTTCCTGCCCAGCGGATGCCCCATGAACAGCCTCAGCAAGCCCCTCGCCGGATTGAAAGTGGTAGAACTCGGCACCCTGATCGCCGGTCCCTTCGCGTCGCGCATCTGTGCCGAATTCGGCGCCGAGGTGATCAAGGTGGAGTCGCCGGATGGCGGTGATCCGCTGCGCAAATGGCGCAAGCTGTATGAAGGCACCTCGCTGTGGTGGTTCGTCCAGGCGCGCAACAAGAAATCCCTGACCCTCAACCTCAAGCACCCGGACGGCCTGGCGGTGCTCAAGCAGCTGCTGGGCGAGGCGGACATCCTGATCGAGAACTTCCGCCCCGGGGTGCTGGAAAAACTCGGCCTGGGCTGGGACGTGCTGCACGCCCTCAACCCAAAGCTGGTGATGGTGCGCCTCTCCGGCTTCGGCCAGACCGGGCCGATGAAGGACCAGCCGGGCTTCGGCGCGGTGGGCGAGTCCATGGGCGGCTTGCGCTATATCACCGGTTTCGAGGACCGCCCCCCGGTGCGCACCGGGATTTCCATCGGCGACTCCATCGCCGCTTTGTGGGGGGTGATCGGCGCGCTAATGGCCCTGCGTCATCGCGAGGTCAACGGTGGTCAGGGGCAAGTGGTGGACGTGGCGCTGTACGAGGCGATCTTCGCCATGATGGAAAGCATGGTGCCGGAGTTCGACGTGTTCGGTTTTATCCGCGAGCGCAGCGGCAACATCATGCCCGGCATCACCCCGTCTTCGATCCATACCAGCGCCGACGGCCGGCATGTGCAGATCGGCGCCAACGGCGATGCGATCTTCAAGCGCTTGATGCTGCTGATCGGCCGCGAAGACCTGGCCCATGACCCGGCCCTGGCCAGCAACGATGGACGCGACAGCCGCCGCGACGAACTCTACGGGGTGATCGACCGCTGGGTGGCGAGCCTGCCCCTGGAGCAGGTGCTGGAGCAGTTGAACCAGGCCGAGGTGCCGGCCAGCCGGATTTTCAGCGCCGAGGACATGTTCCACGACCCGCAATTCCTCGCCCGGGAAATGTTCCTCCAGGCCAAGCTGCCGGACGGCAAGCCGTTCAAGATGCCCGGCATAGTGCCGAAACTCTCGCAGACACCTGGCTCGGCCGACTGGGTGGGCCCGCAACTCGGGGAACACTCGGCAGAGGTGCTGACGCAACTGGGCTACAGCAGCGAGCAGATCCAGCGCATGCGCGACAACGGGGCAATCTAAGCTGAAAGCACGATCCACCAAGGCCACGGCCAGCACCCGCCCAAGGCAGCGCCTCGGTCGCCTGCTGTCGCCGCTTGTGGCGCTGTTGCTGTGGTTGCCCAGCGCTCCTGGCCAGGCCGGAGAGATGCTCACCTGGCTGCTGCGCGACCTGCCGCCGCTGACGATTTTCGAAGGTGAGCAGAAAGGCCGCGGAGTGGTCGACCTGCTGATGCCGCAACTGATCGCCAGCCTGCCCGAGTACCGCCACGAGCTGATGCGGGTCAATCGCGCCCGGGGCATACAGATGCTCCGGGAACCCAGCTTCACCTGCGACCCGGCGCTGATCTGGAGCAAGGAGCGGGCGCAATGGGTGGCCTTCTCCATCACCAGTTTTCGCGTGCTGAGCAATGGCCTGGCGATCCGCCGTGCCGATCGCGAACAACTGACGCAGTTCATTCATGAAGGCCAGGTTGACCTGGGCGCCCTGCTGCAGAGCGGCAAGCAACTGATTGGCGTGGTTGCCGAACGCAGCTACGGCCAGCAGCTCGACCAGGTGCTGCAACAGGCCCCACCCGACAGCATTCGCGCCCACTACGGCAATGACGCCCTGGGCAGCCTGCTGCAAATGCAGCGCGCCGGGCGCCTGCAACTGCTGCTGGGCTACTGGCCGGAAATCCGCTACCAGGCCGCGCAACAAGGCATCAACAGCGAGGAGCTGGAGTTCTATCCGGTGGCGGGAACCAGCAAATACCAGGAAGTGCATATTGGCTGCTCCGACACCCCGCAGGGACGGCAAGCCATCACCCGGATCAACCAGGCCCTGCTGCAGTTGCGCGAAGAGCGCCTGGTGGAGCTTTACGCCGCCTGGCTGGAGCCCGGCATGCGCGATGAATACCGCGCAGATGCCCGCAGTTATTTCCAGGGCCTGCACGACCACTGACAAATTCCAGGCAAAAGAAACCCCGAGAAGTGGGGAGGCGACTCGGGGCTAAACCAGATCTTGTAGGACCGGTATCAGCAGGCTACACGCACCGGAGCACAATGCCTGATCCTGCTGATACCGATTCTGACTGATGCTGGTAGCGGAAGGTTCCGTAAAAATTTGCTTCACTTGCGCTGATCAAACACTCGGCCCTCGGCGGCATGGCGCAGGGCGGCGATCACGCAGGGTTCCAGGCGACCTTCGGCAATCAACAGATCACGGTGCAGGCCGTCGACCACATCGGTGAGCAAGCGCTTGTCGGTGAGCTGGGCCTGGTTGATCTCACGCTCCAGGACCATGGCCCCGGCCGCGTTCTTCAGGGTTACCAGGCATTCACCATGGGCCCCGCAAGGGCTCAGCACGACCTGATAGGGTGTCAGTGCCTCACTCAATAAAAGACTGATACGTTCCATCGGGATCACCACTCAATAGTTCGAATTAAGGGTTCGAAAACAAAAATGCCGGTAGCTTTCTGACATTCAAGTGACCATCGCTCAGAGAAGAAAGTTCGTCACGCCTACTGCTGCCGACCTGAGTCAAACGAGCATGCACAGGTAATATGACAGTTGGAAAACGCCCGACCAGGTGCCACCACTCGCCGCCTTTGCATTGGAGCCCAGCCTTGCAAACCCTGACGAACCACAGATTGCGCATCATCCTCGCCGACGATCATCCGATCTTCCTGATCGGCCTGCGGGCCGTGCTGGAACAGGATGCCAGCCTGGAGATAGTCGGCGAGGCCAGCTCGCCTTCGGCCCTTGCCCAGTTGGTGCAGGAAGTCGAATGCGATGTGCTGGTCACCGATTTCATGATGCCCGAGGAACAGCAGAACGATGGCCTGCGCCTGATCGAGCAACTGCGCCGGCATCACCCCGAGCTGCCGATTGTGGTGGTGACCATGCTCAACCACGCCGGGCTGTTTCGCTCGATCCTCGACCTGGGGGTGATGGGCCTGCTGAGCAAGGCCAGCCTGGCCGATGAACTGCCCAGCGCGATTGCCCATGTACGCCGCAACAAGCCCTATGTGGCCCAGGCCATCGAGCGGGCCCTGAGCCTGGCGGGGGAAGTGGGGCCCGACCGCCTGGTGTCCAAGGACCAGCTGTCACCTCGGGAGCTGGAGGTGATCCGCCTGCTGGCCGCCGGTCATGCCGTGGGGGAAATCGCCACCCAGCTCAACCGCAGCAAGCAGACGGTCAGCGCGCAGAAGGTCAGCGCCATGCGCAAGCTGGGCCTGGCCAGCGAAGCGGCGCTGTATATCTACGTGCAGGAACACGGCCTGGCCTAGGCACAGCGCTCGCTGCCCTGCCCGCCCGAGCCCCGCGCCCGGGTCAGCCAGTAGCGCGCCTCGGCGGCGCTCATGGGCCGGGCCAGGAAGCAGCCCTGCAGGTGCACCGCCCCCAGGGACTTGGCCGCCAGGCAGTCGGCCTCGCTCTCGATACCGGCCACCACCACCCCCAAGGACATGCGCCGGGCCATGCTCAGGGCGCCGCCCACTAGGGCCAACTTGCGCTCGTCGGTGGCCATGCCGGCAACGAATGCCGGGGGAATCTTCAACTCGGTGAAGGGCAGTTCCAGCAAGCGCTGCAGGCTGGTGCCGCCGGTGCCGAAATCACCGATGGCCAGCTTGCAGCCGATCATCCGCAGGCGCAGCAGCGCCTCGACATGGGCGCTGTCGGTTTGCATCTGCGTGGTTTCGACCACCTCCAGGGTGAGCATCCGCGCCGGCACTTCGAAGCGCCGCAGCAGCGCCTCCAACTGACGCGGAAACAGCGACCATTCGAGGAAGCCGCTGGGAATGTTCACCGCAATCGGCAGCCAGTAGCCCAGCACCAGCTTGACCCCGGCCGCCAGCTCCAGGGCCTGCTCCAGCATGTGCCAGGTGAACACCTCGAGCAGGCCGGCGAATTCGATCAACGGCAGAAACTCCGCCGGCATCAGTAGGCCGTGTTCGGGGTGCTGCCAGCGCGCCAGCGCCTCGACGCCCTGCACCCCGCCATGCTGGTGCAGCACCGGCTGGAAATGCGCCACGCCAAAACTCAAGACCGCCGCCAGCCCCTGCTCCTGGCTTGGCGCCTCCAGGGCGAAGGGCTCCAGGGCCAGCAGCTCGCGCAACGCTGCCTGGCTCAGCGCCGGTCCGCTTTGCCGGGTGTGCTGCCGATAAGCCTTGAGCAACTCGCCGAGCAGCGCCACCGAGGCCGGCTTGGGCAGGCACGCCAGCACCTTGAGCCCCAGCTCCCGGGCCATGCCGGCGGTGCCCTCGAGCACATCCGGCTCCGCATCGCTGAGGATGATCAGGGCCTGGGCCTGCTGCTGGCGGGCCAGGTCGCGGATCAGCTCCAGGCCATCGCTGTCTTCCAGGTACAGGTCGCAGATGGCGATATCCACCGGCCCCTTGCTCTCCAGCGAGCGCCGTGCCGCCTGCACATTCTCTGCGGCCAGCACCTGGAACACGCCATTGGCGTTGAGCATCTGGTGCAGGGCCATCAACTGGAACGAGTTATCTTCGAGAATCAGCACTTTAAGCGAATGCAAGGGGGCAACCTCCGGTACGACGTGGCGGGGACAGCCCACTACGTACCGAAAGGGTAATCAGACAAATCCTAATCACACATAGGACAAGTCTTAATCGTCCAGGGCCCCCTGGATATCGCCACACAAGCTGTCTATGGCCTCCAACAGCAGCGGCCACTGCTGCTCCAGGGCCTCGACCTGGCGCCCCTTGACCCGCCCTTCCAACTCGATGCAGGCCTTGGCCAGCGGCAAGGCATCCACCAGGCAGCACACGCCCTTGAGCCGATGCAGGGTGCCACCCAGGCGTGCCCAGTCCAGCGCTGCACGGGCCTGCTCAAGGGCCTGGCGCTCTTCGAGCAGGTTGCGCGACAGCTCCTGCAGCATGCGCTGCAACACCTGTTCGTCGGCCTGGGTCATGGCCTGCAAGGTCTGGATATTGAACGAGGGCGCCGGCAGGAAGCGCGCCAGGGCCTGGGCCAGTTGATCCAGGGTCACCGGCTTGACCAGCAACTGATCCATGCCGGCCTGCGCGCAACGCTCGCGCTCATCCTCGAAGGCATTGGCGGTGCAGCCAATTACCGCGCAACGGGTGCGCGCCTCCTGCTCCTCGATCTGGCGCAACGCCTCGGTCAGCCCGTAGCCACTCATGTCCGGCATACGGCAGTCGGTGATCACCACATCGAAGCGGCCACTGCGCCAGCGCTGCAAGGCTTCCTGGGCGCTGCCACAGGCCACCACCCGATGCCCGAGAAACATCAGTTGCTGGCTCAGGACCATGCGGTTGGCGCTCAGGTCATCCACCACCAGCACCTCGATGCTGCGGCTGGGTGGACGCTCTGCCGGTGCTGCGTCCTGTACATCGAGATCGTCGCCGACTCGCTCCAGGTACAGCTCGATGCGCACTTCGGTGCCAACCCCCGGCTCGCTGAACAGATTGATCCGCCCGCCCATCAGTTCCACCAGTTGCCGACAGATACTCAGGCCCAACCCGGTGCCACCATAAGCCGAGGCCGTGAGCGCGTCGGCCTGGACAAAGGGGGTGAACAGCTTGGCTTGCTGCTCGGCGCTGATGCCAGTGCCAGTATCGGCGACACTGATACGTACACAGGGCACCCCGAAGGCGTCGGGCTGCCGCTCCACCGTTACCCGTACCTCACCTTGCGCGGTGAACTTCAGGGCATTGCTCAAGAGGTTGTGCAGCACCTGGCGCAGGCGCAGTGGATCGAACAGGTAACGCCCGCGGGCGTCGTCGCTGAACAGCAATTGCAAGGCCACGTCCTGGTTGCGCGCGGTGACCTCGAACAGTTGCCGGACACTCTCGAAAAATGGCTTGAGGGCCACCACTTGCGGCGCCAGCTGCATATGCCCGGCTTCGATCTTGGCCAGGTCAAGGCTGTCGCCCATCAGGCTGATCAGCTCCTGGGCAGACTGATAGGCCACCCTCAGGGCCTCGGAGAACGGTACGCCACGCACTCTGGCTTGCTCCTTCTCAAGTTCCAGGAGGCCGATGATGGCGGTCATGGGCGTGCGGATCTCATGGCTCATGGCGGACAGAAAAGCGCTTTTCGCCGCGTTGGCCGAATCGGCCGCCTGACGCGCCTCCAGCAGCTGATTTTCCAGGCGCTTGCGTTCGGTGATATCGATCCAGCCCCCCAGCAGGCCCTGCAATTGCCCCTCGGCGCTGTAGAAAGGCACCGTCCACTGATAGGCATGGATCGGCCCGTCGCGGGTTTCCAGCTGGCGGTCGGCGAACACCGACTCCTCGGTGGCCAGCAACTGCATCAGCTCGCCATGCAGTTGCCGGGCGGTGGCCGGGGGCAGCAGGTCGAGCTCGGGCAGGCTGCGCCCCTGAATCAGCTCCAGGCGGGTGCCCAGTTGCTGCTCGTAGCTCTTGTTGCAGGTGAGCATGCGACCTTCCAGGTCACGCACGAAGATCGGATTGGGAATCCCGTCGAGCAAGGCGCGCTTGAACACCAACTGGTCGTTGAGCTGTTGCTCGGCCTGCAGCCGCTGCTGGATCTGGCGCTTGAGGCGGCTGCTCCAGGCCAGGGACAACAGCCCGAACAGCAAGGCCGTGCACAGTGCCCAGTAGACCCAGGTCGGCACCCGCTGCCAGGCCGGCATCGGCACCGGCGTGGCCCCCAGCCACTTCAGGCGGATGGCGCTGAGCTCCGCCACGGGCAACGCCTCCAGGGATTTGTTGAGAATGCTCAGCAGCTCGGGCTGGTCCTTGCGCACGGAAAATTCGTCGGCAGACCAGGTGCCCTCGACACTGCGCCCCACCCGCAAGCCATCATCGGTGGGGCCCAGGCCCTGCACCTGAACCTCGTTCTGAATAGTCGCCATGGCTTCGCCGCGGCTGACCAGCGCCCGCGCCTCTTCGTAGCTGGCGACGCTGCGCAGGCGAATGTCGGGGTAGTTGCGGCGGATATAGCTTTCCAGGGTGTGCCGGGCCGGCAGCGCCAGCACCTCGCCCGCCATCTGTTCCAGGCTGCTCAGGCGGCGATCCTCGGGGCGTACCACAAACACCCAGGCGGCCCCCCCGAAGGCATGGGAGAAGTTGAGGAACAGGCGCCGGTCTTCGTTGGCGGTGAGGGTGGAGTTCATCTGCGCCTGCCCGCTCTCCAGCAGCTCCAGGGTCTGCGCCGTGGACAGGCTCTCCTTGTGCACGAAATGCAGGCCGGTCATGCGCGCAATACGGTTGAGCAGGTCGACGTTCAACCCGGCCCAGCGACCTTCCTTGTCCTTGAATATCTGCGGCGGGTACTGCTGGGACGCCACCATCACATGGGGATGCTGGAGGATCCAGGCCTGCTCCTCGGCGCTCAGTTCGATGTGCTCGCCGGAAATGTTCGCCCCCAACCCGGTGGTCCAGCGGGACTGTATTTCCCGCCGCAGGGACTCGTCGATGCTGTGCAACGCCTGCTCCAGCAGGTCCGCCAGCCGGACGTTGTCCTCTCGGGTGGCAAAGGCGAAACCGGTGGGCGGCAGGCGGCTTTGCTCGTGGATCTGCACCGCCAGGTAGGGGCGCAGGGCCTTGTAGGCACGGACGATGATTTCATTGCCGATAAAGGCATCGGCATCGCCCTGGTTCAGGGCCTCCAGGCCGCTGTAGAGGTTCGGCGAGAGCATGATCTGGGAATTGGGATACGCCTTGTGCACCTGCTCGGCGTTGGCGTAGCCATCGAGCAGCACCAGCTTCTTGCCGGCCAGATCGCCGCTGGTCTCAGCTTCGTCGCGGCGCAGCACCAGCACCGCGCGGTCAGGCATGTAGTCGCTGGTGAAACGCAGCCCCGAGAGCCCGCGCTCATAGCCGTTGGCGCTGGTGAGGATATCGATGGTGCCATTGCGCAGTGCCTCGACCGCCTGCTCGCGCTCGGAAAACCCCAGTACCTCCATCGGCACGCCGAGGCGTTCGCCCACCAGGCTCAGGTAGTCGGCACTGATGCCCTGATAGCGGTTGCGATCGCGGGTGATGTCGATGGGCTGGTAGTCGTCGATGGCGATGCCGACCCGCAGCACCGGGTGCGCCGTCAGCCATTGGCGATCGGCGGGGGCCAGGTTCAGCGGCGACAGGTCGACAAAGGCCGGCACCAGCTTGAACGGCAGGTTCTTCGCTGTACCGGCCAGCGACGCGCCACAGAGCGCCGCCCAAGCCAGCAATGCCGCGGCCAAAAGGGCCCAGACACGGGATCTCCGATAGGTTCGAGCAAGCATATTCCGGGCCTCCCTGCCCCTGGCGGGCGTAAGTGCAGCACTGATAAAAAACAAAGCCCGTCAGGAGACGGGCTTGGTCAGCGACAAGGCCAATGGATCAGAGTGGCTTGCCACGGTTGCCGTGCTGGCTGACAAAAGCCTGCACCGCTTTCAGGTCGTTGGCCAGCACCGTGCAGCGCTCTTCACGCTGGAACAGGTCGGACAGGTGCGCCGGCAGTTCCAGGGCCTTATCGACACCGGCCTGCTGCACCGCATCGGGGAATTTCACCGGGTGCGCGGTACCCAGGATCACCATCGGCGTGCTCAGGCTGCGCCGGCACTCGCGGGCGGCCTTGACCCCGATCGCGGTGTGCGGGTCCAGCACTTCGCCGGTCTGCTCGAACACTTCGGCGATGGTTTCGCAGGTCTGCTCGTCGGTCACCGCCAGGGAGTCGAACAGCTTGCGCGCTTCGCTCCAGCGATCGTCCTCGACACTGAAGCCGCCGCCCTGCTTGAAGCTGTCCATCAGGCCGGCCAGGGCCGCGCCGTTGCGACCGTGCAGGTCGAACAGCAGGCGTTCGAAGTTCGACGAGACCATGATGTCCATCGACGGCGACAGGGTGGCGTGCAGGGTTTCCTTGACGTACTGATTGCCGCTCATGAAGCGGTGCAGGATGTCGTTGCGGTTGGTGGCGACGATCAACTGGCTGATCGGCAGGCCCATGTTGCGCGCCAGGTAGCCGGCGAAGATGTCGCCGAAGTTGCCGGTAGGCACCGAGAACGCGATGGAGCGCGCCGGGCCGCCCAGCTGCAGCGCTGCGTGGAAGTAGTAGACGATCTGGGCCATGATCCGCGCCCAGTTGATCGAGTTCACCGCCACCAGGCGCGTGCCTTTGAGGAAGCCCTGGTCGGCGAAGCTGGCCTTGACCATTTCCTGGCAGTCATCGAAGTTGCCTTCGATGGCGATGTTGTGGATGTTCTCGCCGAGGATGGTGGTCATCTGCCGGCGCTGCACTTCCGAAACCCGGTTGTGCGGATGCAGGATGAAGATGTCGACGTTGTCGCAACGCTTGCAGCCTTCGATGGCCGCCGAGCCGGTGTCGCCGGAGGTGGCGCCGATGATCACCACGCGCTCGCCGCGCTTTTCCAGCACATGGTCCAGCAGGCGACCCAGCAGTTGCAGGGCGAAGTCCTTGAACGCCAGGGTCGGGCCGTGGAACAGCTCCAGCACCCACTCGTTGCCGTCCAGCTGACGCAGCGGGGCAATGGCGCTATGGGCGAAGGCGCCGTAGGTTTCCTCGAGGATTTTCTTGAAATCGGCATCGGCAATGCTGCCGGTGACGAACGGGCGCATCACCCGGAACGCCAGCTCGTGGTACGGCAGGCCGGCCCAGGAAGCGATTTCCTCCTGGGTGAAGCGCGGCAGGTTCTCCGGCACGTAGAGGCCGCCATCGCTGGCCAGGCCGGCCAGCAGTACATCTTCGAAATTCAGGGCCGGTGCCTGGCCGCGGGTGCTTATGTAACGCATGGGGGCAAACCTTCGGTTTGAGCTGCAAGTTGCAAGCTACAAGCTACAAGACCAGGCGCCTGGGCCCGTTCCTGCAGCTTGCGGCTTGCCGCTTGCCGCTGTGGTCAGTTTAGGTGTTCGACGCGGATACGTACCACTGGGCCGACAACGCCCTGCAGGGCTTCCAGGGCGGTAATCGCTTCGTTGATGTGGCGCTCCAGCACACGGTGGGTGAGCAGGATCATCGGCACCAGGCCGTCCTGTTCCTCCACTTCCTTCTGCATGATCGATTCGATGTTGATGCCGCGCTCCGAGAGGATGCTCGCCACCTGGGCCAGTACGCCCGGGTGGTCCTTGGCCTGGATCCGCAGGTAGTAGGCGCTCTCGCAGGAGTCGATCGGCAGGATCGGGTGGTCCGACAGCGAATCGGGCTGGAAGGCCAGGTGCGGCACGCGGTTTTCCGGGTCGCTGGTCATGGCGCGAACCACGTCCACCAGGTCGGCCACCACTGAGGAAGCGGTGGGTTCCATGCCGGCGCCGGCGCCGTAGAACAGGGTCGAACCGGCGGCGTCGCCATTGACCATCACCGCGTTCATCACGCCGTTGACGTTGGCGATCAGGCGGTCGGCGGGGATCAGGGTCGGGTGCACCCGCAGTTCGATACCGGCCTCGGTGCGGCGCGCCACGCCCAGGTGCTTGATGCGGTAGCCCAGGGCCTCGGCATAGTTCACGTCAGCAGTGGTGAGCTTGGTGATGCCTTCGGTGTAGGCCTTGTCGAACTGCAGCGGGATACCGAAGGCGATGGAGGCGAGGATGGTCAGCTTGTGCGCGGCGTCGATGCCTTCGACGTCGAAGGTCGGATCGGCTTCGGCGTAACCCAGGGCCTGGGCTTCGGCCAGCACATCTTCGAAGGTGCGGCCCTTCTCGCGCATTTCCGAAAGAATGAAGTTGCCGGTGCCGTTGATGATCCCCGCCAGCCAGTTGATGCGGTTGGCCGACAGGCCTTCGCGAATCGCCTTGATCACCGGAATGCCACCGGCCACCGCCGCTTCGAAGGCGACGATCACGCCCTTCTCCTGGGCCTTGGCGAAGATTTCGTTGCCGTGCACGGCGATCAGCGCCTTGTTCGCGGTGACCACGTGCTTGCCATTCTCGATGGCCTTGAGTACCAGGTCGCGGGCCACGGTGTAGCCGCCCACCAGCTCGATGACAATATCGATTTCAGGGTTAGTGGCCACGGCGAAGACATCGTTGGTAATCGCAATACCGGTCGTCTGGAACTGCGGCTTTGGCGTACGGGTAGCAATCTGCGCTACTTCGATTCCACGCCCGGCACGGCGGGCAATCTCCTCGGCGTTGCGCTGAAGTACGTTTAAGGTACCGCCACCGACAGTACCCAGCCCACAGATGCCTACTTTGACCGGATTCACTCTGAACTCCCCATAAAACGGCCGACTCTAGGCCGGCCGTGAAAACAGCCGCAAACAGCGCGGCTCTCTATTGATGGCCCGCCGGCACAGGCCGGACCATGATCGTCAAAGGCTAGCGTGACGATGCTGGATTATTTCGCACCCAGCGCCAGTTTGGCGATCTGCGGTGCCGGCTGGTAGCCGGGAATTACTTGACCATCAGCCAGGACGATGGCCGGCGTGCCATTCACGCCAATCGACTGGCCCAGGGCGAACTGCTTGGAAACCGGGTTAGCGCACTTGGCGGCCTTGATTTCCTTGCCGTCGACCATCTTGTCCATCGCGGCTTTCTTGTCCGCGGAACACCAGACGGCCTGCAGCTGTTCATCACCCGGCGAGCCCAGGCCCTGGCGCGGAAACGCCACGTAGCGCACTTCCACACCGGCCTTGTTCAGCGCCGGAATCTCGGCATGCAGCTTGTGGCAGTACGGGCAGGTGGTGTCGGTGAACACGGTGATGTGGGTCTTGGTTTCGCCGATGGCCGGATACACCACAGTTTCCGCGACTGGAATGCCGTTGATCAACTTGGAAATGCCCAGACGCTCGGTTTTTTCCGTGAGGTTCACCGGCTTGCCGTCCTTGAGCTGGAACAGATAGCCCTGGACCACGAATTGGCCATCGGCGCTGGCGTACAGCACCCGGCTACCCTGCAGCTTGACTTCGTACAGGCCGGCCAGGGGACTGGCAGTGATGCTCTCCACCGGCACGTCGAGCTTCAAGGTCTCGAGGCTTTTACGGATGGCTTTTTCGGCACTGTCATCGGCCATGGCGAAAGTGCTGAGCAGCGCCAGGGAAGCGGCGGCAATAATCTGGGTCAAACGCATGGGAACTCCTGAAGGCGGGCAAATGGGCAACCACGAGCAACCGCCGGGGCAACGGCTCGCTAACGCCCGTTTTGCAAACCGGCCAAGCCTACCACATCTGTTTTGCCGGCACCGACTACCACTGACGCAAAGCGCCGCCGGTGCGGGGGTTCAGCCTCGCGGGTGATGCTTGGCGTGCAGATCCTGCAGCCGCGCCCGCGCCACGTGGGTGTAGATCTGGGTGGTGGACAGGTCGCTGTGGCCCAGCAGCATCTGCACCACCCGCAGGTCGGCGCCGTGGTTCAGCAGATGGGTGGCGAAGGCATGACGCAAGGTATGGGGCGACAGCGCCTTGCCGATCCCGGCCACCTTGGCCTGGTGCTTGATCCGGTGCCAGAAGGTCTGGCGGGTCATCTGCTCGCCGCGCTGGCTGGGAAACAGCACGTCGCTGGGGCGCCCGCCCAGCAGTTCGGCCCGTGCATCGCGCATGTAGCGCTCGACCCAGACAATCGCCTCCTCGCCCATGGGCACCAGGCGCTCCTTGCTGCCCTTGCCCATGACCCGCAGCACGCCCTGGCGCAGGTTGACCTGTTCCAGGGTCAGGCTGATCAATTCGGTAACCCGCAAACCGCAGGCATACAGCACCTCGAGCATGGCGCGATCACGCTGGCCGATGGCCTCGCTCAGGTCCGGCGCGGCCAGCAGGGCCTCGACATCCGCCTCCGACAGCGACTTGGGCAACGGCCGCCCCAGTTGCGGCATATCCACTTGCAGGGTGGGGTCGACGGCAATCAGCCGTTCGCGCAGCAGGTAGCGATAGAAGCCCCGTGCCCCGGAGAGAAAGCGCGCCGTGGAACGGGGCTTGTAGGCCTGTTCCAGGCGCCAGGTCAGGTGATCGAGGATCAGCTCGCGCCCGGCGTTGGGCAGTTCCAGCCCGCGCTCCTGCAACCAGCCGTTGAACAGCGCCAGGTCGCTGCGATAGGCCTGGCGGGTGTTGTCGGACAGACCTTTCTCCAGCCACAGGGCGTCGAGGAAACGGTCGATCAGGGGGTGGTCGATGGCCGGCATAACATCTCGAAAGCCGCGGCCCAGGGGGCGCGGGCAAAAAAATAGTGAACTGTGCAGAGGGTCGCTAGTCTTTCATAGCCAGCCAATTCACGGAACAGGGTGCATCGATGAGCGAACAACAGATTCTGCTGGCCTTCGGCGGCATTGGCGCAGCGGCGCTGGGCTGCCAGTGGCTGGCCTGGAGACTGAAGCTGCCGGCCATTCTGTTCCTGTTGCTCAGTGGCATCCTGGCCGGGCCGGTGCTGGGCTGGCTCGACCCGCAGGAAATGTTCGGCCCGCTGCTGATGCCGCTGGTGTCGCTGGCGGTGGCGCTGATCCTGTTCGAAGGCAGCCTGACCCTGCACCTTTCCGAGTGGCGCGAGATCGGCAGCGTGGTGCATCGCCTGGTGACCCTCGGCGCGCTGTCGACCTGGGCGGTGATCACCCTGGCCACCCACTGGCTGCTGGGCTTCGACTGGATGCTGGCCCTGCTGTTCGGCACCCTGACCCTGGTCACCGGGCCCACGGTGATAGTGCCCATGCTGCGGGTGGTGCGGCCCAAGGCCTCGATCGCCAATATCCTGCGCTGGGAAGGCATCGTCATCGACCCCATCGGCGCCCTGCTGGCGGTGGTGGTGTACAGCTTTATCATCGCCAGCGCCGCCGGCGAGGGCCTGAGCCACAGCCTGCTGACCTTCGCCGGGGTAATTCTCTGCGGCAGCCTGTTCGGCATCGCCGGCGGCTGGGTGCTGGGCAGCATCATGCGTCGCCAGTGGCTGCCGGAATACCTGCACAACCTGGCCAGCCTGGCCGCGGTGCTGGGGATTTTCATCGCTTCCAACCAGGTGATGCATGAGTCGGGGTTGCTGGCGGTGACCTTGATGGGCATGTGGCTGGCCAATATGAAGGGCGTGGATGTGCGGCATATCCTGCACTTCAAGGAAAACCTCAGCGTGCTGCTGATTTCCGGGCTGTTCATCCTGCTGGCGGCGCGCCTGGACCTCAAGGCACTGATTGCCCTGGGGCCGCTGGTGCTGATCCTGCTGCTGGTGATCCAGTTCATCGCCCGACCGCTGAACGTGTTGCTGTCCACCGCCGGCTCCAGCCTCAGCTGGCGCGAGCGGGCCCTGCTGGCCTGGATCGCGCCCAGGGGGATTGTCGCGGCGGCGGTGTCGGCGATCTTCGCCATCCGCCTGGATGAGGCCGGCCACCAGGGCGCGCTATTGCTGGTGCCGCTGACCTTTGCCGTGATCA
This sequence comes from Pseudomonas sp. NFXW11, assembly GCF_049887815.1. Taxonomy (NCBI): domain Bacteria; kingdom Pseudomonadati; phylum Pseudomonadota; class Gammaproteobacteria; order Pseudomonadales; family Pseudomonadaceae; genus Pseudomonas; species Pseudomonas sp. NFXW11. Next base: position 23,217 of record NZ_JAGEKI010000012.1, on the reverse strand, counting down.
TTGGCACCGTGGTGCTGCAAAGCGCCACTGCCCGGCCCCTGGCGCGGTTGCTGAAAGTCGCTGAACCTGCGCCCAGCGGCTTCCTGATCGTGGGCGCCAATGGCCCGGCGCGCACCCTGGGCAAGGCCCTGCAGCAACTGGGCAGCCGGGTGCTGCTGACCGATTCGAGCTGGGAGCATATTCGCGCCGCACGCATGGACGGCCTGCCGACCTATTTCGGCAACCCGGCCTCGCAGCATGCCGACGCCCATCTGGACCTGGTGGGGCTGGGGCATCTGCTGGCGCTGTCGCCGTCCGGCGAGCTTAATACCCTGGCGGCCATGCGCTTTCGCCATGACTTCGGCCATCAGCGCCTGTTTGCCCTGGCCAACAGCCAGGAAAGCCGGCGCACCGACAAGCATCGCGCCAGCCATGAGCACCGTGGGCAATGGCTGGGCAGCGAAGCCCTGAGCTATAGCAAGCTGGCCAGCCTGCTGGGCCAGGGCGCCGAGCTGTACAGCACCCACCTGACCGAGGCCTTTGGCTGGGAGGATTACCAGGCCCTGCATGGCGAACGCGCAACCTTGCTGTTCGCCCGTGACAGCAGTGGCTGGGTGCACGTGGTGACGCCTGAAAGCAGCCTCAAGCCGGCGGCTGGCTGGACCTTGCTGGCGCTGATTCAACCGGAGGCTACATAACCCCGTAGGCAGCCATTCGCCGGCAAGCCGGCGCCTACACAGCGAACAAAGCGTGCCCTAGGCGGGGAAACCTGGCAGCACCGGCACCGGGCGCTTGTCGTCATCGATGGCGACAAAGCTGAACAGGCCATGGATGGCTTTCTCGCGACCGTCGCAACTCATGCTTTCGACAAACACCTCCACTTCCACCTTGAGGCTGGTATTGCCCACCTTCACCACCCGGCCCACCAGCTCGACGATGGAGCCAGCGGCGATCGGGTGATTGAAGTCGATGCGATCGGTGGACACCGTCACCAGCGGCAAGCGGCAGAAGCGCGTGGCGGCGATAAACGACACTTCGTCCATCCAGGCCAGGGCGGTGCCGCCGAACAGGGTGTTGTGGTGGTTAGTGGTGGACGGGAATACCGCCTTGGTCACGCGGGTCACCGACAGTTCGGTACGGCGCTGGATTTCTTGCTCACGAAGGGTCATCGGTCTACTGCCTGAATGGTTCGATCCGCGCAGGGGCACGCTGCGGACAGGGTGGCTCGATGGGCGCTGCAGGGCAGCGACCAAGGGCTGGGTGGAAACAATCGGAGGGGCCGCCTGCCTGTGGATAAACAGGCCAGGGCGCCGGGAGGGTGTGACGCACCCTATCGTCCACGCAGGCTGCGTGGCTCGGGCGATCACACTTTATTGGGGCGGCGAGTATAACGTCGCCGGGCAAGGACCGATAGAACCCGCCCTGGGCCAGAGGTCACGATGGGCGACCAAAAGATGCGATGATCCGCGCACTGAAAAAGGAGGCTCGCCGCCATGGATGCCCTGCCCACCCCTTCGCTCGTCGAGCAGTTGCAACAACGCCTGAACCAGGAACGGCCGGATCATCCGAGGTTCACCGGCGCGCCGCTGGACATCAGCCCATTGACCCCCGCACAACTGGGCAGCCTGTGGCCGGCCATGCGCCGGGCCCTGGGCAACCACGAAAACCCGGCGGCGCAGCAGCTGGCAACCTCGATTCTGCAGCAGGCCAGGCAGCTGGAACTGAGCCCGAGCCTCGATCAAGACAGCCTGCTGCAGGCCCTGCGCACCTGCCTGAACTGGCAGACGGCGGTGGAGCAACTCGGTTATTGCAGCGGGCCAACGAATGCGGCACTGGCCAATGAACTGCGCAGGATCCTCGCTGAACCCTCTGCCCAGTGGGCGCTGAACTATCACCAGGCGTACCTGCTGACGCAGTGGACGGATAAAGAGGCCCAGGATGCGCTGCGCCATTGTGTAGAAGAGTTCTACCTCGATTCGCCCTATGCCCGGCAGGAGTTCGAGCTGCTTGGGCAACTGGAGCCACACTCACGCCTGGCCCTTGCCGGCAGCGAATACTGGACCGGCCACCATCACCTGAGCGCCGATCCCGCCAGGGTGCTGATGGATGATCCGACGTACGTCGAATTTTCCCAGCAGATCCTCAACACCGCAGCCCGACGCCTGGAAGATATCCACAGCGGCGTCATACCCTATGTGGCCGATGGCGCCTTCACCACCCACGACACGCCAGTGATCGCCCGCGCCGCGCGAGTCGCCCTGTTGCGCGATTCGCCCTGGCTGCCGCCGCTGATGGATATCTTGCTGCCCAGGGCTTGCGTCGCCCCGACCCAGGCCAAGACCGCCCCATCGCAATCCCTGGCCATTGCCCTGGGCCATTGCGTCGAACAGGTGCCCACGCCGGAAAGCGTGCAGGCGCTGCGCAACGCCTTGAGCCTGGTAAGGCACGCCAGCATCCAGAAGAAACTCTCGCGCAATCTCAAGCCCGCCGAACGGGGGCTGGCGCAACGCCCCGAGATCGCCCTGCGCCTGGCGCCGGGCAGCGTTCCCGGCAAGGCTTTGAACGGGCTGCTGCGCAGTTGCCTGGAATCCGCGCTGTGGCACCCCTTTGAGCTGTCATTCAGCAACTGGCGCGAGCAACTGGCGGACTCTGCCGCAGGCTCGCCCCTGGCCCACTCGCTGCTCTGGATTGCCCATCCCGACCAGGGCCCGAGCCGCAGCTTCCTGCCGACCGCGGACGGGCAAGCGCTTGACCCCTGGGGCCAGCCGTTGAGCCTGGATGCGAGCTGCAGGATTTCCCTGTGGCACCCGCTGGCGGTCACCGAAGCTGAGCGCCATGCCTGGAAAGCCCTGGTCAGCGCACACCGGCTCAAGCAGCCGCTGCGCCAGGTGTTTCGCGAGTACTACCTGCCGTCCCCGCAAGAGCTGGAGAGCTCCAGTTGCCAGGCATTCGTCGGGCACAGCCTGTCGATCCGCCCACTGATCGGCCTGGCCCGCCGCGAAGGCTGGAAGATCGACGACGATGGCAGCCTGTGCCGCGACCTGGGCGATATCCGGGTGACCTTCGCGGTGGGCGCGGAACTCTATCCGGGCTTGCAGGGGCACTGCCTCTCGGGCAGCGCAAGCTTCGCTCGGCGTACCCAAAAGCACTGGCAGCCCGTGCTGCTGAAGAGTCTGCCGCCACAGGTGTTTTCAGAGGCTTGCCGGGCCATTGACTTGTTGGTCAGCGTCAGCAGTTTCGCTATCGAGGAGCTGGCGCAAACCGCCACTGGCCAGCCCCTTCCCCAAACCTCGGCAGGCAAGCGTGAGCAACGCCTGAATCTGCTGGCCGAGCACAACCTGACCCAGATGACGCTGATGCGCGGGCAGGTGCTGAGCATGGCTTTCGCCAGGCTGATCGAAGAGGGAAAAGTGACCATGGACGGGCGCCATGTGCGGGTGGGCGAGCATGCGGTGCATTTGGTCACCGGGCGTGTGACCTGCGACGGGGCGCCTGTGGATATGCCGCTGGCGGCGCAAAGCGGCAAATTGGCGGCACTGCCCTGGTTGCCTTATGACGAGGTGCTGCTGGAAAGGGTCGCCAACACCGTTTGCGTGCTGCTGAACCTGCCCGGGCATTAAATGACGGGCAACAAAAAAGCAGCCCGTAGGCTGCTTTTTTCTGCATCGGAAGCTGGACTTAAGCCAGTTTTTCCTTGATGCGAGCTGCTTTACCCGACAGGTCGCGCAGGTAGTACAGCTTGGCTTTACGCACGTCACCGCGACGCTTGACAGCCATGCTGTCGATCTGCGGGCTGTAGGTCTGGAAAGTACGCTCTACGCCAACGCCGTTGGAGATTTTACGTACGGTGAACGCGCTGTTCACACCGCGGTTGCGCTTGGCGATAACTACGCCTTCGAACGCCTGCAGACGGGAACGATCGCCTTCCTTCACTTTCACCTGAACGACAATGGTGTCGCCCGGGGCAAAGGCTGGGATCTCTTTGGTCATCTGCTCTGCTTCGAGTGCAAGGATGATTTTGTTGGTCATGCTGTGCTCCTAAGGTAAATCGTCGGATCTACCATCGATACGTTGTTAACTATCGTCCCGCTCGCGGAGATATTCCTCGAGCAGCTTCTTCTCTTCTCCAGAAAGCGAGCGTCTTTCCAGAAGATCGGCGCGTCGTTCATAGGTCCGACCAAGGGACTGCTGCAAACGCCAACGCCGGATATGTGCGTGATTGCCGCTAAGCAATACGTCGGGAACACGCTGATCCGCATACACCTCCGGTCGGGTGTAGTGCGGGCAATCCAGTAGACCGTCCGTGAAGGAATCTTCCTCCGCGGAGTCCACATGCCCTAAAGCTCCGGGCAGCAGCCGTGTAACCGCATCGATCAGGACCATGGCCGGCAGCTCGCCGCCAGACAGTACATAGTCGCCAATCGACCACTCTTCATCGACATGAGCGTCAATAAAACGCTCGTCAATGCCTTCATAACGACCAGCAATCAGGATCAATGCATCCTCATTCGCCAACTCGCGCACCGCCGACTGATTCAGTTGACGGCCTTGGGGCGACAGGTAAATCACCTTCGCGCCCTCCCCGGCTGCGTTCCTGGCCTGAACCAGCGCATCTTCCAGGGGCTTGATCTTCATCACCATGCCCGGTCCACCGCCAAACGGGCGATCGTCCACAGTGTGATGTCGATCCGTGGTGTAGTCTCGCGGATTCCAACAGGTGAGCTGCAACAGCCCCTGTTTCACCGCGCGGCTGGTGATGCCGTATTCGCTGATAGCCGCGAACATTTCGGGAAACAGACTGATCACTTCTACGCGCAAAGTCGCCACGCTTAGAATTCCGCGTCCCAATCCACCTTCATTTCGCCCGCTGCCAGGTCGATGGCCAACACGCATTGCTCGGTATAGGGCAACAGGCGTTCGCGATCATCCAGGCTGCCAGCGCAAGGCTTGACCACCATTACATCGTTCGAGCCGGTCTCCAGCAGGTGATCGATCTGCCCGAGCAATTGCCCGAGGGTGTCGATGACCTTGAGACCCTGCAGCTGGTACCAGTAGTACTCGCCGTCGGTCAGTTCAGGGAACTGGTTGCGTGGCACGCAGATCTCGTAACCGGCCAGAAGACGAGCTTCTTCGCGATCATCAAGACCCTTGAGCTTTGCGACCAGGAACTTGTCGTTCCCGCGTCCACTGACTAGCTCAACCTGTTTCACGCTGCCTTCGCGCTTGAGCGTCCAGGTTTTGTAGTCCAACAGGTTTTTGATCGGATCAGTAAAGGAATAAACCTTCACTTCGCCGCGAACGCCATGAACAGAGTAGATTTTGCCAATAACGATCAAATCATCAGCAGGTGCTGGCGTCGCGTTCATAGGGTTCAGGCTGCGGCCTTGGCCGATTCCTTCAGCAGCTGAGCAACGCGCTCAGACGGCTGTGCACCCACGCTCAGCCAGTAGGCTACGCGCTCTTGGTTCACGGACAGACGAACTTCTTGACCACGAGCGATCGGGTTGAAGAAGCCGATTTGTTCTTTGTGCGAACCGTCACGTGGGTTACGGCTGTCGGTCACGGTCAGGTGGTAGAACGGGCGCTTTTTGGAGCCGCCAAGGGCCAAACGGATTGTTAGCATGTGTAAATCGTTCCTGTAGTCGGTGCTGCAAATCTATATGCACAGCGGGCAGGGTGCCCGAAAGGCCGCATATTCTAAGGAATATCCGGACTTTTGCAAATGCCTTTTTCCGGCGCCCATCGGCTGCCATGCAGATTTGCCAGGGTGCCATCGCAAGCGATGGCGACTGAGCGCACCCCGATCGGGGGCTTGCCCGAGGCTCCACGTCCCCGTGGAAAATGCGCCGGCATCACTGCCGGCGCGGATTCTTTACATTTTCGGCATGCCGCCGCCAGGCATCATGCCGCCCAGGCCGCGCATCATCTTGGCCATACCGCCCTTGGCGGAGAATTTCTTCATCATCTTCTGCATCTGCTTGTGCTGCTTGATCAAGCGCCCGATGTCCTGCACCTGGGTGCCCGAACCCAGCGCGATACGGCGCTTGCGCGAACCGCTGATCAGCTCGGGGTCACGGCGCTCGGCCGGGGTCATGGAGTTGATGATGGCTTCCATCTGCTTGAACTGCTTCTCGGCCGCGCCCTGGGCATTGCCCATCTGCGCCAGGTTGACCCCGCCGATATTCGGCAACTTGTCCATCAGGCCGCCAAGGCCGCCCATGTTCTTCATCTGTTGCAGCTGGTCGCGGAAGTCTTCGAGGTCGAAGCCCTTGCCCTTCTTCAGCTTTTTCGCAAGCTTGTCGGCCTTGTCCTTGTCGAGGGTCTGTTCGGCCTGCTCGATCAGGCTGAGCACGTCGCCCATGCCGAGGATGCGCGAAGCGATACGCTCAGGGTGGAACGGCTCCAGGGCTTCGCTCTTCTCGCCCATACCGATGAACTTGATCGGCTTGCCGGTGATGGCCCGCACCGACAGTGCGGCACCGCCCCGGGCGTCGCCGTCGACCTTGGTCAGCACCACGCCGGTCAGCGGCAGCGCGTCACCAAAGGCCTTGGCAGTGTTGGCGGCGTCCTGGCCGGTCATGGCGTCGACCACGAACAGGGTTTCCACGGGCTTGACCGCCGCGTGCAACGCCTGGATCTCCTCCATCATTTCGCTGTCGACGTGCAGGCGACCGGCGGTATCGACGATCACCACGTCGATGAACTTGACTTTCGCTTCCTTTATAGCCGCTTCGGCGATCGCCACCGGCTTCTGGCTCAAGTCCGACGGGAAGAAGGTCACGCCGATGTCATTGGCCAGGGTTTCCAGCTGCTTGATCGCCGCCGGACGGTAGACGTCCGCGGACACCACCATCACGCTCTTCTTCTTGCGCTCTTTAAGGAAACGCGCGAGCTTGCCGGCGGTGGTGGTCTTGCCCGCGCCCTGCAAGCCAGCCATCAGCACCACGGCCGGCGGCACCGCGCTGAGGTTGAGGTCTTCGTTGGCCGCGCCCATCAGGCTTTCCAGCTCAGCCTGGACGATCTTCACAAAGGCCTGGCCCGGAGTCAGGCTGCGGGACACTTCAGTGCCAACCGCACGTTCCTTCACCGAATTGACGAAGTCCTTGACCACCGGCAGGGCAACGTCGGCTTCGAGCAACGCCATGCGCACTTCACGCAGGGTGTCTTTGATGTTGTCCTCGGTCAGCTTGGCCTTGCCGGTGACATGGCGCAGCGTCTGCGAGAGACGGTCGGTTAGGTTTTCAAACATGCGCGATCCTTTCAGGCCCAGGGAAGACCGGGATAATGGCGGCCCAGAGCGTGATAAACGAGTGCTCGATGAGCCTGCGGCGTGGGCAGGTCGCGGATTATAGCGAAGACTGTGCGTGGCGCCCACCTCGCCGTCTGCTTGGGTGGTCTTTCAGGGCTCTGGGTTCTATGCCAAACTCAGCGACTTTCGGGCTTGCCTAACAGGACTTATGCTCCCCTTGTCACCCAGTTTGCTACCCACCCTCGCCGCCGCCCTCCTTTATGCCGCTGCGACCTTCTACCAAGGCACCCGCCTGGCCACCGGCACCAAGGCCGACAAGCGCCTGCTGGTCGTGCTCGGGGTCCTCGCCCTGCTCGCCCACACCGCCAGCCTGTTGACCCACCTGCTGACCCCGGTTGGCCTGGGCCTGGACTTCTTCAGCGCCGCCAGCCTGATCGCCGCCGCGGTGATCGCCCTGACCTTGCTGGCCTGCGCGCGGATTCCCGTGGAAAACCTGCTGGTGCTGCTGTTCCCCCTTGGCGCCCTGACGGCGCTGCTGGCGCAGTTCGTGCCCACCGGCACGGTGCCAGTGATCGACGAGGAGCCGGGCATCCTGGCCCATATCCTGCTGTCGATCCTGGCCTACGGCATGTTCACCATCGCGGTGTTCCAATCCTTGCTGCTGCTGGTGCAGGACCGTCAGCTGAAGAACAAGCACCCCTCGGGGCTGATCCGCAACTTCCCGCCGCTGCAGACCATGGAAAGCCTGCTGTTCGGCTTTCTCTGGGCCGGCTGGGTGCTGCTCTCGCTGTCGCTGATCTCCGGCTGGCTGTTCTTCGACAACCTGTTCGCCCAGCACCTGGTGCACAAGACCCTGCTGGCCTGCCTGGCCTGGGTGGTGTTCAGCGTGCTGCTGTGGGGCCGCAACCGCCTGGGCTGGCGCGGGCACAAGGCGATTCGCTGGACCCTGGCGGGCTTCTGCCTGCTGATGCTGGCCTACTTCGGCAGCAAGCTGGTTCGCGAATACATCCTGCATATCTGACGACCGGCCATGACCGACTCCCTGCCCACCGGGCCCATGCTTGCGGTAATCGCCCTGCTCATCGTCTGGTCCGGGCTGTTCACCGCCATCGACGCCGCCCAACTGCACCTACTGACCCTGCGCAGCGCCTCGCGCTCCGGCGACAAGCCCACGGCGCGCCTGGCCTTCCCCAAGGAAAGCCTGATTCTGTGCAACACCCTGTGCCGGGTGCTGGCGGTGATCATCAGCACCCTGCTGGCGCTGTTCTACTGGGCGGAAAACGGCCCCTGGCTGGCCTGCCTGATCATCACCTGTGGCCTGCTGGTGCTGGCCGAATACCTGCCCCGAACCCTGGCCACACGCTACCCGGAAGGCACCCTGAGCTTCGGCAACAGCCTGCTCGGCATCCCGATGAAGATCGTCTACCCGCTGGCCTGGCTGCTCAACGTCATCGGCCAGTTGCTATTGCGTCCGTTTGCCGCCAAGGGCGGAGCGGTCAAGCACAGTGACGACGACCCGGCCCTGCTGGACGACGAACCCGCGCCAGCGGCCCCCCACGCCCTGCCCGGCATCCACGCCCTGGACAACATCACCGTCAACGACATCCTGGTGCCCCGCAGCGAAGTGGACGGCATCAACCTGGACGACCCCATCGAGGACATCATCGAGCAACTGCGCCTGACCAAGCGCACGCGCCTGCCGGTGTTCCACAGCGACATCAACCAGGTCGAGGCGGTGCTCAACACCCGGCAGATCCGCCATCTGCTGCCCGATGCCAGCCTGACCAAGGACAGCCTGCTGGCGGCCTGCCATGAACCCTATTTCGTTCCCGAAAGCACCCCGCTGCAGTTGCAATTGCTGAACTTTCACAAACAGCAACGGCGCCTGGGCATGGTGGTGGACGAGTATGGCGAGGTGCAGGGCATTGTTACCCTGGAAGACATTCTCGAAGAAATAGTCGGCGAGTTCGAAAGCGAGCACAGCCTGGACAACCCGCATATCCACCCCCAGGCCGACGGCCGCTATGTGGTGGAAGGCGCGGCATCGATTCGCGAACTGAACAAGAGCCTGGGCTGGCACCTGCCCAGCGACGGCCCCAAGACCCTCAACGGCCTGGTCACCGAGGCCCTGGAAACCATTCCCGACAGCGCCGTGTGCCTGAAGATCGGCCGCTACCGCCTGGAGATCCTCGAAACCGAGGAGAACCGCGTCAGCCGCGTGCTGATCTGGCACACCAGCAGCATGCCCGTCCTGCTCTGAGTAACCGGCCGCCCCAGGGCCCACCTGGCGCGGCCTGCAAATGCGGCCACAAGCCCTTGTTGGATAGTTAGCAGCCTTTCTATAATCCCCTGGCTTACCCAAGCTGCGCAGCCCCCGCGTGCTACCCGCACCCTGCGAGACCCTGCACCTATAGCCGCACACTGTCCGTCGCCGCTCCCACCCCGAGCCACGCCGCGCCAAACCCACATCCCTGGGTGCTCGACCCTAATAATTCGCTCCACAGGAGCAACGACTGTCAGGGATACCCACATGACCACCAGCACCACCTACAGCACCAGCACACCTGCGCAACCGGCCAACTCCGCCAGTCGCGTGGCCACTGCCAGCTTTATCGGCACGGCCATCGAGTTCTACGATTTCTACGTCTACGCCACCGCCGCCGCCCTGGTGATAGGCCCGGTGTTCTTCCCCCAGAGCTCCGGCACGGCGCAAATGCTCTCGGCGTTCCTGACCTTCGGCATCGCCTTTCTTGCGCGCCCGCTGGGTTCGGCACTGTTCGGCCATTTCGGCGACCGCATCGGGCGCAAGTCGACCCTGGTGGCCTCGCTGCTGCTGATGGGGGTGTGCACCACCCTGATCGGCGTGCTGCCGGGCTATGCCAGCATCGGAGCCTGGGCGCCGATCCTGCTCTGTGTGCTGCGCTTCGGCCAGGGCCTGGGGCTGGGCGGCGAATGGGGCGGCGCGGCGCTGCTGGCCACGGAAAACGCCCCGGAGGGCAAGCGCGCCTGGTTCGGCATGTTCCCGCAACTGGGGCCGTCCATCGGCTTTCTCGCCGCCAACGGCCTGTTCCTGGGCCTGGATGACCAGCAGTTCCGCTCCTGGGGCTGGCGCATTCCCTTCCTGCTCAGCGCCGCACTGGTGATGGTGGGCCTGTATGTGCGCCTGAAGCTGCATGAAACCCCGGTATTCGCCAACGCCGTGGCGCGCCAGGAACGGGTGAAGATGCCGCTGGTGGAGCTGTTCAGCCAATACTGGCTGCCAGTGCTGCTGGGCGCCGCCTCGATGGTGGTGTGCTACGCCCTGTTCTATATCTCCACGGTGTTTTCCCTGAGCTACGGCGTCGCCACCTTGGGCTACAGCCGGGAAACCTTCCTCGGCCTGCTGTGCTTCGCCGTGCTGTTCATGGCCGCGGCCACACCACTGGCGGCCTGGGCCAGCGACCGCTTCGGACGCAAACCGGTGTTGCTGGGCGGCGGCGTGCTGGCGATTCTTTCGGGATTCACCATGGAGCCACTGCTGACCCAGGGCTCCACCGCCGGCGTGGCGCTGTTCCTGTGCATCGAGCTGTTTCTGATGGGGGTGACCTTCGCCCCGATGGGCGCATTGCTGCCGGAGCTGTTTCCGACCCATGTGCGTTATACCGGCGCTTCGGCGGCCTATAACCTGGGCGGGATTGTCGGTGCCTCGGCGGCACCCTTCTTCGCCCAGAAGCTGGTGGCCATGGGTGGCCTGAGCTGGGTGGGTGGTTATGTGTCGGGGGCAGCGCTGCTGAGTTTGATCGCGGTGCTGTGCTTGAAGGAAACCCGTGGCAACGATTTGAATCGGGTCGCCTGAACGGGTGTTTCGCGAGCAAGCTCGCTCCTACAGGTTCAATGCAAATCCTGTAGGCGCGAGCTGACTCGTGATGCCTTTTAGAGCTCGACCACCACCGCCTGCGCAGCACGGGTGGCCTTGGCCCGGGCGGCCTCGATCGACTCGTCGCGAGCCAGGGCCACGCCCATGCGCCGCTGGCCGTTGACTTCCGGCTTGCCGAACAGGCGCAGCGCGGTGTCCGGCTCGCTCAGGGCCAGGCCCAGGTTGGCGAAGGCGGTCTGGGTGGACTGGCCTTCCACCAGGATCACGGCCGAGGCCGAAGGGCCGAACTGGCGGATCAGCGGAATCGGCAGGCCGAGAATCGCCCGGGCATGCAGGGCGAACTGCGACAAGTCCTGGGAAATCAGGGTCACCAGGCCGGTGTCATGGGGGCGCGGCGACACTTCGCTGAACCACACCTGGTCGCCCTTGATAAACAGCTCCACGCCAAACAGGCCGCGACCGCCCAGGGCCTCGGTGACCGCCTTGGCCACCCGCTCGGATTCCGCCAGGGCCTTGGGGCTCATGGCCTGGGGTTGCCAGGATTCCTGGTAGTCGCCCTTCTCCTGGCGATGGCCCACCGGCGCGCAGAAGGTGGTGCCGCCCACGTGACGCACAGTCAGCAGGGTGATTTCGTAGTCGAAGTCGATAAAGCCCTCGATGATCACCCGGCCCTTGCCGGCACGTCCGCCTTCCTGGGCGTAGTCCCAGGCCTTCTGCACGTCATCGACGCTGCGCAGCAGGCTCTGGCCCTTGCCCGAGGAACTCATCACCGGCTTGACCACGCAGGGGAAGCCCAGGTCGTCCACGGCCTTGGAATAGTCTTCGAAGGTGTCGGCGAAATGGTAGGGCGAGGTCGGCAGGTCCAGCTCTTCAGCGGCCAGGCGACGAATGCCTTCACGGTTCATGGTCAGGGAAGTGGCCCGAGCGGTCGGGATCACGGTAAAGCCTTCGGCTTCCAGCTCCACCAGGGTCGCAGTGGCGATGGCTTCGATTTCCGGAACGATGAAATGCGGCTTCTCGGCCTCGATCACCGCCCGCAGGGCCGCGCCGTCGAGCATGTTGATCACGTGGCTGCGATGAGCCACCTGCATCGCCGGGGCGTTGGCGTAGCGGTCCACGGCAATCACCTCGACACCCAGGCGTTGCAGCTCGATCACCACTTCCTTGCCCAACTCACCACAGCCACAAAGCAAGACGCGGGTCGCGGTAGGCGACAACGGGGTTCCGATACGAGTCATCTGAAGGTCCTCAAAGGAGCGAATCATCGAGGGCCGAACGCCGAAAGGCCGACCCAAGGGGGAAAGTGCGCGGCATTTTACATGAACCGCAGCCTTTGGCTCAGCCGGCGCACGCCGCTTTGCGCAAACGCCAGGCCATGGCCAGCCAGACCACCGTGACCCCGGCGAACTTCGAACCCAGGGCGGTAAGGGTCACCGCCGGGGTCAGGGCATCGATCATGCCGTAGAAGATAAAGGTATCCAGGGGAATGCTCAGGGCCGAGCTGATCCACAGGCGATCGTGCAGCGGCCGCTTGGTGATGCTGAACACCAGCCAGTCGATGCATTCCGACACGGCGAACGCGGTGGCGCTGGCCAGGGCGATGGTGGGGTCGGACGTCACATAGGACAGCACCAGGGCCACCAGCATTGCGAACAATGCGCCATGGCCGAAGCGGGTCTGCACCATGTCCCGCAGCACGAACACCAGCCCGCCCCAGGCCGACCAGATGATGTCCAGTTGCGGCGCGGTGGAAAAGGCGTAGTTGATCAGCACGACGCTGCTGATATAGGCGATCAGGAAGAGCATGGGGGCCAAGGGTACCGATAAGGAAGGCGCACAGGTTACTGCAGGCCCGGGGCTGGGCCAAGAAGCCCTTTCGCCAGCAAGCTGGCGAAACGAGCGGGTCAGCTGGCCGAGCTGGAGCCGATCATCCACAGCAAGCCGCTGGACTTGGCCCGCTCATGGCACAGGGCCAGGACCGCGCGGCGCTCGCTGTTGTCCATGCGGCTCCAGCGGGTGATTTCGTCCACCGTGCGCTGGCAGCCGGTGCAGATGTCCTGCTCATCCAGGGCGCAGATGCTCACGCAGGGCGAGGCGACGGGTCTTTCGGGGGCATTCATGATTCTTGCTCAACCAGCTCTTTGGCATAACGGCGGGCATTATGAACGTAGTGGGCGGCGCTGGCTTCGAGCATTTTCTTCTGTGGCTCGGTGAGCTCGCGCACCACCTTGCCCGGCGACCCCATGACCAGCGAGCCGTCGGGAATTTCCTTGCCCTCGCCGATCAGCGAGTTGGCGCCGATGATGCAGTTCTTGCCGATCCTGGCGCCGTTGAGAATCACCGCATTGATGCCGATCAGGCTGTAGTCGCCCACCGTGCAGCCATGCAGCATGGCGTTATGGCCGATGGTCACGCCGGTGCCGATGGTCAGCGGGTAGCCCATGTCGGTGTGCATCACCGTGCCGTCCTGCACATTGCTGTGCTTGCCGATCAGGATCAGCTCGTTGTCGCCACGCAGCACCGCGTTGAACCAAACATTGGCCCCCTCCTCCAGCTTGACCTTGCCCACCAGGGTGGCATTCGGGGCTACCCAGCTTTCGGGATGGGTCTCGACTCGGGCGTCGCCCAGGCGGTATTTCATCTTATTGTCCTCATGGCTCAGGCAGCCGCGGGTTGATGCCATGCGCAGTGCTGGCTTCAGCTATGGATATAGTTTTGCGGTGGGTGCTGCAGGCTGATCTTGGCATCGAACAGCAGGTTGACCAGCTCGACGATCATGATCGCGGTCAGGCCCCAGATCTTGTACTCGCCGAAACGGTAACTGGGGACATACCAGCTGCGGCCTTGATAGTCGATGCGATGGGTGTGCTCGCGCGGGTCCTGGCGGAAGAACTCCAGGGGCACGGTGAATACCGCGGCAATCTCGGCGTCGTTGGCCAGGTATTCGACATAATCGGGAATCACCCCGACGTAGGGCGTGACCTTGATCCCATGCTTGGACACCAGCGCACTCAGGGGGCCGATGATTTCCACCAGCCCCGGTGGCAGGCCGATTTCCTCTTCGGCCTCGCGCAAGGCGGTGAAAATCAGGTCTGGGTCTTCCGGGTCGCGCCGGCCACCGGGAAAGGCCACTTCACCTCCATGGGTCGACAACCCGCTGGCGCGCAAGGTCAATACCAGCTCCGGATCGTCGCTGCGGGTGATGGGCACCAGCACCGCGGCTTCGGGAAAGCGTTGGTCGATCTCCAGGGTTCTTGGGGTGTATTGACTGACCCGATGAAGTAGCTCGTCCAGCATGAGGCATCTCGATCTGTTGGCTACCGTGCATCATGCACCAATCCAATCGGCGGCCCAACCCCCGCTCCGGGGGTCTGTCGCGAAACGACAACTTGCCGGCGACCATGCGGCACGCCAAGATAGCCCCAGCCTTTTCGGACAGCCCAGATGAAATTTTGCAGCCAGTGCGGCAACCCGGTAACCCAGCGTATTCCCGAAGGCGACTCACGCCTGCGCTACGTCTGCGATCACTGCCAGACCATCCACTACCAGAACCCCAATATAGTCGCCGGCTGCTTGGCCACCTGGCAGGGCAAGGTGCTGCTGTGCCGCCGTGCCATCGAACCGCGCCTGGGCTACTGGACCCTGCCGGCAGGCTTTATGGAGAACGGCGAGACCGTGGAACAGGCGGCCATCCGCGAAACCTTCGAGGAAGCCTGCGCCCGTGTACGCAACCTGCACATCTATACCCTGATCGACGTGCCGCATATCAGCCAGGTGCATGTGTTCTTCCGTGCGGAACTGGCCGACCTGGACTTCGCCGCCGGCCCCGAGAGCCTGGAAGTGCAGTTGTTCGACGAAGCCGATATCCCCTGGTCCGAGCTGGCTTTCCGCACCGTCGGCCGTACCTTAGAATGCTTCTTCGCTGACCGGCGGACACAGGCGTTTGCCGTACGCTCCGAATCCATCCCGCCGCTCGCTCAGCCTGCCATCACTTAAACAATAAAACGTGCACGGGATCTGTGCGCGCCTGGGGATATCGTGTCAATGCGCTGGTTGCTTGCCCTGCTGTGCTGCTCCTTCGTTGCCCTGTCTCAAGCCTCCACGGTGGAAACCCTGGACGGCAAGGTCATCGAGAAAATCCTGGTGCTCAAATCCGCCCATCAACTGCAGTTGATCAATGGCGGCAAACCACTGAAGACCTACCGCATTTCCCTGGGCAAGAAACCCAAGGGTCCCAAGCTGATGGAAGGCGACAAGCGCACGCCCGAGGGCCTGTACTGGCTCGACTGGCGCAAGACCAGCGACCGCTACTACCTGGCCATGCACATCTCCTACCCGAACATCAGCGACGCCGCCCGCTCGCGGCGTGAAGGGGTGGAGCCCGGCGGCATGATCATGATCCACGGCACCCCGGACACCGAGGAATTCCCCGAGCAGTACTTCCACACCCTGGACTGGACCGATGGCTGCATCGCCATGCGCAACGTCGATATGCGCGAGGTCTGGGGCCTGGTCAAGGACGGCACCATGATCGAAATCCGCCCTTAATTTCCCCGCCCGCGAAAAATATTTTCCTCCCCCGCGCCCGCCCCGGGCGCGCATACCACTTGGCGACCTGCACGGGTCGCCAGCCACTGCCTTGGCCCCAGCGGCCAGACCTGCCTAATACCACTTCAATCCTTACCCCTAGGTGATACCCCGCAAGCCCCGTTTTACGCTGCCTGGCGCTGACCAGTGGCGTTGACATGGTATTTAAGTGGTATTAGTTTTTCGTCACTAGCGGGCAACAACAACCTAAAAACCGCATCGGAAACCTACTGATGAATGTGCTCCTGAGTCTGCGTCCCGACGACACCCAGCCCACCCCGCTGTACCTGCAACTGGCGCGCAACCTGGAAGCGGCGATTCACGCCGGCCAGTGGAAAGCCGAGCAGGCGCTGCCGTCGGAACGCAACCTCAGCGAACAGTTGGGCATCTCCCGGGTGACCGCGCGCAAGGCCCTGGAAATACTCTTCGAGCAAGGCCTGATCCGCCGCCACCAGGGCTCGGGCACCTTTATCACCCCACGCCTGGAACAACCCCTGTCACGCCTTTCCGGCTTCAGCGAAATGCTCCGCCTGAAAGGCTTCGTGCCCGGCTCGCAGTGGCTGGAACGCGGCCTGACCCAGCCCACCCACGAGGAACTGATCCGCCTCGGCCTGTCGCCCAACGACAAGGTGGCGCGGCTCAAGCGCCTGCGCAAAGCCGATGACACGGTAATGGCGATCGAGATGAGCACCCTGCCCGCCAGCATCATTGCCCGCCCCGAAGCGGTGGGCGATTCGCTCTACGAGTACCTCGACAGCATCGGCCGGCCAGTGGTGCGGGCGCTGCAGCATATCCAGGCAATCAACGCCTCGGACGAATTCGCCGCGCTGGTGGGCATCGCCCCCGGCACCGCCATGCTGCTGATGACCCGGGTCGGCTACCTGGAAGACAACACGCCGATCGAAGTCACCGACACCTATTGCCGCAACGACTACTACGACTTCGTCGCCGAACTGCGACGCTGAACCCGCCCTCGGAAGCCGAGAAACCCCATGTCCGAAGACAATATCCTCACGCCCAATGGCTGGGTCCGCGGCCGCCTGCTCCACCAGGACGGCAAGGTCAGCGCTATTGAAGGCAGCCCCTGCGACCCGGCGGACAACGACCTGCCCTACCTGCTGCCGGGCTTTATCGACCTGCACGTGCACGGCGGTGGCGGCCACGACATCATGCAGGGCAGTGCAGCCTTCGAAGCCATTGCCCGCACCCACCTGCGCTTTGGCACCACCGCGCTGCTGGCCACCACCATGACCGCGCCCAAGGAAGAAATCAGCCAGGTCCTGGCCCAGCTCGGTGATTTCGTCCAGCAGCGCCGCCGCGGCTGCGCCCGGGTGCTAGGGGTGCATCTGGAAGGCCCCTACATCAACCCTGGCAAGCTCGGCGCCCAGCCCAACTTCGCCCATACCGCGCTGCTGGCGGAGGTGGAGCAGTACCTGGCGCTGGCGCCGATCCGAGTGATCACCATTGCCCCGGAAATCGCCGGCCACGACGAGCTGATTCGCACCCTCAGCCGCCGCGGGGTGCGCATGCAGATCGGCCACACCCTGGGCAGCTACGAAGAAGGCGTGGCCGCCCTGGCCGCCGGCGCCACCAGCTTCACCCACCTGTATAACGCCATGAGCCCGCTGCATCACCGCGAGCCGGGCATCGTCGGCGCGGCCCTGGCCCACGCCCAGTACGCCGAGCTGATTCCCGACCTGCTGCACGTGCACCCGGGCGCCATGCGCGTGGCCCTGCGCGCGATTCCCTGCCTGTATTGCGTCACCGACTCCACCGCCGCCGCCGGTATGCCCGACGGCGAATACCAGCTGGGCAGCCACACCGTGACCAAGTGCCTGGGCGGCGTGCGCCTGGCCGACGGCACCCTGGCCGGCAGCACCCTGACCATGGACCAGGCCCTGCGCAACCTGGTGAAAATCGGCCTGCCCCTGGCCGAAGCCGCGCAGCGCCTGTCGCAATTTCCCGCCGACTACCTCGGCCTGCCTGAACGCGGCCGCCTGCAACCGGGCAGCTGGGCCGACTGCGTGCGCCTGGATCGCACACTCACACTGACCGCCGTGATGGTCGAAGGAGAAGACATTGACTTCAAAAATGCTTGAAGAGGCGCTGTCCTCGCACGCCGCAGTAAGCCGCCAGTTGCAGCACCTGGACCCGGCCCTGCACGAGGTCGCCGGACGTCTGCGCCGGCAGCCGCCGCAAGTGGCGATGACCGTGGCCCGGGGCAGCTCCGACCATGCCGCGAGCTATTTCGCCTACCTGACCATGCAGCAAGTAGGCATTCCGGTGGCCTCGCTGCCGATGTCGGTGGTGACCATGCAGCAGGCGCCCCTGCGGGTTAGCGGCCAGGCGGTGTTCGCCTTTTCGCAGTCGGGCCAGAGCCCGGACCTGGTCAACAGCGTGCGCCTGCTGCGCAAGCGCGGCGCCCTCAGCGTGGCCATGGTCAATGCGGAAAACAGCCCACTGGAAGCCGCCAGCGAATTCTGCCTGCCGCTGCATGCCGGCGCCGAACAGAGCGTGGCCGCCACCAAGAGCTTTATCGCCACCCTCAGCGCCAGCGCACGGCTGATCGGCCACTGGAACGAGGACGGCCACCTGCTCGAGGCCGGCCAGGCTCTGGCCGAAGGCCTGCAACAGGCCGCGACCCAGGACTGGAGCCCCGCCGTCGAAGCCCTGCGCGATTGCCAGCGGTTGATGGTGATCGGCCGTGGCGCCGGTTTCGCGATTGCCCAGGAAGCCGCGCTCAAGCTCAAGGAAACCTCGGCCATCCAGGCCGAAGCCTTCAGCAGCGCCGAAGTGCGTCACGGCCCCATGGCGCTGATCGACCACGACTACCCGCTGCTGGTGTTCGCTCCCCGCGGCGCGGAACAGGGCGGCCTGCTGAGCCTGGCCGCCGACATGCGCCAGCGCGGCGCCAAGGTGCTGCTGGCCGCTCCCGACGATATCGAGCAACGGGACCTGACCCTGAACCGCGCCGAACACCCGGTGCTGGACCCGATCCTGGCGATCCAGAGCTTCTATGTGATGGCCGCCGGCCTGGCCGCAGCCCGGCACATGGACCCCGACCAGCCACGCCACCTGAGCAAAGTGACCCGCACTCACTAAGCCCCTTCGCCAACGAGTACCGAGCCATGCATAACAACAATAACCAACTGACGCTCAGTGCCCCCCTCAGCGGGCCCGTGCTGGCGCTGTGCCGCGTTCCCGACCCGGTGTTCGCCAGCGGCGCCATGGGCGACGGGCTGGCCATCGACCCGCTGGACGACACCCTGCACGCACCGTGCGCCGGCCTGGTGGTGCAGGTGGCGCGCACCGGCCACGCCCTGACCCTGCGCGCCGCCAACGGCGCGGAAATCCTCCTGCACCTGGGCCTGGACAGCGTCGAGCTGCAAGGCCAGGGTTTTGCCATGCTGGTCAAGGAAGGCCAGGAAGTCAGCGCTGGCCAGCCCCTGCTGCGCTTCGACCTGGACCTGGTGGCGCGGCATTGCCGGAGCCTGATCAGCCCGCTGATCCTGACCAACGGCGAGGACTTCGAGCTGCGCGGCCTGGGCCTGTCTTCGGTGCGCCTCGGCGAGCCACTGTTGCAGATCAGCCGCCGTGGCAGCCAGAGCCCGCAACCGGCAAGCGAGGCAACCGCCAGCGCAGAGGCCAGCGCACGGGTCCAGGTGGCACATCGCGGCGGCCTGCATGCACGCCCCGCAGCCCTGGTACGGCAGACCGCCGCAGGCTTTCAAAGCCAGTCGCGCCTGACCTTCAACGGCAAAAGCGCGCCCTGCTCCAGCCTGATCGCCCTGATGGGCCTGGACCTTGGCGAGCAGGACGAGGTGCTGGTCAGCTGCCGGGGCGCCGATGGCCAAGAGGCCTTGCAAGCCCTGCTGAAAACCCTCGGCACGGCGCTGCCAGCGGACGCCCATGCCGCGCCACCGCCCCCCATGCCAGTGTCTCGGCGCGCCAGCGAAGACGGCGTGCTGCACGGCGTGTGCGCGGCTCCGGGACTGGTGAGCGGCCCGCTGTTGCGGCTCAACGCCATGCAACTGCCGGAAGATCGCGGCCAGCATCAACCCCAGGAACAGCGCGTCGCACTGCAGGCGGCCCTGGCCCAGGTCCGCGATGAAGTCCTGCACACCCTGGAACAGGCCCGACAACGCCGCGACCAGCAAGAACAGGAGATTT
This sequence comes from Pseudomonas sp. NFXW11, assembly GCF_049887815.1. Taxonomy (NCBI): domain Bacteria; kingdom Pseudomonadati; phylum Pseudomonadota; class Gammaproteobacteria; order Pseudomonadales; family Pseudomonadaceae; genus Pseudomonas; species Pseudomonas sp. NFXW11. Next base: position 3,376 of record NZ_JAGEKI010000012.1, on the reverse strand, counting down.
TCAACGCCCACCTGGCACTGCTGGAAGACCCGACCCTGCTCGACGCCGCCGAGGCGCTTATCGCCCAGGGTCGCGCCGCCACCCACGCCTGGAGCGCGGCCATCGCCGAGCAGTGCCAAGTACTGCAACAACTGGATAACTCGCTGCTGGCCGAGCGCGCCAACGACCTGCGCGACCTGCAACAACGGGTACTGCGCGCCCTGCTGGGGGAAGCCTGGCACTACGACCTGCCGCCGGGGGCGATTGTCGCCGCCGAGGAACTGACCCCCTCCGACCTGCTGCAACTCAGCGCCCAGGGCGTGGCCGGGCTGTGCATGGCCGCCGGCGGCGCCACCTCCCATGTGGCGATCCTCGCCCGGGGTAAGGGCCTGCCCTGCCTGGTGGCCCTGGGCCAGGAACTGCTGGGCATCGGCGACGGCCGCCAGGTGGTGCTGGATGCCGACGGTGCACGCCTGGAGCTGGCTCCGGCCCCGCAGCGCATCGCCCAGGTGCAGCAGGCCGTGGCCACGCAGCGCCAGCGCCGTGAACGGCAACAGCAGCATGCCCAGCAACCGGCACTGACCCGCGATGGCCAGCCAATCGAGGTGGCAGCCAATGTCGCCTCCAGCGACGAGGCCCGGGATGCCCACCAGGGCGGTGCCGATGGTGTCGGCCTGCTGCGCACCGAATTTCTGTTCGTCGACCGTCGCCAGGCGCCCGACGAAGAAGAACAGCGCCAGGCCTATCAGGCGGTGCTGGATGCCATGGGCGACAAGCCCGTGATCATCCGCACCATCGATGTCGGCGGCGACAAGCAGCTGGACTACCTGCCCCTGCCGGCAGAGGCCAACCCGGTACTGGGCCTGCGCGGCATTCGCCTGGCCCAGGCCCGCCCGCACCTGCTGGACCAGCAATTGCGCGCCCTGCTGCAAGTGACCCCCGCCCAGCGCTGCCGGGTGATGCTGCCCATGGTCAGCGAAGTGGCCGAGCTGCTGCAGATCCGCCAGCGCCTGGAGCAGCTCGCCGCCGAACTGGGGCTGGCACAGTGCCCGGAACTGGGGGTGATGATCGAAGTGCCAGCGGCCGCATTGATGGCCGAGCAACTGGCGCAGCACGCCGATTTCCTGTCCATCGGTACCAATGACCTGTCCCAGTACACCCTGGCCATGGACCGCGATCACGCCGGGCTGGCAGCACGGGTCGATGCCCTGCACCCGGCGCTACTGCGCCTGATCGCCCAGACCTGCGCTGGGGCCAAGCGCCACGGGCGCTGGGTAGGCGTCTGCGGCGCCCTGGCTTCCGACCCGCTGGCCACCCCGGTATTGATCGGCCTCGGGGTCGACGAACTGTCGGTAAGCCCACCGCAAGTGGGCGAGATCAAGGACCGGGTACGCCAGCTGGACGCCGCCGAGTGCCGCAACCTGGCCCCATCGCTGCTGGACCTGCCCGGCGCCGGCGCAGTGCGTGAAGCCTGCGCCCGACACTGGCCGCTGCATCCATAACAACAACGCGCGGAGAAACGCCATGTACCAGTATTTCATCGAGGGCCTGCAACGCCTCGGCCGGGCGCTGATGCTGCCCATCGCCATCCTGCCGATTGCCGGCCTGCTGTTGCGCCTGGGCGATACCGACCTGTTGAACATCGCCATCATCCATGACGCCGGGCAGTCGATCTTCGGCAACCTGGCGCTGATCTTCGCCATCGGCATTGCCGTGGGCTTTGCCCGGGACAACAACGGCACCGCCGGGCTGGCCGGGGCCATCGGCTACCTGGTGATGGTCTCGACCCTCAAGGTGCTGGATGCCAGCATCAACATGGGCATGCTCGCCGGGATCATCAGCGGGCTGCTGGCCGGCGCGCTGTACAACCGCTTCAAGGACATCGCGTTGCCGGAATACCTGGCATTCTTCGGCGGTCGGCGTTTCGTGCCCATAGTCACCGGCTTCAGTGCCGTGGGCCTGGGGGTGGTGTTCGGCCTGATCTGGCCGCCGATCCAGCACGGCATCAACAGCTTCGGCCAGTTGCTACTGGAAAGCGGCAGCTTGGGCGCCTTTGTCTTCGGCGTGCTCAACCGCCTGCTGATCATTACCGGGCTGCACCATATCCTCAACAACCTGGCCTGGTTCGTGTTCGGCAGCTTCACCGACCCGAGCACCGGGGCGGTGGTCACCGGCGACCTGACCCGCTACTTTGCCGGCGACCCCAAGGGCGGCCAGTTCATGACCGGGATGTTCCCGATGATGCTGTTCGGCCTGCCCGCCGCTTGCCTGGCGATGTACCGCAATGCCCTGCCGGAGCGGCGCAAGGTGATGGGCGGGATCTTCCTGTCGATGGCCCTGACCTCCTTCCTCACCGGGGTCACCGAGCCGATCGAATTCGCCTTTATGTTCCTCGCGCCGCTGCTGTACCTGGTGCATGCGCTGCTCACCGGGGCGTCCATGGCCCTGACCAACCTGCTGGACATTCACCTGGGCTTTACCTTTTCCGGTGGCGCCATCGACATGGCCCTGGGCTGGGGCCGCTCGACCAATGGCTGGAAGGTGCTGCCGGTGGGGCTGCTGTATGGGCTGCTGTACTACCTGGTATTCGATTTCTGCATCCGCCGCTTCAACCTCAAGACCCCGGGGCGCGAGGACAGCCCCAGCAGCGACAAGGCCACCCTCAGCAGCGATCAGCGGGCGAACGCCTATATCAAGGCCCTGGGCGGCGCGGCCAACCTGATCACCGTTGGCGCCTGCACCACCCGCCTGCGCCTGGAACTGGCGGATCGCAATCAGGCCTCGGACAGCCAGCTCAAGGCCCTGGGCGCCATGGCCGTGGTGCGACCCGGCAAGGGTGGCAGCCTGCAAGTGGTGGTGGGCCCCCTGGCCGACAGCATTGCCGACGAGATCCGCCTGGCACTGCCGGCCGCGGCCCGGATCACTCCGCCAGCCAGCGCAGCCGAGCCAGCGCCGCCTGTGGATATCTCCGCGCAGGAGGCCCAGCAATGGCTGAGTGCCCTGGGCGGCCGGGAGAACCTGTTGCAGCTCGATTGCGTGGCCCTGACCCGGTTGCGGGTGCAGTTGAGCGACAGCCGCAGCCTGTCGGAATCGGCGCTCAAGGGCCTGGGTTGCCAGGGCACGCGGCAGATGGAGGGGGATGTCTGGCATGTGCTGATTGGCGACAAGGCCGCGGGCTTGCAGGCCGCCCTGAACAGCCTGCTGCAGCAGAAGGTTGGGGCGGGAGCTTGAGCCCCCGCACATCACGCTAGCCGTAAAGGCGTGCCCAAGTGTCTAGTCCTGAAATAGGTTTACACCTATACAGGTAGGCCAGTAGGCCTCAAAACGCCCGATGCACCGCATCGGGCGTTTTGTTTTTCAGGGCCATGTGAGGCCGCTCCGTGTTGTAGATTTGCAC
>NZ_JAGEKI010000011.1:0-232149 GCF_049887815.1 Pseudomonas sp. NFXW11 | reverse complement strand
TGGAACCACCTGATCCCATCCCGAACTCAGTAGTGAAACGATGCATCGCCGATGGTAGTGTGGGGTTTCCCCATGTGAGAGTAGGTCATCGTCAAGATTAAATTCCGAAACCCCAATTGCGAAAGCAATTGGGGTTTTGTCTTTGTGCGATAAAAAACTCGAGCCTAAATATCAAGTTGCGCAGGGCAGGCGCCACTGATCAGCCTTACAGAAAATTCACTCAGATTCGTCTACCGGTTCTTGTTATGGTGCAGCTCTTTTTGATGGACGCCAGTTATCCAACAGGGACTCGCGCCTATCGCTATTTCAACGAGAAGCTGTAGCAATGCCCGAAGCGATTCCGATCAAGGACCACGAGAAAGAAAACCGGTTGGTCAACAAGCGCCTGCTGGCCTGTGCAGTACTGGTGGTGGCCATCACCTGTGCGCTGGTCAGCCGCATGTACTTTCTGCAAGTGGTGGAGTTCGATTACCACTCCACCGTCTCGGAAAACAACCGAGTGCACGTTCTGCCCATTACCCCGACTCGCGGCCTGATCTACGACCGCAATGGCGTGCTCCTGGCGGACAACCGCCCCAGTTTCAACCTGACCCTCACCCGCGAGCGCACCACCGATCTCAAGGGCGAGCTCGATACCGTGGTCAACCTGCTGCACCTGCCCGCGGAAGACCGCACCCTGTTCGACAAGGAGCTCAAGCAAGCCCGCCATCCCTTCGTTCCCGTGACCCTGTTCTACGAACTCAGCGAAGAACAGATCGCCGTACTGGCGGTCAATGAATACCGTCTGCCGGGCCTGGACGTCGAAGCCCAGTTCATTCGCCACTACCCCCTGGGTGCGCACTTCGCCCACTCCATCGGTTACGTTGGGCGGATCAACGAGAAGGAAGCCAAGACCCTGGATTCCGTGGAATACCGCGGCACCCAATCCATTGGCAAGACCGGTATCGAGAAGTTCTACGAAGCCGAACTGCATGGCCATGTCGGGTATGAAGAGGTGGAAACCAATGCCCAGGGCCGGGTCATGCGGGTGCTCAAGCACACCGATCCCATCCCAGGGAAGAACATCGTCCTGAGCCTGGACGTGAAGCTCCAGCAAGCCGCCGAGCAGGCCTTGGGCGATCGCCGCGGCTCAGTGGTGGCCCTCGACCCCGCCACCGGTGAAGTGCTGGCCATGGTCAGCAATCCGAGCTTCGACCCCAACCTGTTCGTCACCGGCATCAGCTTCAAGGAATATGCGGCGCTGCATGATTCCATCGATCGGCCGCTGTTCAACCGAGTGCTGCGGGGCCTCTATGCTCCGGGCTCGACCATCAAGCCGGAAGTGGCGATTGCCGGTCTCGACACCGGCGTGGTCACCGCCTCGACTCGCGTCTTCGACCCCGGCTACTACCAGCTACCGGATTTCGATCACAAATACCGCAACTGGAACCACAGCGGCGACGGCTGGGTGGATATGGACGCGGCGATCATGCGTTCCAACGACACCTACTTCTACGACCTGGCGCACAAGCTCGGCATCGATCGTCTGCACGACTACATGGCCATGTTCGGCCTGGGCGAGAAAGTCTCCCTGGACATGTTCGAAGAATCCCCCGGCCTGATGCCGTCCCAGGCCTGGAAGCGCGCCACTCGCCGCCAGCCCTGGTTCCCCGGCGAAACCGTGATCCTCGGCATCGGCCAGGGCTATATGCAGGTCACTCCATTGCAATTGGCCCAGGCCACCGCGCTGATCGCCAACAAGGGCGTGTGGAATCGCCCGCACCTGGCCAAGAGCATCGACGGCGTGGCGCCGGTCGACCCGCACCCCATGCCCAACATCCTCCTCAAAGACCCGCGGGAATGGGAGCAGGTCAACCACGGCATGCAAATGGTGATGCACGACCCACGCGGTATTGCCCGCGCCGCCGCTGCCGGGGCCCAGTACCGCATCGCCGGCAAGAGTGGCACCGCCCAGGTGGTGGCGATCAAGCAGGGCGAGCGCTATGACCGCCTCAAGACCCGCGAGCGCAACCGTGACAACGCCCTGTTCGTCGGCTTCGCCCCGGCCGAGCATCCGCAGATCGTGATCTCGGTGATGATCGAGAACGGCGAAGCCGGTGGCCGGGTAGCCGGCCCTGTGGTACGGCAGATCATGGACGCCTGGCTGCTGGACCAAAACGGTCACCTCAAGCCGCAATACGCCAGCCCCAGCAAGACTCCAGGCGATCCCCACGTCTGAATCAGTTCCGGCAGCGGCTCATGAATGCTGAGCAACTGCCGGAGCGCCAAACTTGCTAGCCCCGTCCTGCAGCGGCGTATGCCCCTTGAGCTATTCCCCCGCAAGGCATTCCTGCAACCGTTCGAGGAACAGGCTTTCAGCGCGGCTCAGGCGCTGTTCACGGTTCCACAGCAAGTGGATATCGACATCGGCGATCCCCTCCTCGGGTGGCAGGCGCCACAGCAAGCCGCTCTGCACATCGGTGGCCACCACATGCTCCGGCAGGCAGCCGATGCCGAATCCGGCGATCACCAACCTGCGTACCTCCTCCAGGCTCGGTGAGGAGGCGACGATACGCCCGGCAAAGCCCTGCTGATCGCGAAAGATGGCCAGCGGCGAGAGCATGCCGCCAATCTGGTCACTGGTGAAACTGACGAAATTCTCCCGCTGCAAGTCGCTCTCGGCCACATCCTCGCGGCCGAATAGCGGGTGGTGCTTGCCGCAGAAAAACGCATAGCGCTGACGCAGGAACAGCCGCTGTTCCAAGCGCGGCTGTGGCCGCCGGTTCAGGCTCAGGCCCAGGGTGGCGGTCTTCTCCTGCAGGGCACTGACGATATCCGAACTGCGCATCACCTCTATCTCCAGGTCGACCCGGGGATGCTGGCGATGGAAATCGGCAAGGAAATCATCGAAACGCTGGTTGAAAATCCGGCTGATGATCAACAGCCGCACCTTGCCGATCACCTCATCGGCGGGTTGTTGCAGCAGGCTGCTGACCTGAGACACCTGCCCGTAGATTTCCCCGGCCAGGGCGAAGACCTGCTCGCCCACTTCCGTCAGGGCAAAACGCGGCCCACGGCGGGCGATCAGTTGCCGCCCCAGTTGCTCCTCCAGGCGTTTGAGGGCCTGGCTTACCGCCGGCTGGGTCAGGTGCAGGCGCGCGGCGGCGCGGCTGATGCTCAGCTCCTGACCGATCACTCGAAAGGTACGCAACAGGTTCCAGTCCAGGCGGTCATTGAGCAGGCGGCGGGCATCGTGTTCGGGCATGGCAGGGCTCTGGTTCAGGCGTCAGGGCAATAATAAGCCAGGATAATAATCGAGATAACCAATAGAAAATTGACTGATTATCTTGTGCAACGGATAAATCCCCCCAGACCGGTGCCAACAGAAGCACCGGCCCTGACCTTACTCCTGCCATAAAAACAACCGGCAGGCGCTGTGAAGCAGTCGCCACCCCAGCGACCTTCATCCAGCCTGCCAAGGAGCCTGATGCATGACGCCTTCGCCTTCGCCCCAGCCACGCCGAGCTGCGGCCGCCGCCTTTATCGGCACCATGATCGAGTGGTACGACTTCTACATCTACGCCACCGCTGCGGCGCTGGTGTTCGGTGCCTTGTTCTTCCCCTCCGACGACCCGCTGTTCAGTACCATGGCCGCCTTCGGCACCTTTGCCGTGGGCTTTTTCGCCCGGCCGCTGGGGGGCATTGTCTTCGGCCATATCGGCGACCGTATCGGGCGCAAGAAGTCCCTGGTCATCACCTTGCTGATGATGGGCGTGGTCACCGTGGCCATCGGCCTGCTGCCGACTTATGCTCAGATCGGCGCCACTGCGCCGGTGCTGCTGATCCTGCTGCGGATCTTCCAGGGCATCGCCGTGGGCGGCGAGTGGGGCGGGGCGGTGCTGATGGCGGGCGAACATGCCCCCAAGGGCCGACGCAACTTCTTCGCCTCGTTTGCCCAACTGGGCAGCCCGGCCGGATTGATCCTCTCGCTGCTGGCCTTCAGCGCCGTCACCCGTCTGCCGGAAGAGGCGCTGATGAGCTGGGGCTGGCGCCTGCCGTTCCTGGCCAGTGCATTGCTGCTGGTGGTGGGCCTGGCCATTCGCCTGGGGGTCGAGGAATCGCCGGAGTTCCTCGCCAGCCGCGAGCAGGCCGCCAGAACCGCGCGCCAGGAGCAGACGCCAGTGGTAGAGGTGCTGCGCAGTGCCTGGCGTCCGCTGTTGCTGTGCATCGGCGCCAACACCCTGGGCATTGCCGGGGTGTACTTCACCAACACCTTGATGATCGCCTACACCACCCAGCAGCTACAGATCCCCCGCTCGTTGATCCTGGAGTGCCTGTTCGTGGTGGCGATCATCCAGTTCTGCATCCAGCCACTGGCGGCCTGGAGCGCGGAAAAGATCGGTGCCACGCGCTTTCTCTGCCTGGTGTCGCTGCTGGCCATCGCCTCGCCCTATCCGATGTTTGTGCTGGTGAACTCCGGCCAGGCGCCGCTGATGATCCTCGGTATCGCCCTGGCGGTGGTGTGCATGGCGTCCTTCTACGCGGTGATCGCCGGTTATGTCAGCGGCATGTTCGAGACCCGGGTGCGCTACACGGCAATTTCCCTGGCCTATCAGGTCTGTGGCGCTCTGGCCGGTGGCCTGACCCCATTGATCGGCACCTGGCTGGCCCACAAATTCACCGGCCAGTGGTGGCCCATGGCGCTGTTCTACAGCCTGATCGCCAGCGTGTCCTTGCTTTGCGTGCTGGCCCTGTCCCGTCGGCATGCCCATTCCCAGCGCCTGGAAATGGCCTCCAATGCCTGACTTTCTGGAGTATCCCCCGATGTTGAAAAGCAATGGCCAACGCCTCTGGGCCAGCCTGATGGCCATGGCCGAAATCGGCGCCACCGCCCGAGGCGGCAGCTGCCGCCTGGCCTTGAGCGACGAGGACCAGGCGGGACGTGAACTGTTCGCCCACTGGTGCCGGGAAGCGGGCATGAGCCTGAGTGTCGACCCCATCGGCAACCTGTTCGCCCGGCGTGCCGGCAGCGATGCACAGGCCGCGCCGGTGATGATCGGCAGTCACCTCGACACCCAGCCCGAAGGCGGGCGTTTCGACGGTGTCTACGGTGTGCTGGCCGGCTTGGAAGTGGTGCGCACCCTCAACGACCTGGGTATCCAGACCCGCAAGCCGCTGGAAGTGGCGGTCTGGACCAACGAGGAGGGTGCCCGCTTTACCCCGGCGATGTTCGGCTCGGCGGTGTTCACCGGGGCCATGGCCCTGGATGCCGCCCTGGCGGTACGTGATGCCCAGGGCATCAGCGTCAACGAAGCGCTGCAGCGCACGGGCTACAACGGCGATCGGCCCCTGGGAGGGGCCGTGGATGCCTATTTCGAAGCCCATATCGAGCAGGGTCCGATCCTCGAAGACAACGCCACCAGCATCGGCGTGGTCAGTGGCGGCCAAGCCATTTGCTGGCTCGATGTGCAGGTCGAGGGCCAGGCTGCCCATGCCGGTACCACGCCCATGGCCTTGCGCAACGACGCCCTCTATGGCGCCGCGCAAATGATCCTGGCGGTAGAACAACTGGCGACGGACTTCGCCCTCCAGGGCCTGACCACGGTCGGCGAGTTGAGCATCGCCAAGTCCTCGCGCAACACCATTCCCGGGCTGCTGAATTTCACCGTCGATCTGCGCCATCACCAGGATCGGCAGATCGCCCAGATGGAGCAGCAGGTCGAACAGCGCCTGCAAGCCATCGCCGGCGAGCGTGGGCTCAAGGTCAGCATCAGCCGCCACTGGCTCAGCCCGGCCACGCCCTTCGATGCCGCTTGCGTGGCCGCAGTGCAGCAGGCGGTGGACGGCCTTGGCTATGCTCAGCAGTCGATCGTCAGCGGTGCCGGCCACGACGCCATCCTGCTGGCGCGCTACTGCCCGACGGCCATGCTGTTCATTCCCTGCGTCGGCGGTCTGAGCCACAACGAAGCCGAAGACGTATTGCCCGAGCACGTCGGCCAGGGCGCCGATGTCTTACTCAATGCCGTGCTGGCCCGTGCCGGCCGGGTTGCCTGAGGAGAAAACCATGCGCAGCTTTTTCCACCCCGAACAACTGCTTCACCATCCCCGCAGCTACTATTCCCGCGGCCAGATGCGCACGCCCCAGGAGGTTCCCGAGCGGGCCCGGCGCCTGGTGCAGGCGGTACACTCACTGGGCTTTGAACTGCTGCAGCCCGAAGACGCCGGCCTACAACCGCTGCGGGCGGTACACAGCTCGGCCTACCTGAGCTTTCTCGAAGAGGCCCACCCGCGCTGGAACGAAATCCCCGAGGACTGGGGCGACGAAGTCATGTCGAATATCTTTGTCCGTGAGTCCAACCCCATGCGCGGTATCCTCGCCCAGGCCGCACGTTACCTGGCCGATGGCAGCTGCCCGGTGGGCGAGCAGACCTGGCGTTCGGCCTACTGGTCGGCCCAGAGCGCCATCGCCGGCGCCCGCGCCCTGCTCGATGGCGAGCCCGCGGCCTATGCCCTGTGCCGGCCACCGGGGCACCACGCCCGGGCCGAAGCGGCGGGGGGCTTCTGCTACCTGAACAATGCGGCGATCGCTGCCCAGGTGCTGCGCGACAAGTTCAGCCGGGTGGCGATACTCGACACCGATATGCACCACGGCCAGGGCATCCAGGAAATCTTCTACGAGCGCAGCGACGTGTTCTATGTCTCGGTGCATGGCGACCCCACCAACTTCTACCCGGGGGTGGCAGGTTTTGCCGACGAGCGCGGCAGCGGCCGAGGGCTGGGCTACAACCTCAACCTGCCCATGGCTCACGGTTCCAGCGAAGGGGATTTCCTCGCCCGACTGGAGCAGGCACTGAGCGCGCTGCGGGATTTCGATGCCCAGGTGCTGGTGTTGTCCCTGGGCTTCGATATCTACGAGCTGGACCCGCAAAGCAAGGTGGCGGTCACCCGCGATGGCTTCGCTGCCCTGGGCCAGCGCATCCGCCAGCTGGGCCTGCCATGCCTGATTGTCCAGGAGGGCGGTTATCACCTGGAGAGCCTGGAAGACAACGCCCGGGCCTTCTTCGCCGACAGCGCCGCCTGGGTCTTGTAGCTGCGCATCAGGCTCAAGGCCCAACTCGCGGCACACTCCCAGGATGGCCCCCTGTAGGAGCCTGCTTGCCGGCGAAGGCGTCCTCAGATCGGGTCACCGGCCCAAGGTCCTTCGCGCTGGCCGGCCCGCTCCCACAGCAGGGCCACAGGGCACTTGCCATTTGCTTGACGTTAACGTCAAGATGCTCCGGCGCCAGTCACCCTGGCGCAGGTTTTGCTTCCAAGGGTAGGCATTGCCGGGCAGTCCGCCGAGTCGGACCAAGCCCCCTTTACTGCCCTCTGCACCCGGTGTAGACATTGACCACGGCTTGCGTCCTTCGAGCAATCCAAGGGAGTGGAGCACGAAGCAGCGGGCGGACCGATTCGGAGCGCTTGATGACTCTTATAAAAACAACAAAGGCCGAGCGGCTGCATGAAACCCGTCTGGCTCGGGAGCGGCTGCATCTGGAAGGGCAGATCCCCGACGGCGTGCTGCGTGCGGAAATCGACGCCTCATGGCGGCGCAGCCTCAGCCATGGCGTGCATTTCGGCAGCCCGCACCAACTGAGCCTGGAGTCTGCGGCCAGCCTCGATGTGCTGCTGGCCAGCAATCGCCTGCTGCTGGATGCGGCGACCCCGGCCATCGACTACCTGACCCAGCACCAGGGCCAGGACGGCCTGATCATCCTGGCCAATGCCGACGCCACCATCCTGGTCATCGAAGGCCGCGCCGATCGTCTCAAGGACAGTGGCGTGCAGGACATCAGCCTCGGCGCCTGCTGGAGCGAAGCCACCCGTGGCACCAACGCCCTGGGCACGGCCCTGGTGGAAGCCCGGCCGACCCTGATCGATTGCGGCGAACACTACCTGGACCGCCTCAGCCATTTTTCCTGCACCTCGGTGCCCATCCAGTGCCCCCAGGGCGAAATCCTCGGGGTCCTCGACTTGACCCGCGAAGGCCCCCTGGGCCGGCCCCAGGACAGCACCGCGTTGCTGGCCCTGGCGGTCAGCCAGATCGAGGCGCGGGTGTTCCATGCTTCCTATCCGGAGCAGATAGTCCTGGCCTTCCACAGCCGCCGGCAATACCTGGAGTCACCCTGGCAGGGGCTGCTGGCCCTGAGCCTGGACGGGCAGATCCTGGCCGTCAGCGGCCAGGCCTGCCAACTGCTCAACAGCCCGCGCAGCGCCCTGGTGGGGCGGCGCTGTGAAGAGCTGCTTGGCGTCGATGGCCTGCAACTGCTGGCCCGGCTGCACGGCGGTGCCCTGGGCAGCCTGCAAACCGCCAAGGGCGAGCTGTTCTACAAGGCGCTGCGGGCGCCGCAACCCTCGCTGAACCTGCACCGCGCGCCCCGCAACGCGCCCAAGGCCGCCGCCATGCCCCAGGACCTGGAAGCCCTGGCCGGCGGCAATGAGCGCTACGCCCGCAGCCTGCGCATGGCCCGCCAGGGCCTGGCCAATGGCTTGCCGGTGGTGCTGCTGGGCGAAACCGGCACCGGCAAGGAAGTGCTGGCCCGGGCCCTGCACCGTAGCGGCAGCCGCGCCGGGAAGGCCTTTGTCGCGGTCAACTGCGCGGCGATTCCCGAAGGCCTGATCGAGTCGGAGCTGTTCGGCTATCGCGAAGGCGCCTTCACCGGCTCCCGTCGCGGCGGCATGGTCGGCCGCCTGCAGCAGGCCCATGGCGGTACCCTGTTCCTCGATGAAATCGGCGACATGCCCCTGGCCTTGCAGGCGCGCCTGTTGCGCGTGCTGCAGGATCGCAAGGTCGCGCCCCTGGGCGCCGGCGAGGAACAGGAGATCGATATCGCGCTGATCTGCGCAACCCACCGCGACCTCAAGCAGCAGGTGCAGGACCAACTGTTTCGCGAAGACCTGTTCTACCGGGTCAACGGCATCAGCGTGCTGCTGCCGGCCCTGCGCGAACGTGAAGACCTGTCCGCCCTGGTGCACAGCCTGCTGCACAAGCTCGGTGGCAGCGCCATCAGCCCCAGCCAGGAACTGCAGCAGCTGCTGGCCGACTACCACTGGCCGGGCAATATCCGCCAGCTGGAAATGGTCTTGCGTACCGCCCTGGCCCTGCGCGAAGAGGGTGACCGCCACATCGGCCTGGAGCACCTGCCCGACAGCCTGCTCGATGACCTCAATGCCAGCCGGCAAGCGCCCAGCACGAGCATCCGCGAGAACCAGCTGGAACTGATCCGCAGTGCCCTGGACCAGCACCAGGGCAATGTCTCGGCGGCGGCGCAGGCCCTGGGCATCAGCCGCGCCACCCTGTACCGCAAGCTCAAGCAGTTGCGCTGCTGATGTTGCGCCTGCTCACCCGGCTGGTGCACAGCCGCGACCCCCAGGCGCTGTCCTCAGCCCTGAGCTGGCTCTACGCCTTTGTCCGGCCGCAGCGGCTGGCCATTGCCGGCCTGCTCGGGCTCTCGGTGTGCGCGTCACTGCTGGTGCTGGTGCAACCCTGGCTGACCAAGCTGCTGATCGACGACGGCCTGCTGGCCCGGGATTTCCCCAAGCTGGTGCTGATCGCCGGGCTGATGATCCTCGCCGGGTTGCTGGGCACCTTGCTCTCCGGGGTCAATCGCTACCTGCATACCCGGCTTTCGGGGCGCATCCTGTTTGCCCTGCGCGACGATCTCTATGGCCATCTGCAGCGCCTGTCACCGAGCTTCTATGGCCAGCGACGGATCGGCGACCTGATGTCGCGCCTGGATGGCGACGTGGCCGAGATCCAGCGCTTTGCCGTGGATTCGCTGTTCTCCGCGGTGTCCAGCGTGATCGGCCTGCTGGTGGCCCTGGCCATGCTGGTGAGCCTGTCCTGGCAACTGTCGCTGCTGGCCCTGGTGCTGATCCCGCTGGATCTGCTCTGGCTGCGCTGGATGCGGCGCAAGGTCGAGCGCGAGGTGCGCCAGTTGCGCGAACGCTCGGCGGACCTGTCCTCGTTCATGGTGGAAACCCTGCCGGTGATGAAGTTCATCCAGAGCGCCGGTCAGCAGCAACGTGAAGCCCGGCGTCTACAGCAGCTGGGCCAGGGCTACCTGAGCCAGTTGCTCAAGCTGCAGCTCAGCGAGTTTTTCACCCAGGCGCTGCCCGGCACCCTGACCTCGCTGTCCCGCGCCTGTGCCTTCCTGATCGGCGGCTACTGGGTGGTGCAAGGCACCTGGCAGCTGGGCGCGCTGATTGCCTTTTCCACCTACCTGGGCATGGCGGTGGGGCCGGTGCAGAGCCTGCTGGGGCTGTATGTGGCGATCCAGCGGATGAGCGTGAGCCTGGGCCGGGTCATGGAGTTGCGCGGTGTCGAGCCGGATATCCGCACTCCGCCAAACCCCTTGCCGGTGCCGGAGTGCGGCGACCTGCAGTTCAACGCCGTGCACTTTGGCCACCCGGGGCGCGGCCCGATCCTCAACGGCATCCAGGCGCGTATTGCCCATGGCTGCAAGGTGGCCCTGTGCGGCGCCTCGGGGGTTGGTAAAAGCACCCTGATCGACCTGTTGCAACGCCATCACGACCCGCAGTCCGGGCAGGTGTTGCTGGGGGGCATCGACCTGCGCCAGCTGGACCTGGCGCAGTTGCGCCGGCGGGTGGCGGTGGTCAGCCAGGACATCGTGCTGTTTCGCGGCAGCCTGGCCGACAACCTGGCCTACAGCGTGCCCGATGCCAGCCGCGAGGCAGTGCTGGAAGTGGCGCGGCTGGCGCAGTTGCAGAGCCTGATCGACTCCCTGCCCGAGGGCCTGGACAGCCCCCTGGGAGAGCGCGGCCAACAGCTTTCCGGCGGGCAGAAACAGCGCATCGCCATCGCCCGCGCCTTGCTCCAGGACCCGCTGGTCCTGGTGCTCGACGAAGCCACTTCGGCGGTGGACGAGGCCACCGAGCGCGAGGTGATCGAGGCCATCGACCGCTTGTTTGCCGGGCGCACGCGCATCCTCATCAGCCACCGGCCTTCGACCCTGGCCGACGCCGAGTTGCGTTTCGAACTGCGCGACGGCCTGTTGCACCCCATGGCGGTAGTCCATGAAGCCTGAACTGCGCATCGGCGTGATCGACAGCGGCCATGCCGCCCAGCAACGCCTGGCAGCCGGCCGGCGCTTTTTCCTGCACGCTGAAGGCGTGGGCGAGGGCCCGTTACAAGACGATGAGCTTGGCCATGGCAGCGCGGTGATCGAGGCCATCGCCCAGCGCGCACCGCAAGCGCAGCTGTATCTGGCCCAGGTTTTCGATCAGCGCGGGGTCACCAGCGCGGCCCAGGTCAGCGCGGCCTTGTACTGGCTGCTGGAGCAGGACGTGCGCCTGATCAACCTGAGCCTGGGCCTGCGCCACGACCGCCAGGCGCTCAAGCACGCCTGCGCCGCCGCGCAAGCCCGGGGCGTGCTGCTGTGCGCCTCCAGCCCGGCCCAGGGCGAGCCGGTGTTTCCGGCGAGCTATCCCGGGGTGCTGCGGGTCACCGGCGATGCCCGTTGCAGCCCCCGGCAGTGGTCGTGGCTGGGCACCGCGCAAGCGGACTTCGCCGCCTGCGTACGCAGCAGCGACCCGAGACAATCCGGTGCCAGCCTGGGCTGCGCCGCCTTGAGCGGGCATATCGCCGCCTACCTGCAGAACCACCCCACGGCTGACCACGTGCAGGTTCGCCAGTGGTTGCAGGAGCAGGCGGCTTATCACGGACCCGAACGCAGAGAAATGCCATGCAATCGATCCTGATCCTCGGCGCGGGCCCTGCGGGGGCGGCCGTGGCCCTGGGGCTGCGGCGCCTCGGTTATCCGGTGACCCTGATCAGCGACTGGCGGCGTTTCCCGGCCCTGGAAGGGGTTTCCCAACGGGTGCTGCAAGCCTTGCACGATGCCGGCCTGGCCGCGGCGCTGACCCAGGCCCTGCAACCTTCCCAGCGGCGCGTGGGGTGGAACGGCCACGAGCATGCGCAGAACATCGAGTACCTGGTGGATCGCCCGACCTTCGATCAGGGGCTGCGGCTGGCCTTGTGCGATGCCGGCGTGCGGCTGATCGAAGGCCGGGTGCTGGCGCTGCAATCCACGGCTCACGGGCACAGCGTCCAAGTGGCCGGCCACCCGCCGTTGCACGCTGAGTTCCTGGTGGAGGCCCGCGGGCGCCAGGCTCCGGCCCTGGATAAAAGCCTGCGCGAAGAGGCCGGCAGCGGCCAGCGCGGGCCGGAAACCCTGAGCCTGCTCAATCGCTGGCAGGGCGCCACTGGCCAGGCCGCCAGCGCGGTGCACAGCCTGGAGGATGGCTGGGCCTGGATGGCCCGGCGTGCCGATGGCCAGTGCTACTGGCAACTCACCCTGGATGTGGCCAGCGCCCAACTGCCGGGCAAGGCGCAGTTACTGGAATACTGCCGTCAGCGTCGCCTGGCTTCGGCCCAGGCCCGGGACTTTTTTGGCGCAGCCCCGGAGCAGGCGTTGCAACTGCATGCACGCAGCAGCACGGCGATCCTCAGTCCCCAGGTGTGTGGCGGCAACTGGCTGCGGGTCGGCGACGCCGCCATGGCGGTGGACCCGCTGTCCGGCAACGGCATCTTCCAGTCACTGTCCTCGGCCCTGCAGGCCCCGGCGGTGATCAATACCTTGCTCCAGTGTCCGCAGCACACCGCTCTGGCCCAGCAGTTTCATCGGCAGCGGGTGCAGCAGCTGTTCCTGCGTTTCGCTCGCATCGGTCGAGATTTCTACGCCGACGAACAGCGCTGGCCCGAACAACCGTTCTGGCAGGCGCGACGGCACTGGCCCGACGCGCAGCCGGCCCATCAGACGGCGGATTTTTCGGCCCTGCGCATCGAGCGTGCGCCAGTGCTGCGTGATGGCCTGGTGGATGAAGCCGAAGTAGTGATCACCCCCGACCAGCCCCTGGGCATTTGGCATGTGCAAGGGGTGGAGCTGGCGCCTCTGTTGCGACGCCTGCAGCAGCAAGGGCCCGAGCAGGCCCTGGCCGACCTCAATCCACAGCAGGACCGGGCCGTGCGCGGCTGGTTGCTGGGGCAGGGCTACCGCCCCTGACCCCTGGCTTCATGTGGGAGCGAGCTTGCTCGCGATCCGCACAGCGGCCATCCACCCCGTTCGATAAAGGCGGCAGATGGCCGGTTACCGTCCAGCTATTGAGGCACGCCGTGGGTGTACACCCGCACCCCACCTTTCCAGGTTTCGCAGACCTTGATATCCCTTATGCTGGTGGCCGGCACCTGCTCATCCAGCGGGTCCTGCTCAAGGATCACGAAGTCGGCGAAGTTCTGCTCCGCCAGCGAGCCGGTCCAGGCTTCGGCATGGCACTGCCAGGCGGCGTCGTAGGTGATGGCTTTCAGGGCCTGTTTGCGGGTCAGGCACTCGCCCTGGTTGAGCACCGGTTGATCCTGCGGGTTGGTGACAAACGCAGACGGCTTATTGCCCTCTTTACGGATGCCTTCCATCTTGCGGGTCACCGCCTGCTCCATCGAACGCAGCGGCCCCAGCGGGGTCACGGTGCAGTCGCTGTGCAGGGAAATCCGCAGGTCGTGCTTGAGGGCCGACTGGCACAGGTCGAGCATGGTGTCGGCACGTTGCTCGAAAATCGCCTGCTGGAAGGCGTAGCCCCAGTAGCCGACATGACCGATCAGGAAGCTCGGCGACAGGCCCAGCTGGTTCATGCTCTTGAGACGGTCGTCGCTGAGTAGCGAGCAGTGCTCGATACGGTGGCGTTTTTCCAGGCCGGTCCCCCCTTTGAAGGCGTCTTTATAGGCTTGCAGGGTGAAGTCGATGGCCCGGTCGCCATTGGCGTGAATCATCAGCGGCCAGCCAGTGGCGACGGCGCTGCTGACCAGGCTCTGGTAGGCGACGGGAGTGCTCTCGGGGTTTATCTGGCCTGCATCGCACACATTGAAGTTGCCCCGGGGGCGGTCGGTCGCGCAGCAGTAGTCCGTGGCCTGGTAGCCGGTCAGGCCCTGGTTGGAACCGTCCGACACCAGCTTCACCGAGCCCTGGTACATGCGCTTGGCCTGTTCCCGAGTGGCCGGGCGGTAGGCGGGCAACTGCTTGATGCTTTCTGGGGTGCCGGTGCAGGAAGCGGCGTAGCCAATGCGCAGGGTGCGTGGGTGGCCGAGGAAATAGGCGTCCAGCACCAGCTTGGAAATGGGCTCCATCATCGCGTCGTAGAGCAGGGTGATGCCGCGGCGAGCGGCGGTGTCGAAGTAGTCTTTCAGGCGTTTGAAGACATTCAGCATTTCCAGCTGTTGCTTCAAGGGAATGGACTTGATCGCGAGCAACATATCGCGTTCCTGCAGCACACCGTTGGTGATTTCGACTCCGGTCTTGTCCCGCACCGCGTTGCAGGCCGGAGTATTCAGGTAGGCGGTGTGCATCGAGGCACTGATCAGCAGTATCGGGCGGTCCGGGTCGATGCTGTCCAGGTTGCCGATGGGGTTGTCGAAACCGCAGCCCAGGGTGATCAGCTGGTTCAGACCGCCTTTGTCCAACTCGAAGGGCATCAGTGCCGGGTCGACCATATGCCCGAGGAACCAGCTGGAGGTATCCGTGGCGAATTTTTTTTGGATGATCTTGCGGATCCTATCGTTCAACCAGTCCCAATCGTAGTTGGGACGAAAACGCTGAATCTTCCTGTCGAATTCGTCTGTATCAATAGTTGTGTGATCGCCGTCATCGTCATCCGGCGTCCACAGCGCCCCCAGGTTCTCCCAGCCGGCCATGGCGCAGCTTTGCACTATATGGGCGTGGGGTTCGACCAGGCCGGGCAGCAGGGTCTTGCCGGCCAGGGACTGGGTGCGATAGGCGATGCCCAGCTGGCGCATGCGCTGCTCGACCTCGGCCAGGCTGCCGACGGCGACCACATCACCGGCATGGATGCCCAGGGCCTCGACCCGGTCGTCCATATCGCCGCCGCGCAGGGGGTAGATGGAGCCATTGGTGAAGACGATGGATTCGCCGTTCGGCTCCTGCAGCGGGCCATGGGCGTGCTGGGGCAGGCCGGCCATATGGCGGGCCGGGTCCAGGCCGTGCTTCAGCGCGTCCCAGATGGGGTTGTGGCATCCGCACTGGATGTAGTCGTGATCATTTCCATTCGATCCCATGATGCGTTCCTCAGATTTTCGGTGGTTTATGAGGGATTGCAGGTGAATGGGCCGGCGCGTGGCGCGCGGGTCCGCGCTGAGCGTAGCAGCGCTTTGCGCGCTGGCTGCGGGCTGCGGGAAAAAATCCTTGAGCCCAAAGGGAAGGGGGACGACGCCGGCCGGGCCTGCCAGGACAGACCGGCGCCACCGTGCTTCAGAGCTTGATCAGCACCGATTTCAGCTCGGTGTAATGCTCGATGGCCGCATGGCCCATTTCCCGGCCGACCCCGGACATCTTGTAGCCGCCGAAGGGCAGCGCCGGGTCGAGGGCGCTGTGGCAGTTGACCCATACCGAGCCGGATTTGATCCGCGGAATCATCCGGTGCACCGCTGCCAGGTCGTTGGACCAGATGCTCGCCCCCAGCCCGTAGGGGCTGTCGTTGGCCAGGCGCAGGGCATCGGCCTCGTCGTCGAAGGGAATGGCCACCAGCACCGGGCCGAAGATCTCCTCCTGCACCAGCGGGTGCTGCTGGCCGACATCGGCGATCACCGTCGGCTTGACGAAATACCCCGGGCCAAACGCTTCGCCACCGCAGGCGATGCTGGCGCCGCTGCTGCGGCCCAGTTCGATATAGCGCGCCACCCGCTCCTGCTGGCGCGCGGAAATCAGCGGGCCCATCTCCACGCTGGGGTCCAGGCCGTTGCCCAGTTTCATGGCGTTGGCGATATCGGCGATATCGGCCACTACCCGGTCGAAATGCTTGCGCTGTACATACAGCCGCGAGCCGGCGCAGCACACCTGGCCCTGGTTGAAGAAAATGGCGCTGGCGGCACCGGCCGCGGCGCTGGCCAGGTCGGCGTCGGCCATGACGATGGTGGGTGATTTGCCGCCCAGTTCCAGGGTCACTCGGGTCATGGAATCCATGGCGATCTTGCCGATCTGCTGGCCCACGGCGGTGGAGCCGGTGAAGGTCAGCTTGTCCACCAGGGGGTTGCGGGTCAGGGCAGCGCCGGCGATGCTGCCTGTGCCGGTGACCACGTTGAACACGCCGTCGGGGTAGCCGGCTTCTTGCACCAGTTCCGCCAGTTTCAGCGCGCTGAGCGGGGTTTCATCGGCCGGTTTGAGCACCACCGTGCAACCGGTGGCGAGGGCCGGGCCGAGCTTCCAGCAGGCCAGCAGCAAGGGGAAGTTCCAGGCCACTATGGCGCCGACCACGCCCACCGCCTCACGGCGAATAAAACTGTGGAACTGTGCGTCGGGCATCAAGGGCATCGACACCTCGACGCTGCTGCCTTCGATCTTGGTGGCCCAGCCGGCCATGTAGCGCAAAAAATCGATGGATAATTGCACGTCCATGGCCTGGGCCACGGCGGCGCTCTTGCCGTTATTCAGGCATTCCAGCTGGGCCAGCATCTGGGCGTCGCGCTGCATCAGCTCGGCGAGCTTCCACAGCAGGTTCTGCCGTTCCCGAGGGCGAGTGCGGCTCCAGGGCGAGTCGTCGAAGGCCCGGCGTGCGGCCAGCACCGCGCGCTCGACATCCTCCACCGTGGCCCGGGGCACCTGGCACAGCTGTTCGCCGCTGGCCGGGTTGTGCAGGGGCATGGTCTGGCCGTCGCAGGCCTCGACCCAATCGGCGCCGATCAACATGCGCGGGGCGCGCTGGATAAAAGCCGTGGTAGCGGCGAGCAAAGGAGCGTTAGCCATGGCGAAGCCTCTTGTTGTAGGTGAGGCCGGGGCTTTCGCAATGGCTATGCCAGGTTCACCTGCTGGCCGCAGGCGCGGTGTTCCGGGGGCTGGCGCGGTTTATCGGTGCCACGCTGGGGAGGGGTTTTCGCAAATTGCGACAGGCCGTGAGAATCCGCAGACGCCCCGGCCCGACGCGGTGGGCTAGATATGCAACGAAGCCAGGGCTCCCAGCAGCACGCTGGCGCCGGCTGCGCCATAGGCCAGCTTCTTCAGCCATTGCTTGCGGGTCAGCAGAGTGATGGCCGCCATGGAGATGGCGATCTGGATCGCCATCATCGCCTGGGCCCAGCGGTGGTGCTGGTGCAGCATGGCCTCCGACTGTTCATCCCAGTCCCGGGCCTCGGCTTCAAGGGCCTCGGCCTTGAGGCGTACCGCTTCCTTCTCCTTCTGGTAGCGCTGGGCCTCGATGCTGTAGTGCCCGCCATCGACCCCGGGAATATGGCTCGCCAGTTCCGCCAGGTTCTGCCGGCTGGACTTGGCCTGGTAGTAGTTCCACTGGTTGGCGGCCTCGGTCTTCTTGATTGCGGCGTTGTTCTTGGCCATGGCCGCCTGGCTTTCGGTGGAGCCGGCCTGATAGCTCATCAGGGCGCCGAGGGTGGCCATGATCGCGGTCATCACCGCAATCTTGCTGGCGAAGTTGTCAGGGCGGGCATGGGCGTGTTCGGCCACGTGCTCCAGGTGCTTTTCGTGAGGGCTGGGCACATCGAAGTCTTCGGTCATGGCGATCGATCTGGCGGGAGAGGGTAGAGATTGCAAAGTGTATCCGTGGCTTTTTGCAGCAGCTGGACTGCCGTGATTTCGTTCAGCGGCGCGACAGCCTGGGCGGATACCCAGGCAAAAAAAGGCCCGCAACGTGGCGGGCCAAATGGGATTCATTCAAGAGTGGCTCTCAATCTAAGGACGGTGCGGTGAAAAACCTGTGAAAAAAAGGTGTAGATCAGGAAAAAGCTCAAGATATTTTTTCCCTTTTCGCACTTGGTTTTCGGATCTGTCCGATAGGACTGCCATGATGGCCCACGTATATTTCGTCCTGCTCGCCCAGCCAAAGGGGGTACTTCGGCATAGGTGTCATTGCCGAGGTGATGGGCGAGCACTTTTTCCCTTCTGTTTTTTCTCTCTGCCTGGCCTTGCCAGGTTTCTTGCGACAAACCCACCCAGGTTCCTTTCAGCGTTGCCCATCCGTGCAGGTATGCGGCCGTCGACGACTCAGCGCACGTCGAGGCGCCGATGAATTTCGGCCCACAGCTGCGGGTCGTTGAAGTCCTCGATCACCCGATGGGCCCCGGCATCCAGCAAGGTCTGCGGCGGCTGGCTGGTGCTCAGGCCGAAGGTGCAGATCCCGGCCCCGACTGCGGCGGTCAGCCCAGGCACCGAGTCTTCGAAGGCCAGGGCCTCGTCGGCCCGGGCGCCCAGGCATTCCAGGCCGCTGAGGTAGGGCAGGGGGTCGGGTTTGGCCCGCGGCAACTCCTCGGCCACCAGCACGCAGGCAAAGCGCTGGCTCAGCCCCAGCACCCTGAGCATGTGCTCGGCATTGGCCCGCGGCGCATTGGTGACCACGCACACGGCAATGCCGTGCTCCTGGGCAAAGTCCAGCAGGCGCAGCAGGCCGGGCATGGGTTGCAGTTGCGGGGAGAGTTGGCGAAAGCGCTGTTCCTTGCGCTCGGCGAAGGCTTCGTGGTGGACGAGGCTGCGCTCGGGAAACAGGTAGCGGCACATGTTGGCATTGGCCTGGCCGCTGACATGGGTGGTGAATTCTGCCTCGCTGAACACCCGGCCTTCCTCTTCCTGCAGCAGCTGTTGCAGGGCCAGCAAGTGCAGGGCGTCGGTGTCGGTCAGGGTGCCATCGAGGTCGAAAAGCAGAGCGTTGAGCATGGGACAGTTCCTGTCGGGCCCATCCGGGCCGCTTGGCTGAATCGATCAAGCCCGCATCCTAGCAGGCTTGATCCCATGCGTGAGCGCTGTGCAGCAGGGCTCAGCCCTGGGCGTTGCCGTCTTCGCCCTGGTCTTCGTCAGGCTGCGGGCAGTGATCCTGCGGGTTGGTCGGCCACAGCACCTTGTCCTGGCCATCGCGCACCTGCTCGGCACCACATTCCACCTGGCTGACCTGGAAGCTCGGGGTGCCGTCCAGGCGGTACAGCGCCTTGAGGCTGCGGGTCTGGTCATCGCCCAGGCCTTCCAGGGCATAACCGAAGATGGCGTGGCGCGCTTCGTCCACCACCAGTTCCTGCCACTTGCCGGCAATCAGGCGCTTGCCCTGCATGTCCAGCAGCGCCACGGTGGCCAGCGGCGAGGTGTCCTCGGTGGCCAGCAGGTAGCGGCCGCTGGCGTCCTGGCGAATATCCACGTACTGGCTCGGTTCCAGCAGCACCTTGCCGCTGGCGTCCATCAGGCCCACGGTGTGCATCTGGGTGGCCTGGCCGAACAGGGTGGCCTGCTTGGTCGGGCTGTTGGCGGTGCTGAAGACGAACAGGTCGGCATTGATCGCGCCGATCTGGGTGTAGGTCGGCTTGAACAGCTCGACCCCCTTGTCCACATCGAAGATGCCGAAGGTGGCGCTGAACACATTCTGCAGCACCGCCACCTGGTTCAGCCCCGGCACCTGCTTGAACATGCCGAACGGGCTGAAGCCGGCCGGCTGCACCGAGTCATAAGTCGGTTGCACCTTCCACTGGCCCTGACGGTCGATCATCCCGGCCTTGCCGGAGCTGTCGTCAGGGTTCTTGGCGGTGACCAGCGCGCCTTGCTTGCCGAACACTTCGCAGGTGGCGAACTGCGCTTGGATCACGGTCTTGCCCTGGAAGTCCATGTAGCCGCAAGGGCTGTCGTACTTCTCGCGGAAGGCCACCAGGGCTTCACCCGGATCGCCGAGCCACTGGTAGGTGGCGGCGCTTACCAGCTGCGCCTTGGCATCGGCCAGGGCCTTGCCCTGCTCGGTGCTGACCACCAGGTGGTCGTTGGCGAAGGTGTCGATGCTGTCGAACTGCACCTGCTTCTGCTCGCCGGTCTTGAGGTTCACCGCCCATTTGTCGTCGCCACGTTCGGCGGTCATCCACCAGCCGCGCTTGGCGAAATCGTCGCGTACCACGCTGCTGTCATACAGCGCTTCGGTGAGCACCTGGCCGCTGGCGCTGAGGATGCCGCGCTTGCCGCCGATCTCGTAGACGATGAAGTCATCGTTGCCGCCCACATACAGGTCGTCGAAGCGCGCCGGCTGAACCTGCTTGCCGCTCTGGTCGATGATGCCCAGCTTGCCGTCCTTGCCGAAGCCGAAATAGCCGGGGGTCAAGAGGCGCAGGTCATCGGTGAAATTGGTCTGGATAAGGGTCTTGCCATCGGCGCTGGCCAGGTTCCAGGTACCGTCCTTGGCGAACAGGAAGCTCTTGTCCTGAGGCAGGGTGACCACGGCGTCGTAGTCGTTGTCGGCAGCCACCAGCACGGCGCCATTCTGGTCCAGCACGGCGCATTCGCCGTTGGCGCAGATCGGCATCACCATGGCCGCTGGAGCAGGGACGGGCGCTACAGCCGCGGTCTTGGGGCTGGATTCTTCCTTGCACCCAGCCAGGGTCAGAGCAGACAACGAGAGGATCAGCGAGCCGAGACGGGCACTGGCGCTTCTATCCATGAACTTCGAATTCCTTGTAGTGGGAGTGAGGCATCGCGCCCCGGGCAGCGGGGCGGAAAGCCGGGTGATTTTCCTGTGACGCCGGATAAATGCAAGGTCCAATTGCAAAAACAGCAGCGGTAAGTGGCAAGTGGCAAGTGGCAAGCGGCAAGCGACAAGCTGCAAGCACAAAGCACAAAGCACAAAGCACAAAGCACAAAGCACAAAGCAGTCAGTGGCGATTGGTAATCCACCCACTGCCAGCCGCTGCGGTTGCCTCGCTCTTTGCTCTTCAGCTTTGCGCTTGCAGCTTGCCACTTGCCGCTGCTTCTGCTGTCTCACCCTGAGACCGCTGTCGCGAAATTGAACGTCGGGTAACACCCCCAGGCGAGGTAGCGCTTGGCGAGTCGCTCTAAGTCATTGATCGGGCGCTGCTTTGCAAGCTGGCACGCTCCGTGTATTGCATCCCTTCAGACGTTTCTCCTGCCTCCATGGCCGGTACCGCCGGGCATGGCAGAAACCCTAAGAACGACTGGCTAACAATAAGAAAGTACCGAGGGAGGTTGCACCCTGATGAAGAGACAACTCCGCCTGAGGCTGAGTGCCAGCCTGCTGGCCATCGCCACCTGTAGCGCCTTGCATGCACCTTCGAGTTTCGCCGCCCGGGATGCCGGCAGCCTCCTCAGGGAAACCTGCCAGGGCTGTCACATTCCCGAGGCCGGGGGCGCCCTGAGCCGCATCAGCCACCAGCGCAAGAGCCCGGAAGGCTGGCTGATGAGCATTGCCCGCATGCAGACCATGCACGGCCTGAAGATCAGCGACGACGACCGCCGCACCCTGGTCAAGTACCTGGCCGACACCCAGGGCCTGGCCCCCAGCGAGACCGATGGCGTGCGCTACGCCCTGGAGCGGCGCCTGAACACTGTCGAGCATTTCGACGAGCAGACCACCCAGATGTGCGCCCGCTGCCACTCCGGGGCGCGGATCGCCCTGCAACGCCGTCCGGCCCAGGAGTGGGAGCGGCTGGTGAACTTCCACCTCGGGCAGTGGCCGTCCCTGGAGTACCAGGCCCTGTCCCGGGACCGGCAATGGCTGCCCACCGCGCTCAAGGACATGGTGCCGTTGCTGGCCCAGCGCTACCCCCTCGACAACCCGGCCTGGCGGGCCTGGCAACAGGCACGGCCGCAGGCTGCGGCACTGGCCGGCGACTGGAGCTTCAGCGGCCATAGGCCGGGCAAGGGTGAATTGTCCGGGGTGATGAGTGTCAGTGCCGGCGCGGGCGATCAGTTCAAGCTCAACATCCAGGGCCAGTACGCCGACGGCAGCCCATTCAATGGCCAGGGCAGCGCGATTCTCTACAACGGCTATGAGTGGCGCGGCAATGTCACGGTGGACGGGGTGGTCATGCGCCAGGTACTGGCGGCCCAGGGCAGCGCCTTGCAAGGGCGGATGTTCGAGGCCGAGCACGATGAGCGCGGCCTGGATTTCATCGCCGCCAAGCCGGGCAGCCAGCGCTTGCTGGCGGTGCAGCCGGGTTACCTCAAGGCGGGCGAGGAAGCCGAAGTGACCCTGGTGGGCGCGGGCCTGGCAGGCACGCCGAGCTTTGGCCAGGGGGTCGAGGTGCTGCAGGTGCTGGAGCAGAGCTCGGCGCGCATCCGCCTCAGGCTCAAGGCCGCGGCGACCGCCCAGCCGGGGCTGCGCGAGGTCAGTGTCGGCAGCCTCAAGGGCGCGAGCCTGGCGGTGTACCAGCGCATTGCCGAGGTCAAGGTGGTGCCGGCCTTCGCCGTGGCGCGGGTGGGCGAGGGCGGCGGTTCCACGCCCAAGGTCCAGGGTCGCTTCGATGCCGAGGCCTGGGGCCAGGGCGCCGATGGCCAGGCCTATCGCATCGGCCTGATGCCGGCGCAGTGGAAGGTCGAGGCCTTCGACGCCCAGGCGGCCAAGGACGAGGACGTCAAGTTCGCCGGCCAGATGCAGGCCGACAGCGGCGTGTTCACCCCGGGTGATGCCGGGCCCAACCCGCAGCGCAAGATGTCCACCAACAACGCCGGCAACCTCAAGGTGATCGCCGCCGTGGAGGACGCGGGCAAGGCCCTGACCGGTGAAGGGCAACTGATAGTCACCGTGCAACGCTGGAACAATCCACCCATTCCCTGAGGGCGCTCGAGCAGTACCGCACGACACTTTCAGGCAATGACCGCAGGCCCCGAAGCAGGGTTTGCACAGGAGGTTGTAATGGGCGCAATTCTCAATCTGGTGGAGCGCAACCTGCATGAAGTGCAGGTGGACGCCGACCGCATGCTGTTCCATATCCCCAGCAGTTCGCTGTTTGCCAGCGATGCCCTGACCGGCAGCATCATCGATGCCCTGCGCGGGCCCGGCTGTACCCCGGAAGACTTGATCCAGCGCCTGGCCGGCCAATACGCCGGCAGTGAAATCAGCGACACCCTGCGCGAGCTGATCGCCCTGGAGCTGGTCAGCGACGGCTCGCCCCTGACTGCGGAAATCGGCGTCAAGCGGGTCGAGCGCACGGCACTCAATACGGTGGTGCTCAACGTCAATACCGGCTGCAACCTGAGCTGCACCTACTGCTACAAGGAAGACTTGGACAAGCCCTCGGCGGGCAAGAAGATGGGCCTGGACACGGCCATCGCCTCGGTGGAAATGCTCCTGGAGCAGTCCCCCGACGAAGAGCGCTACTGCGTGGTGTTCTTTGGCGGCGAACCGCTGAGCAACCGGCCGCTGATCGAGGCCATGGTGGAGTACTGCGAGCAGCGTTTCGGTGCGCTGGGCAAGGTGGTGGAGTTCGTCATGACCACCAACGCCACCCTGCTGACCGAAGAGATCGTCGACTACCTGAATGCCCACCGTTTCGGCCTGTCGGTGAGTATCGACGGGCCCAAGACCGTGCACGATCGCAACCGCATTACCGTGGGCGGGCAGGGCACCTATGAAGTGGTGCGGCGCAAGGCGCAGATGCTGCTCTCTCGCTACCACAGCCGGCCAGTGGGGGCGCGGGTAACCCTGACCACCGGGGTCACCGATGTCGAGACCATCTGGGACCACCTGTTCAACGAGCTGGGCTTTGCCGAGGTGGGGTTCGCCCCGGTGACCTCGGGGGATATCAGCAGCTTCAACCTCAGCAGCGAGGAACTGATCGAAGTCTTCGCCAGCATGAAGCGCCTGGGCCGGCGTTACCTGGACGCCGCCCTGGAGCACCGCAATATCGGTTTCTCCAACCTGCACCAGCTGCTCACCGATATCCACGAAGGCCACAAGAAAGCGCTGCCCTGCGGCGCCGGGCTGAAGATGCTGGCGGTGGACCACAAGGGCGAGTTGAACCTGTGCCATCGCTTTACCGGCTCATCCCTGCCGACCTTCGGCAATGTGCATCAGGGCGGGGTCAAGCAGGTGCAGCTCAACGACTTCCTGTCCCAGCGCCTGGACCGCACCGACACCGGCTGCGACAGCTGCCGCATCCGCAACCTGTGTTCCGGTGGCTGCTATCACGAGAGCTACGCCCGCTACGGCGACCCGGCGCACCCGACCTATCACTACTGCGAACTGATGCGTGACTGGGTGGATTTCGCCATCGAGGTCTATAGCCGGATCATGGCCCACAACCCTGCGTTCATCAGCAGTTACATCACTCCGCGCAAGGCCCACTGACATGAAGCATCTCAAGCCGATCAATAACAAAGCTCAGAAACTGGTCGCGGCAGCCGCCGAGGATCGTATCGAAGAAGTGCTGGCGATGAACTCCGTGGCCGGCTGCGCCTCGACCACCGACCCGGGCTGGGAGATCGACGCCTTTGGCGGCGTCTCGTCCCTGTGCCAGCCGATGGAAGCCGACCTCTACGGTTGCTCCGACCCCTGCTGGTGGCCGGCCCAGGTGCCGGACATGATGAGCACCTACCCCGACTGGAACAAGGACGCCCAGGCCTCCAACGAGAACTGGCGCAACCTCGGCACCGTGTTCCCCAAAGACCAGTGACTGCACAGCACAAGGATTCCAGCATGCGAGCTATCAGAGTGTGCGGCCTGGCCGCTAGCGCGCTTCTCAGCGCCTGTACCCTCACTGCCCTGGCCGACGAAGGTCGGGCCCTGAACAGTGGTCACGAGTACATGGTGACCACCAACTACCCGAACAACCTGCACGTGATCGATCTGGCCAGCGACAGCCTGTACAAGACCTGCCCGATGCCCGACCGCTTCGGCCCCGGCACCGTGCAACTGTCGCCGGACCGCAAGATCGCCTATGTGCTCAACAACCACTATGCGGATATCTACGGCGTCGAGCTGGACAGCTGCAAGCAGGTGTTCCACGCCAGCATCACCCAGCAGCCGGGGGAGAAGGCGCGCTCGATGTTCGCCTTCACCGTCAGCCACGACGGCAAGGAGTTGTACACCGTGGCCAACCCGACCCTGCTGCTCAATGATCGCTACGAGGTCAAGGAACCGCGGCTGGATGTCTACGCCAGCGACGCCGGGCTTGACGCCAAGCCGGTGCGCAGCTTCCCCGCGCCACGCCAGCTGACCATCATGCAGAGCGGTGACGACGGCAGCCTGTATGTGGCCGGGCCGGACCTGTACAAGGTCGACGTCAAGACCGGCAAGTTCCAGGTGCTGATCCCCAGCCGAAACTGGCAGCGGCCGAACTACAGCGCTCCGGATGTGCTCTACGTGTGGAACCAGCAGACCTACCGCCACGAGTTCTCGCTGCTCTACACCACGGCCAGGTTCAAGGATCAGCAACACGACCCGGCCACTGCCGAACCGCTGTATGGGCTGTTCAGTGTCGACCTGAAGACCGGCAAGACCGAGACCACCGACTTCGGCCCGCTGACCGAGATCTACTTCAGCGGCATGCGCTCGCCCAAGGACCCGAACCTGATGTTTGGCGTGCTCAACCGCCTGGCCAAGTACGACATCAAGCAGAAGAAGCTGCTCCAGGCCGCGACCCTGGAGCACTCCTACTACTGCATTTCGTTCAACAAGGCGGGGACCAAGATCTACCTGGCGGGGACCTTCAACGACGTGGCGATCTTTGATGCCCAGAGCATGCAGCAGATAGGCAAGATCACCTTGCCGGGCGGTGATATGGCGATCACCACGGCGCAGATCTTCGTGCGCTGAGCCCGCCCCACCACCGGCTCCTCCTGTAGGAGCCGGCTTGCCGGCGAAGAGGCCGGCGCGTCGTGCACTGCCTGTGCTGACTGCTACCTACAGGCCCGGTACCGGGCAGCTCAAATCCCCTTCCTGGCACTTCAGGTAATGCTTGAAGCTCTCCACCCGAGTCTTGGTCACGGCCGTGATGCATTGGCTGTAGGCCAGCGGATAAAGGCTGCCACCTTCCACGCCCGAGGTGGAAAAACCGCACTCGGCATCGCGGAACGCCACCCAGGCGCGCTGGGCACTGACCAGCAGTTTTTTGCTGTGTGGCTGGTCTTTCAGGCGCTGGTTGATCTGTTGGTAAAGGGCGTTCAGCTGCTTGTCCGCGGCCTTGCTCTGGGCGTTGGCGCACAGGTTCAAATCGGCCTGGGTGGGGGCGTTGCTGCACTCGTCGGCCTGGGCCAGGGGAGTGAGTAGCAGGGGCGCAAGGGCCAGAAACAGGATGGGGCGCATGGTCGTTCTCACGTGTGGGCTAGGGGCGTTTCAGTTGCGCTGGGGTTGCCATTCGGGCCAGCTGTCCAGGTTGGCCTGGGCCAGCCAAGGCACGTCATGGGAGGTCCAGATATGCACCTGGGGCCTTTGCTGCGGGTCATCGTCCAGGGTCGCCACCCGCAGGATCACATGGGGCTGCCCTGGGCGTTCCGCTAGTAGATGAGAACCGCACACCGAGCAGAAGTGCCGCAGCTTGCCCGGGGACGACTCGTAAGTGCTCAGGCGTTCCTGGCCCCGGGTCCATTGAAAGTGCTCGCGCATCACCCCGGCGGTGGAGGCAAAGGCCGCGGCGTGGGCCTTGCGGCAGGTCTGGCAATGGCAGTGGCCGATGGGCATGTCCAGGCGTTCGACCCGGTACTGCACGGCCTTGCACAGGCAACTGCCGTGCAACGGCCCAGGGCTCGCGCGGCGTTGGGCGGCGGCCAGCAGGTCGTCGGCCATGGCGCGGATTTCCTCGCCCATATGCAGCTTGGCCAGCCAGGATGGCGGTATGCCCGAGGCCCCATAAAAAGCCCCGGCCAGCTGGCCGACTATGGCGGCGGTGGTGTCGGCGTCGTCCCCCAGGTTGGTGGCGGCGAGCACCGCCTCGGCGTAGCTGTCACTGTGCTGGAAGCACCACAGGGCGGCTTCCAGGGAGTCGACGCAATAGCCATTGCCACGAATCTCGTCGCGGCTCTTGTCCAGGTAATGGCCCTGGGCCAGGGCCTGCACCTTGGCTTGGCTCAGGCGTGGATCATCGAGCCTTTGCAGCTCGGCCTTGGACGCTCCGCCCAGGGCCTTGGCGATCAACCCGGCGAACAGCTGGCAGCACTCGATGGCTTCGGCGGCGCCGTGGGTGGTGCGCGAACTGGCCCCGGCCAACTCGCGCACCTGGGCCAGGTCGGGGTAGTGGAACAGCACCACTGGCGCCAGGCGCATCAGCGAGCCGTTGCCGGCGGTCTGCGGGTCGCTGGAACCGGCGAAGGGTTGGCCATGTTCCTGGAAATCGCTGAGTGCCTGACGCACGGTCATGCCGATATCGAAGCATTCGCCGGTGGCGCTCAAGTAGCCCCACTGCCACCAGTTGAGGTAGCGGCCCATCTGGTCGGCGGCATCGAAACCCTCCTTGTGCAGCAGGCTTTCGCCCAGGCACAGGGCCATGGAGGTGTCGTCGGTCCACTGGCCGGCCTTGAGGTTGAACGGGCCGCCGCCCAGCAAATCGGTGACGGGCGCGAAGCTGCCACGGGGCTTGAATTCGACGCGGGTGCCAACGGCATCGCCGCAGGCCAGGCCCAGCAGGCTGCCACGGTAGCGATCGGTCAGGGTGAGGGGCATGGCAGGTCCTTTGCGGTATTGATTCGTCGGCGACATTAGCATTTTTTAACTCGCCGTCAGCAGCCCGATAAAGCTTGCGCTCGACCCGTAGCGGTCTAGTGTTGACCACTGGAGGTGACCCATGAATTCTTCAGATCGCATCGAACGCAAAATCCTGCTCAAGGCCAGCCCGGCGCGGGTCTGGCAGGCGCTGAGCGAGGCCGAGCACTTCGGGCGCTGGTTTGGCGTGGCCCTCACGGGCCAGCATTTCGCTGTTGGCCAGCGGGTCCGCGGCGCCGTCACTTACCCCGGTTACGAGCACCTGACCTGGGACGTACGGGTGGAGCGGATGCTGCCCGAAGAGCTGTTTGCCTTCAGCTGGCACCCCTATGCCATAGATCCGGCCCAGGACTATGCCGACGAGCCCACCACCCAGGTGCAGTTCCAGCTGGAGGAACATGCCGGCGGCACCCTGTTGCGGGTGGTCGAGTCGGGCTTCGATGGCATCCCCGTCGAGCGCCGGCTCAAGGCCTTTCGCATGAACAGCCGGGGCTGGGACGAACAGATGAGCAACATCGAGAATTACCTGCAGCAGAGGTGACGCAGACAGCAGCTGCAAGCGGCAAGCTTCGAGCTGCAGGAGGTGGTTGCCGATCCGGCCGTGTCGCTGGAAACTTGCCGCTTATCGCTTGGAGCTGTTGCTGTGTTTGCAATCTATTTGAAGCGCTGGCACCTGCTGCCTGATGGCGAGCCTATCGTCACCCCGAGCAGTCGCTTGTTGCCGGTGCGCCTGGCGGACGGCGCGCCGGGCATGTTGAAGATCGCCCTGGATGAAAACGAGCAGGCCGGCAACCGGCTGATGGCCTGGTGGGCCGGGGAGGGCGCGGCGCGGGTTTATGCCCAGGAAGGCGACGCACTGTTGATGGAGCGCGCCATGGGTACAGGTTCATTGATGCGCATGGCCCTGGCTGGCCAGCACGATGAAGTCAGCCAGATCGTCTGCGCCACCCTGGCGCGTGTGCATCGGCCACGGGCCCAGCCGCTGCCGCCATTGCTGTCGCTGGACGCCTGGTTTGTCGATTTGCGCGAGGCCGCGCCGCAGCAGGGGGGGCTGTTGCTGCGCAGCCTGAGCGAGGCCGAGCAGTTGCTGGCCGCGCCCCGGGAACGGGTGGTACTGCATGGCGATGTGCATCACGACAATGTGCTGGATTTCGCCGAACGCGGCTGGCAGGTGATCGACCCCAAGCGGGTCTACGGCGAACGGGGTTTCGACTTCGCCAACCTGATCTGCAACCCGGACTTGCCCAGCGCCACCGACCCTGGGCGCTTCACCCGCCAAGTGCAGGTAATTGCCCGGGCGGCCCAGCTGGAGCCGCGCCGGCTGGTGCAATGGGTGCTGGCCTTCAGTGGTTTGTCCGCCGCCTGGTTTCTCCAGGACGATCATCTGCCCGGGGCGCAGCACCAGCTCAAGCTCGCGGCTTTGGCGGCTCGGGCGCTGGAGGGCTGAACTCAGGGTTTGCCTAGGTGAGCTATAGCGAATTTCCTACACGCGCTGTAATTCAATGCGCCTTCTGCACAATCGCCTATGTGTTTAATCTTCTTTCCCACAACTGCAGCGCAGGAAGCGCTCAGGATCAAGGAAGATCGACCACTGGCAAGGATGCTGTCGACAGGATGTCGAAATGGTCTTGAAAAAAACCCGCCTCGGCGGGTTTTTTTTCGTCTGGGATTTCTCTGGGTCGTGGTTCGAATACAGCTGCTCAGCGCGTGACTTCGTTGCGCACCTTGTACAGCGCCTGCTCTAGCAGCGTCAGGCTGATGGAGCCCAGGGCCACCCGCAAGGCCTGGGGCACGTGGGTGGTGGTGGCGAAGGGTTCGGCCGAGGTCACCGTCACCCCCTGATGCTCCAGGGCCGCCACCACTTCATCGGCGCGCCGTCCTTCCGGCAGTTTCAGCCAGAGAAAATACGCTGAGTCATAGGCTTGGATGTCGCAGCCCTCGAGTACCCGTCGCGCCAGTCGCTGGCGCTGGCGGGCATCCTTGCGCTTCTGTTGTTCCAGGCTGTCCACCAGCCCCGACTCGATCCAGCGGCAACCTAAGGTCACGGTCAGCGAGGGGGTGCTCCAGGTGGACACGCGAATTGCCCGTTCCAGGGCCGGGATCATTTCCAGGGGGGCGACGATAAAGCCCAGGCGCAAGCCCGAGGCGACGCTTTTCGACAGCCCGGAAATGTACAGCGTGCGTTCCGGGGCCAGGGTCTGCAGGGGCGGCGGCGCCGGTTCGGCAAGGAAGGCATAGGCGCCGTCCTCGATCAGCAGCAGGTCATGCTCGCGGGCCAGTTGCACCAGGCGCCGGCGTTCGGCCAGGGGCATCACCGTGCCCAGCGGGTTGTGCAGGGTCGGCATGCAGTACAGCGCCCGCACCGGACGCCGTCGGCACAGCTGATCGAGGGCATCGAGGTCCATCTGGCCGTTGCATTGCGCCAGTGGCTCCAGGTCCAGCCGATGCACCTGGGCCAGGGTCTTCAGGCCCGGGTAGGTGAGGGCGTCCAGGGCCAAGATGTCCCCGGGCTGGAGCAGGGCCAGCAGGCTGACCGCCAGCCCTTGCTGGGCACCGTTGACAATCAGCACCTGGTCGGCGCCAACGCGGATCTCGCGGTTGCGCAAATGCCGGGCCGCAGTCTGGCGTTCATGGGGCCGCCCGCCCTGGGGCGCGGAATGCAGCAGGGCATCCAGGTCGCCGGAGGCAGCAATCGCCCGCAAACCTTCGCGCAACATTTCCGCCTGGCCGGGCAGGGACGGGTAGTTGAATGACAGGTCCACCGAGGTGGCGCTGGCCGGATGCTGTTCCAGGCCCATGCCCCGGGGCAGGCTGGTGTCGCGGACAAAGGTCCCGCGCCCGGCTTCGCCCACCACTAGGCCTATGGCTTCCAGCTCCTGATACACCCGCAGCGCCGTGGCCAGGGCCACCTGCTCGCTAGCCATCAGGGCGCGCACCGTGGGCAGCTGGGTGCCCGGGGGCAATTGCCCGGCACGGATGCGCTGGGCGAAGTGATCGACGATGGCCTTGTAGCGGGTCGGGCGCATGGCGTGGGCACCTTGTGTATCTAGAACAGTTTTTTGTTTGTATCAGGCAAGGCCCCTAATCTACCGGCTTTCCTGCCGGAGCGCGCAAGCATGTTGGACCTGACCACGCTGTCGATCTTCCTGGGTGCGGTGTTGCTGTTGCTGCTTTCGCCGGGGCCGAACATGGCCTTTGTCATCAGCCATGGCTTGGCCTATGGCTGGCGCGGCGGCGTGGCGTCCGGGCTGGGCATCGGCCTGGCGGATACCTGCCTGACCCTGCTGACCGCCAGTGGCGTCACCGCGTTGGTGGCCAGCTGGCCGCCGGCCTTCGACCTGATCCGCTATGCCGGGGTTGCCTACCTGCTGTGGCTGGCGGCCAAGGCCCTGCGCAGCGGCAGTGCCCTGAACCTGGCCCGCGCGCCCCGGGTGTCGCTGTCCAGGGTGTTTGTCCAGGCCCTGTGCAACAGCCTGCTCAACCCCAAGGCACTGCTGTTCTTCATGGTGTTCCTGCCGCAGTTCGTTCGCCCCGAACACGGTAGCATCGCCGTGCAACTGGTGCTGCTGGGGCTGCTGCTGACCCTGGTCAGCGGCATCTTCCACACCAGCCTGGGAGTGTTTGGCGCGGCCCTGAGCCGTAGTTTGGCCCGCTCCACTGCAGGTTATGGGCGCCTGCAATCCTGGCTGCTGGCGGCGGTGCTGCTGGCCCTGGCGTTGCGCCTGGCGCTGTTGAACCGACCGCTCTGATTGATCACCCCGAGGAAGTTCATCTATGTATATCGCCGCTTTTATCTACCAGCCGGGCCAGCGCGACGAGGAGTTCCATCGCCTCAGCGCGCTGATCGATGAAATTGCCATCAGCCTGCCGGGATTCGTCGGTTCCCAGTCCTGGACCAGCGCTGACCAGGGGCTGATCAATGCCAGCTACTACTGGGAGGACGAAGCCTCGATCCAGACCTTTGCCCGGCACCCCAGGCACCTTGAGGCCAAGCGCCAGTACCGGCGCTGGTACGCCGGTTACCAGGTGGTGATCTCCAAGGTCGAGCGCACCTATGGCGACGGGGGCATAGCCAGCCTGCTTGGCAATCAGCGCCAGCGGGTGCCAGCCACAAGCGGCAAGCTTCAAGCGGCAAGCCACAAACCCGAAGCCCAGCACCTGAGCATTGAGCCTGGGAGTCCTGGCGCCGTTTAATCGGCTTGCAGTCGGGCGGCGGCGCGCAGGGTGATTTCCCGGCGCTGGTGCAGGGCATCGCTGCAGCGGCTGCGGGCTTCCTCTACCACGCTGGTGGGGGCGGTGTCCGGGCTGCCGGCGTTGAATGGCGGTGCCGGGGCATATTCCAGCTGCAACTGCACCAACTGGGCGGTGGCCGGGTCGAACAGTTCGGCGGCCAGGGTCAGGGCGAAATCGATACCGGCGGTGATGCCGCCGCCGGTCAGCAGGTTGCCGTCACGCACCACCCGTTCCTGCACCGGCGTCGCCCCCAGCAGCTGCAGCAAACCGTGATAGGCCCAATGGGTGGTGGCGCGTTTGCCCGCCAGCAACCCGGCGGCGCCCAGCACCAGGGAACCGGTGCACACCGAGGTCAGGTAGCGCACCTGGGCCGCTTGGCCACGGATGAAGTCCAGGGCCTGGGCATCTTCCATCAGTGCGCCGACCCCGCTGCCACCAGGAATGCACAGCACATCCAGGGGCGGGCAGTCGGCAAAGCCGGTGTCCGCGTGCAGCAGCATTCCAGCGCTGCTGGTCACCGGCCCCGGTTCCTTCCAGATCAAGTGCAACTGCACGTCCGGCAGCGCCGCCAGCACATCGTAGGGGCCGGTCAGGTCCAGTTGCTGAACCTTCGGAAACAACAGAAAACCAATCTGCAATGCCATTGCCTGTTCCTTCATGTTGGGGGTGGACGAGCAGACTCTAGCCTTCTAGGATTTGGCGCATACGCCAACCAGCCCTCGATTCACGCCAATCATGTCCGAGCCCGCAAAGAACGTGTTTGTCCTGGCCTTCGCCAATGCCCAGCTGCTGGACGTCAGCGGGCCGCTGCAGGTCTTCGCCTCGGCCAATGACCGGGCCCGGGGCCTGGGCCTGCCCTTGCCCTACAACCCGCAGGTGATCGCCAGCCCAGGCGGAGCGACTGTCACTTCCTCGGGGCTGGCGCTGTTGGCAGAGCCGCTGCCGATGCCAGACGTGGCCTGCGATACCTTGATCATTGCCGGTGGCTGGGGCGTCTACCAGGCCGCCCGGGACCCGGCGCTGGTGGCCTGGGTGGCCCAGCGTGCAGCCAGCTCACGGCGAGTGGCCTCGGTGTGCACCGGGGCCTTTCTGCTGGCCGAAAGCGGTTGGCTGGACGGGCGCCGGGTGGTCACCCACTGGAGCCGCTGCGAGCAGTTGGCCGAGGAATACCCACAGTTGCAGGTGGAGCCCAATCCGATCTTTATCAACGATGGCCCGGTGTGGACCTCGGCCGGGGTCACCGCCGGCATCGACCTGGCCCTGGCCCTGGTGGAAGCCGACCTGGGCCGCGAGGCGGCACTGGAAGTGGCCCGCCAACTGGTGGTGTTTCTCAAGCGCCCGGGGGGCCAGTCGCAGTTCAGCGTGACCCTGTCGCTGCAGCACCGTGGCGGGCGCTTCGATGGCCTGCATGGGTGGATCGCCGAGAACCTCAATCGCGAGCTGACGCTGCCGGTGCTGGCCCAGCAGGTGGCCATGAGCGAACGCAGTTTTATCCGCCATTACCGCGCCGACACCGGGCAGACCCCGGCCCGGGCCATCGAGCTGATCCGGGTGGAAACCGCCCGCCGGCTGCTGGCCGATACCGGCCTGCCGATCAAGCGCATCGCCGCGCAATGCGGTTTCGGCAGCGAAGAAACCCTGCGCCGCGCCGTGCTGCGGGCCCTGGGCGTGACCCCGCAGGCCTACCGTGAGCGTTTTGCCACGGCCGGCGAACCCGCCTGAACCGTCACTCCTCCAGCAGGCTCAGCTGGCCATCGGCATAACGCACCGTGCGGCCGATCCAGGCCGGGTCGACCTGGGGCAGCACCGCCGACGGCTTGCGCAATTCCCGCAGCAGGGTCGAGCCGTGGGACAGGCGCCCGCCCATGCGCGCAATCACCGCCCGGGCCTGCTGGTAGTGGGCATGGCGGCCAGGGTCGAGGGTGTCTTCCAGCAGAATCTCAGCCCCCAGCACGCCTTCGGCCTGCCCCGGGTAGATCATGAAGCCGGCCGCCTGCTCACTGCCTTCCCTGCCGTCTTGCCAGAAGCTGCCGCCGCGGCTGCGCACCTGTTCGTGGGGGGCGAACCAGTAGTCGCGGTCGGCCTCGGGCACGGCATGGTGCAGGCGGAAGAAGATCCGCATCAGGTTGTCGCGGTACCACTCGCGCACTTGCAGGTAATAGCCACGTAGCCCCGGCAGGCCCAGGCGATGGGCCAGGCATATGGCCGGGCTCCAGTGCGGGAAGGGCTGCAGGGGCAACTCGGCGCAGTGCGGGCGCGGGGTGCCGGGGTCGGTTTCCCAGGGCAGGCGATGGGGGCTGTGGTCCAGGTTGTCGTAGGCGGTGGGCGGCCGCCCCAGCAGGGCGCCGCCGCTGCTGGCCAGGGCGGTGGCGATGCACAGGTTGCCCTGCACCACGAACACATAGAAACGGCTGAACCAGTCCGCCAGTTGCTGGCCGCTGGCGCCGGCCTGTTGCAATTGCCCCAGCTCGGCGTCGAAGCGTCGCAAGCCGCGCTCCAGGGGCGGCAGGTGGGCGCGAGCGATCTGCTGCATGCGCAAAAAACGCGGCAGCGAGCGCAGCAGCCGCAGCGGGCGCAAGGGCAGCTCCGGGGTGGCGCCGCCCACTTCGCCGGCATAGCTGGAGGAGGGCAGGCCCCAGTCGGCCAGCCGCGCCAGGAACAGGTCGTTGTTGATATAGGACGCGCCGCCGAACAGGGCGGTGAAAGGTTCGTTGTCCTCCAGCACCCGGCTGTCCCAGCGCGCCATGATCGCCGGAATGCTCGCCGCCGCACGGCGCTGGCCGTACTCGACGAAGCGGCTCGGCTGTGGCGGCAAAATCTCGGCGATATTCGCCGCGGTCAGGTGCCGGCGCCAGCCGTAGTCGCTGATCGGACGGTATTGCAGCAGCCACAGTTGCTGGCCGTCCCAGGCCCATTCGATATCGCCGGGCACATAGTGGAACACCTTCAGCACCCCTTGCAGGAAGTCCCACAGGGCCTGGGCGCTCAGGCCCTGGGTGGTGGCGAAGGCGCCGCTTTGCCAGGCACTGCCCAGGCGCGAGAGCACCGCCCGCTGCGGGCTGACCTGACCGTCGGCCAGGCTCTCCAGATGGCCTTCGACCCACTCCAGCTCCACCGCCAGATGGCGCACGAAGGCGATCCCCGACAGGCTCGGCTGGATAAAACGCTGCACCACCACTTCCTCGACCCCGGCATCGCGCAGCTCGCTGATGCGCTGGGGCACGGCGTCGTGGGTCACCCGCAGGTAGGTGGTACTGAGGCCGGCATTGGCCGAGTCGGCCTGGTCTTCGCCATAGCTGGAGGAGCGCACCGCCCACAGTGCCTGGGGCTGGCTGTCGAACAGGGCCGGCAGGCGCGGGTCGTCGGCACTCTCCAGGGACAATGCCGGCGGCACCGGCTGGCCGGCCAGTTGCGCCAGGTGCAGGCGACCGCCCTTGGTGTGGGCGACAAAGCCCGGCTCGGCGGCTTCCAGCCAGGCGACGAACTCGCCCGGGCTGTCGATCCAGGGGTAATGCCCCCAGCCGGGCTTGAGGCTGACGCGCAAGTCGGCGCGGGCGAGGATCGCCGACCAGGCTGCGGCCTGGGCCATCCCCAGCAACCGGTCCTGATCGCCCCAGACCAGCTCGATCGGGTCCTTGACCCACTCCAGCAAGGGCAACGCGGTGTCGGCGCGCAACTGCTCCCACAGTGGCACGAAGGCCCGGCAGCGGGCATAACCTGCGCCCATGCGCTGGTATTGCTCAGCGCTCCAGGGCTGCTTTGAGAACTTATGGGCGAACCAGGCCGGGCGTCGGCCCAGCAGGCGATGAATCAACAGGCGCACAGGCAGCGGCGACATCAGCGCCGGCAAGCGCCGTTGCCAGAGAAAGGCCCCCACCGGCGACAGCAGCACGCTGCGGGAGAAATGCCCGGGGCGGCGCTGCAAGGCATGCAGCACCAGCAGCGCGCTGACGCCCACCGCGACAATCGCGCTGCCCGGTACGGTCATGCCCAGCAGGGCCTCGGCGTACTCGCCCAAATCCTCACAGGGCGGCTGCGGGTTGTCGCCAAAGCCCGGCAGCTCCAGGGCCTCGACCCGATAGCGCTGGAAGTGCGGCCGGGCATCGTCCCACCAGTCGGCGGCGCTGCCATTGCCCGCCAGCAGGTACAACAGGGGCTTGCTCATGGGCATTCCTCGGTTCAGGTCAGGTCGCGCAGGGCGGCTTCCAGGGTCGGGTAGCGGAAGCGGTAGCCGGCCTGCAACAGGCGCGCCGGCACCACCTTCTGCCCGTCGAAGAACAGCTCGGCCATCTCCCCGGCCAGGGCGCGCACTGGCGCCGCCGGCACATGCAGCCACACCGGGCGCTTGAGCAGCTTGCCGGCGGTGGCGGCGAAGGTGCCCTGGCTCACCGCTTCCGGCGCCACCAGGTTGTAGGTGCCGGAAAGGGAGCTGTCGTTGATGGCCCGGGCCATCACCTGCAAGACATCGTCACGGTGCACCCAGCTCATGATCTGCTGGCCATCGCCCATGCGTCCGCCAAAACCGAAGTGGAAGGGCATCAGCAGCGGTTTCAGGGCGCCCCCGGGACCGAACACTATGCCGAGGCGCAGCACCACCTGGCGCACGCCAAAGCGCGTGGCCGGCTCCGCCGAGGATTCCCAGCGGGCACACAGGTCGGCCATGAAGCCTTCACCGCGCTCGGCGTTTTCATCCAGGCTCTGGCTGGCGTCGCGCACCCCGTAGTAGCCGATGGCCGAGGCCTGGATCCACAGTTGCGGCTTGTGCTGGGCATGCTGCAGCCAGTTCAGCAGGGCTTCGGTGGTGCCCACCCGGCTGGCCAGCAATTGTGCCTGGCGCTTGGCCGACCAGCGCGGCCCGGCCACCGGTGCGCCGGCCAGGTTGATGATCACGTCGAAGATTTCGCCATGCCCCAGCTTGTCCAGGGAGCGCAGGCAGCGCGCGCGGCCGTCGAACAGGTAGGCGGCGCGCAGCGGATCGCGGGCCAGCACGCTGACGGTGTGGCCGGCATCCAGCAGTTGGTTGACCAGGGTCTCACCGATAAAGCCGGTGCCACCGGTCACCAGCACCCGCTTGCCGCTGCCACCGGCAAAGGGGTTGGCGCTCTGGCCCTGGCGTTGCAGGCGCCAGGCGGCCAGGCCGTCGCGAATCCCCGAGGCGCTGACGCCCACGGCGAACAGGCTCAGGGCCCAGCCCTGCCAGCCCAGGTCAATGGGGCTCAAGGCACTGGGCAGGCGCGACCATTCCAGCAGTTGCAGGCCGTACAGGGCGAAGAAGGCCCCGGCATTGATCGCCAGCACGGTGTGCATGATGCGCTCGATGGCCGGCAGCTTGCGGCTGCGGTCCTCGACCACGAAGTCCCACAGGGTCAGGCAGATTTCCAGGGCGAACAGCACGGCGATCACCAGGGCCCAGATGCCCTGGAACGCCAGGTGGGCGATGCCCATGAACAGCACGCCGTAGAAGCACGAGCGCAGGGCGTGGATGCTCAGTTCCTTGCGCGCGCTGTGGCGTTGCGGCAGGGCTACGGTGAGTTCGTGATGGTAGAGGGTGTCGAGGGCGCCGAGCACGCCCTGGGCCAGCAGCAGGGCGATGGCCCATTGCAGGATTGGCAAATCAGCCACGATGGTGAAGTCCTTTTACGAAAGAAGACGGGGGTGACGGCGGTCGTGGCGATACAGCCACAACAGGGGAGGCAGCAGCACCAGCAGGGCGAAGCTGTCGATCCACAGGTGGGCGAGCATGCCCATCTGCCAGGACAACCACATGTCCTGGGGCGCCCACAGCAGGATTCCGGCCATCAGCCAGGCCCAGGCCGCCGGCGCGCGCAGGCGATGGCCCAGGTGCACCAGGCCCAGCAGGTACAGGGCATAGCTTTGCAGGGTGGCGCCGAACAGCCCCAGCCACCAGATCTGCTGGGCCCGGGCCGCTGCCGGTGCGGCGGCGCCCCAGAAAGCCTGTTCGATGTTGCCGAGGTAGTCGTCGAGCAGGCCGCTATGGCCGGCCCAGGTCAGCAGCAGGCCGGCCAGCAGGTGGCCGGCGCCGGCGGCGTACAGCCAGAGCACCAGGGCCCGGCGCAGGCCAGGTCGGGGAGGGGATGCGGCGGATAACATTCCATGTCCTGTGGGGGTGTCGAGGCCGCGAAGTGTACCGATTTTTTCCGCCCCATGGCGTGCGCCGGTGGTCAATCTCAAGGGCGGTCGAGCAACTCCAGCAGGGCATCGAGGGTCGCCTGGGGGGCTTCCTGGGGCAGGTTATGACCCACCCCGGGAAGAATCCGCCGCTGATAGGGGCCACTGAACAGGCCGACATCCGGGTCCGGCTCGGTGGCCGGGCCCACGCCATCGTCGGCGCCGCACAGGGCGATGGTCGGCACCTGGATCGGCGGTTGTGCCACCAGCGCCCGCTCGATGCTTTCCAGATCTGGGTCGCCGGGGGCATAACCGAAGCGATGGCGGTAGGAGTGGATCACCACCTCGACAAAGTCCGGGTTGTCGAACGACGGCGCGCTCAGGCCATAGAGCTCGGGGCCCCGCTGCCAGGTGGGCGACCACAGGCGCCACAGCAGTTCGCAGAGCTCCCGGCGATTGGCCGTCAGGCCATCCACGCCGCGCGGGGTGTTGAAGTAGTACTGGTACCACAGGCGGTATTCGGTTTCTGGTGCCCGCGGTTCACCGGCCCGGGCAATGTCCTGGATGTTGTAGCCGTCGGCGCTCATCAGCGCCTTGACCCGCTGCGGCCACAGCGCCGCGACTATGCACGCGGCGCGTCCGCCCCAGTCGTAGCCGGCCAGGGTGGCGCGGGGCAGTTGCAGGGCGTCCATGAAGTCCAGCAGGTCCTGGGCCAGGGCCGCCTGCTGCCCGGAGCGCATGATGCGCGGATGGGCAAAACGGGTTGGGCCATAGCCGCGCAGGTAGGGCACCAGCACCCGGTAGCCGCGCTTGGCCAGGGGCGGGGCGATCTCGTCATAGGCCCGGGTGTCGTAGGGAAAGCCATGCAGCAGGATCACCGGCTCGCCGCCCTGCGGGCCGTGTTCCTCGTAAGCAATATGCAGGCGGGGGGTGCCGATCTGGTGCAGGGATGGGGTGCTGAACATGGCGGCTCCGGGGTAGGCGCAATCGGGAAAACCTAGCGCAAAAACCGCCGGTCTGCCTCAGTCATCGGCACAGTGCAGGCCGTTGGCATCGCGCCAGTAAAGGGTGGCTTCGTATTGGAACGAGAGGATGAACAGCGCCTCGCAGCTCTGGGCGATGTTTTCCAGCAGCCAGCGAATTTCATCCAGGGCGCTGTGGCCCTCGGGTTCGGGGCCTTTGATGCGCAGATAGCAACGCAGGCCGACGCTGAAGTCACAGCCCTTGCGGTCTTCGGCATAGATTTCGGGCTGCAGTTGCGAGTCTTCGCAGCGCAGGCTCAGGCCGGACGGGAACGTCGCCTGGATGCCGCCGGGCACGTTGGCCTGCTCGGTTCTCGGCAGGTTTTCCAGCAAACGACCGAGCAGTGCCGTCGTCAGGTGCTGATCGGCTTCAAGGTGCAGGTCCAGGCTCATGGGAGTTCCTTGTGGGGAGGGCGAGGTGCGGATTCTAGCGCTGTGTCGCCTGCCAGATGGCCTTCGCCGGCAAGCCGGCTTCTACAGTTCGCTGCTGTGGATCAGGTGCTTGAAATGATGGCGCCACAGGTCGATGCCCAGGCCGCCGCTGCGGTCCAGGGAAGAGCCCACGGTCAGGTCGGTGATCAGGGTCGGTTGCAGGCCGGCATCGAACAGGGCAAAACCCGCGGCCAGCACGCAGGTGTCGGTCTGGATGCCGCACACCAGCACCCGCTGGGGATTGAGGTTTCTCAGGTGTTCGAGCAGCTCCGGCGTTGGCCCGTAGCCGTGCTTGATAAAGATGTGGTCGGCGGCCACCAGGCTCTGATCATCCGCCGCCGGTTGCCAGCCCAGCTGACGAGCGAAGGGCGTGCGGCTTTCATCATGGCGTTCCACCGTGGCCACCGAAGGCAGGCGCCCCAGCAGGCGGTTGATGCCATCCACCAGCCACTGGGGTGGGTTGAAGCAGGGTTGCACGTCGATCACCAGCAGCACCTGGTTCATGCATTTCTCCTTGGGGCAGGGGCGAAAAGCCCGTCAGTGTGCCGACAAAACTCCGCTCAGGCGAGCGCCGCCGGCTGGCGCAGGCCGATGCAGTTGCCCCAGGGGTCCTGCACCTGGCAGATCCATTCGCCACCTTCGATGGTCATCGGTCCGCGATACAGGCGGCCGCCCAGTTCGGTCAGGCGCTGCAGCTCGCCGTGCAGGTCGGCCACGCGCCAATACACCACAGTGCCGGCCGGGCCCTGGCTCACCTTGGCATCGCTCTGGACGATTTCCAGGGCCAGGCCATCCAGTTGCAAATGGCCGAAATCATCGGGTTCATGGCGCACCCGGCGGGCCAGGGGGAAGGCCTGGGCGTACCAGTCGGTGGCGGCGCGCCAGTCGGCGGCGTGGATCATCACGGCAATGATCGGCGAGTCGGGCATGGGGCAAATTCCATTGCGGTGGGTCAGGGAAGGGCCCAGCTCTCTGCGGAGCGGGCCCATGGGTGGCAGCAGCCTGGCGGCAGGTCTTCAAGCCTGGCGCAGCCCGCGCAGCAACAGTTCCAGCGCTGCCAGGGCCTGTTCCAGGTGCGGTTCGGGTTGTTCGGCGGCGGCGATCCACAGCGCCGCCTCCACCAGGCTGCCGTTGATCAGGCGCGCCAGGGCCGGGCCGCCCGCGGCGCTGATCAACCCGGCCTCGGCCAGGGCCTGCAAGCGCCGTTCGAGGGACTCGATGCAATGCTCCTGGGCCGGCAGGCGCTGCCCCAGCACGGCTCGCGCATCCTGCAGGACGATGCGCCGGAT
The DNA here is from genome assembly GCF_049887815.1 of Pseudomonas sp. NFXW11. NCBI lineage: Bacteria > Pseudomonadati > Pseudomonadota > Gammaproteobacteria > Pseudomonadales > Pseudomonadaceae > Pseudomonas > Pseudomonas sp. NFXW11. Next base: position 191,600 of record NZ_JAGEKI010000011.1, on the reverse strand, counting down.
CTCCGGCTCCTGGGCCATCTGCAGGTAAGCCCGGCAGCGCTGGACAAACCCCTCCCAGCTGTCGCCCACCTGTGCCGAGATGGCATCCAGGCGCCCATCCATCTCGGTATCAATCTGCTCCACCACCGCCGCCAGCAGCCCCTGCTTGTCACCGAAATGGTGATACAGCGCACCCCGGGTCAGGCCGGCCTCGGCGGTCAGGTCGTCCATCGAGGTCTTGGCGTAGCCCAGCCGGGCAAAGGCCTGGCGCGCGCTGGCGATCAGCTTGGCGCGGGTTTCCTCGATCATCTCGGCGCGGGGGCGGCTGCTCATGAGTACCACTCTCCAAACAGGGGATGGGTTGACATACGCGGCGTATGTTCTCATGATTTTTCACATACGTGGCGTATGTATTTCTCTCGCAGTGCCGCTTTATGGCAAGTTGCAGCCCCCAAGGAGTCGTAGCAGATGGCAAACCCCTACCGCGAATTGTTCCATGCCCCCGGCAGCCTGGCCTTTGTCCTGGCTGGAATGATCGCGCGCATGCCGATCTCCATGACCGGCATCGGCCTGATCACCATGCTCGCGCAAGTGCATGGCGGTTATGCCCTGGCCGGTTCGGTGGCGGCCACCTTCGCCCTGGCCACGGCTTTTTGCGCACCCCAGGTGTCGCGCCTGGTGGACCGTTACGGCCAGGGCCGGGTGCTGCCCCTGGCTGCGGGCCTGGGCGGCGGGGCGTTGCTGGCGCTGCTGTTGTGCACGCGATTCCAGGCGCCGTTCTGGAGCCTCTACCTGTGCGCCGCCCTGGCCGGCTGCATGCCCAGCATGTCGGCGATGGTGCGGGCCCGCTGGACCGAGCTCTACCGCGGCCAGCCCCAGTTGCAGACCGCCTATGCCCTGGAGTCGGTGCTCGACGAAGTCTGTTTCATCATCGGCCCGCCCTTGTCGGTGGGCCTGTGCGTGGGCCTGTTCCCCGAGGCCGGGCCGGCCCTGGCGTTGTTGCTGCTGATTCTCGGGGTGGGCCTGCTGGTGCTGCAGAAATCCACCGAACCGCCGGTGCATGCCCAGGAAGACGGGCACTCGGGTTCGATCATCCGTTCCGGGGAAATTCGCCTGCTGATGCTGTTGATGACCGCCATGGGCACCATTGTCGGGGTGGTGGATGTGGTCAGCGTGGCCTTCGCCCAGCAGCAGGGCCAGCCGGCGGCGGCGAGCATCGTGCTCTCGGTGTACGCCATCGGCTCGTGCCTGGCGGGCATCGCCTTCGGCGCGCTGAAACTGGCCACGCCCTTGCCGCGCCTGTTTATGTACGGCGGTATTGCCACCGCCGTCGCCACCTTGCCGTTGCTGCTGGCCAGCAACATCCTCGGCCTGTCCCTGGCGGTGTTCGTGGCCGGGCTGTTTTTCTCCCCGACCCTGATCGTCGCCATGGCCCTGGTGGAACGCATCGTGCCCTCGGCCAAGCTCACCGAGGGCCTGACCTGGCTGATCACCGGCCTGAGTATCGGCGTGGCCCTGGGGGCCGCCGGTTCCGGCTTGCTGGTGGATCAATTCGGTGCCCGCAGCGGTTTCTGGCTGGCCCTGGCCGGTGGCGCGGTGGTGCTGGGGGCGGCGTTGCAGAGTTACCGGCGCCTGCGCTGAAGCGACCACGGGACTAATTTGTCCGGCCGATGCCGCGTTCCCTTAACAGATCATTTGTCGAGGGAAAAACCATGACCCAGTTGAACCTGCTGTGCCTGCCGTACTCCGGCGCCAGTGCCATGGTCTACAGCCGCTGGCGGCGCAAACTGCCGCAGTGGCTGCACCTGCAGCCGGTGGAGCTGCCCGGGCGTGGCGCGCGTTTCGCCGAGCCGCTGCACACCGATATGCGCGAACTGGCGCGGCAGCTGGCACTGGAAGTGCGCGCCACCCTGCGCACGCCTTACGCCCTGTTCGGCCACAGCCTGGGGGCCTTGCTGGCCTGCGAGCTGGCCCACGCCCTGCGCGCCCTGGGTTGCCCGGAGCCGGTGGCGCTGTTTGCCTCGGGCACCGCGGCGCCCACCCTGCGCAGCGAATACGACCGGGGCTTTGCCGAGCCCAAGACCGATGCCCAGCTGATCGAGCAACTGCGCACCCTCAATGGCACCAGCGAAGAGGTGCTGGCCAATCAGGAACTGATGAGCCTGACCCTGCCGATCCTGCGCGCCGATTTCCTGCTCTGCGGGCGCTTCCGGCCCTTGCAGCGCCCGCTGCTGAATTGCCCGGTACACGTGCTGGGGGGCAAGGACGACCGCGCCACCAGCGAACAGCTGATTGGCTGGAGCCGGGAAACCGGCGGCAGCTTCTCGGTGGACATGCTGGCCGGCGGGCACTTCTTTATCCACGAGCACGAGGCCAAGGTGCTGAGCCTGATCAAGGGCCACCTCGAAGCGCCGCTGCGGCGTCATCTGCAAGGGGCGGCGGTCGCTTCATAACCGCTGGCGCAACAGGCGCCAGCGCTTGCTGGCCGATTCAGCCCAGGGACATGCCCAGGCGCCAGTAACCCATCAGGGTCAGGTTGCGCCGTTCCTGGCCGCGTTCGTTGATCAGGTGACGGCGGATGCTCATCACCGTCGCCGACTCGCCGGCAACCCAGGCATAGAAATGGTTGTCCGCAGGTTCTGCGGTTTCCCAGGGGCGCTGTTGCAGGTCATTGGCCGACACCTTGACCGGCCGCCGGGTGCTGCTGGCCGGGGGCAGTTCGGCCAGCTCGCGGGCGGCGTGGATCAGGGTTTCCCCGTGACGCGCGCCAAGCAGGTCCCGTGGCAGCCAGTTGACCCGGGTCTGCGGATGGCAGCGCAGCTCGATGCAGTCGCTTTCGTGGGGCACCTCGATAAACACCTGCACATCTGGAGGGTCCGGGTATTCCTGCAGCTCCTCGAGAATCCCGGCGATGGCCGGCAGGGCGGTTTCGTCGCCCATCAGCAGCACCTTGCGGATGCCGGCCGGCGGCTGCCATTCATAACCGCCGGGGTCGCCGCTGAAGGCCTTGTTCGGCACCACCATCTGCAGGCGGTCGCCGGGCTGGGCGTGGGTGGCCCAACTGGAGGCCGGGCCGTTGACCCCGTGCAGCACAAAGTCCACATCCAGCTCCGCCGGTTGCAGGCGCAGGGCGCGGATGGTGTAGGTGCGCATCGGTGGCTGTTGCGCGGCCGGCAGCTGGCGCCGCGCGGCATGCCAGTCGCCCTCCGCCGGCAGTTGCGGCAGGCTGCCGTCGGCCCCGGGGAACAGCAGCTTGATGCGCTGGTCCGGGGCCAGGGTGCGGGCCTGGGCGATGTCTTCGCCGGCGAACACCAGGCGCACCAGGGATGGACTGAGATCGATGCGCTGCTTGAGCTCGACATTGATCACCCGGTAGCCCTTGGGTGCCTGGGCGCCGGCGCCTACCAGCTTGCGCAAGCCGTTTGCCAGGGAACTGGCCAGGGAAGTGGCTGTGGACATGGTCGCGACCTTATTAAGGAGAAGGTCCTGATTTGACGAGTCGCCCGCCGGGTAATTTAGCGCCGCGGGGCCGATTCGCCGCCGGGACGCACGGTTAATTTTTCCCCAGGCCCATCCGTTTCGTAGGGATAGCCGAGCCATCGCTCGATACCCAACATGTACGGATGAACCCAGATGAACGCTGAAAAGTCCCTGAAACTTGCTCGCCGTTTTATCGAGCTGCCGCTGGAAAAGCGCCGGCTGTTTCTCGATGGCCTGCGGGCAGAAAATATCGACTTTTCGCTGTTTCCCATTCCTGCCGATGTGGCCGTCGAGGACCGCCACGAGCTGTCCTATGCCCAGCGCCGCATGTGGTTTCTCTGGCAACTGGACCCACAGAGCGGCGCCTACAACCTGCCGGGTGCGGTGCGCCTCAAGGGTGAGCTGAACCGCGCTGCGCTGGAGCAAGCCTTCGCCTGCCTGGTGGCCCGCCATGAAACCCTGCGCACGCGCTTCGAGCGCCATGCCGATGATCGTCTGCAACAGGCCCCGGCGGAGATTGCCGTGCCGGTGGAGCTGCTGGACCTGAGTGCTGCGGCCCCAGAGGAGCATGAGCAGGCGGTGGCCGCCGAGGCCCAGCGCCAATCGCTGCTGCCTTTCGACCTGGGCACGGGCCCGCTGCTGCGGGTCAAGCTGATCCGCCTGGCGGCCGAGGAGCACGTGCTGCTGCTGACCCTGCACCATATCGTTTCCGATGGCTGGTCGATGAATGTGCTGATCGACGAATTCATCCGTTGCTACGACGCCTTCGAACGCGGCGAGCAACCGCAACTGCCAGCGCTGCCGATCCAGTACAGCGACTACGCCCTGTGGCAGCGGCGCTGGCTGGAGGCGGGTGAGCAGGCGCGGCAGCTGGAGTACTGGCAGGCACGCCTGGGTCACGAGCATCCGCTGCTGGAATTGCCCACCGACCGTCCGCGCCCGCTGGTGCCCAGCTACCGTGGCCGCCGTCATGAGTTCGCCGTGGCCCCGGAATTGGCCGAGCAGCTGCGGGCCCTGGCCAAGCAGCACAATGTCACCCTGTTCATGCTCTTGCTCGGCGCCTTCAATGTGCTGCTGCACCGCTATACCGGCCAGGGGGATATCCGCGTTGGCGTGCCCATCGCCAACCGCAACCGCGCCGAGGTCGAAGGCCTGATCGGCTTCTTCGTCAACACCCAGGTACTGCGCACCGAGCTCGATGGCCAGATGCGCGTCAGCCAGTTGCTGCAAGCGGTCAAGGAAGCCGCGCTGGGCGCCCAGGCCCACCAGGACCTGCCGTTCGAGCAACTGGTGGAAGCCTTCAAGCTGGAGCGCAGCCTGAGCCATACGCCGCTGTTCCAGGTGATGTACAACCACCAGCCGCAGGTGGCGGATATCGCCAGCGTGCAGACCGCCTCGGGGCTGGAGCTGGGGCTGGTGCAATGGCAGAGCCGCACCACCCAGTTCGACCTGACCCTGGACACCTACGAGAAGGCCGGCAAGCTGCACGCCGCCCTGACCTATGCCGAGGACCTGTTCGACGCCGCCAGCATCGAGCGCATGGCGCACCACTGGACCCGCCTATTGCAGGGCATGCTGGCCGATGCCGAGCAACGCATTGGCGAGCTACCGCTGCTCGATGCCGACGAACAGCAAACCCTGGTACACCAGTGGAACGCCACCGAGGAGGCTTACCCCACCGGGCAGTGCATGCATCAGATGATCGAGGCCCAGGCCCGGCGCACCCCCGAGGCCTGCGCCCTGGTATTTGCTGAGCAGCAACTGAGTTATGCCCAGCTGGACGCCCGGGCCAACCGCCTGGCGCGCCTGCTGCGCGAGCAGGGGGTGGGCGCCGATGTGCTGGTGGGTATCTGCATCGAGCGTTCGATCGAAATGGTCGTGGGCCTGCTGGCGATCCACAAGGCCGGCGGCGCCTATGTGCCGCTGGACCCGGAATACCCGCTGGAGCGCCTGGCCTACATGATCGAGGACAGCGGCATCGACCTGCTGCTGAGCCAGGGCTCACTGCTGCCCCTGCTGCCGGTCGAGGCCGTGCGGGTGATCAGCCTGGACCAGCAGCCGGACTGGCTCGACGCCTACAGCCCGGCGCCACTGGAATCGCCGGTGGCGCCGCTGAACCTGGCCTACGTGATCTACACCTCGGGTTCCACCGGCAAGCCCAAGGGCGCCGGCAACAGCCACGCGGCGCTGGTCAACCGCCTGCAATGGATGCAACAGGCCTATGGCCTGGACGCCAGCGACGCGGTGCTGCAGAAAACCCCCTTCAGCTTCGATGTCTCGGTGTGGGAATTCTTCTGGCCGCTGATGACCGGCGCACGCCTGGTGGTGGCCGCCCCGGGGGCGCATCGCGAGCCGCAGCAGTTGATCCGCACCATCACCGAACAGCAGGTCAGCACCCTGCACTTTGTGCCGTCGATGCTCCAGGCCTTTATCCGCGACAGCGGCGTATCCACCTGCAGCAGCCTCAAGCGCATCGTCTGCAGCGGCGAAGCCTTGCCCCTGGATGCCCAGCAGCAGGTGTTCGCCCAATTGCCCCAAGCCGGGTTGTACAACCTCTATGGGCCGACCGAGGCGGCGATCGACGTCACTCATTGGACCTGTGTCGATGAAGGCGCCGACAGCGTGCCGATTGGCCGTCCCATCGCCAACCTGCGTACCCATGTGCTCGACGCCCAACTGTTGCCGGTGCCGGCCGGGGTGGCCGGCGAGCTGTACCTGGGCGGCGCCGGCCTGGCCCGCAGCTATCACCGGCGGGCGGCGCTGACCGCCGAGCGTTTTGTGCCGTGCCCCTTCCACGACGGCGCGCGCCTGTACCGCACCGGCGACCGGGTGCGCCAGCGTGCCGACGGGGTGATCGAATACCTCGGCCGCCTCGACCATCAGGTCAAGCTGCGGGGCCTGCGCATCGAGCTGGGGGAGATCGAGACGCGCCTGCTGGAACATCCGCAGGTACGCGAAGCCACGGTGCTGGTGGTGGATGGCAAGCAACTGGTGGCCTACCTGGTGTTGCAGGAACCTGCCGCGGATTGGCGCGCGGCCCTGATGGCCCATCTGGGCCGCAGCCTGCCGGACTACATGGTACCGGCGCAGTGGGTGCCCCTGGAAAGCATGCCGCTGACGCCCAACGGCAAGCTGGATCGCAAGGCCCTGCTGAGCCAGGTCGGCGAGGTGCAGCAAGCGCCCTACAGCGCGCCGCGCGAAGGGGTCGAGCAGACCCTGGCAGAGATCTGGCGTGCGGTGCTGGCGGTGGAGCAGGTGGGCCTGGACGACAACTTCTTCGCCCTGGGCGGTGACTCGATCATTTCCATCCAGGTGGTCAGCCGTGCGCGCCTGGCCGGCCTGCTGCTCAGCCCGCGGGACCTGTTCCAGCATCAAACCCTGCGCAGCCTGGCCCAGGCGGCCAAGCCTGTGGCAGCCGGCCCGGTGGACAGCGGCCCGGCCCAGGGTGCGGTGGCCCTGACCCCGGTGCAGCACTGGTTTATGCAGCAGGCGGTGCCCCAGCGGCATCACTGGAACCAGTCGCTGCTGTTGCAGGCGCGCCAGCCCCTGGAGGCCGAGCGTCTGGCCCAGGCCCTGACGCGCCTGGTGGCGCACCACGATGCCCTGCGCCTGCGGGTGCATAAGGGGGCGGACGGTTGGCAGCAGGCCTACGCCATCGATGCCGGCGATTTGCTGTGGCAGCGCAGGGCCGCCAGCGCCGAGCAGTTGGCCGAGCAGTGCGAAGCCGCCCAGCGCAGCCTCGACCTGGAACAGGGGCCGCTGTTGCGCGCCATGCTGGTCGAGCTTGCCGACGGCAGCCAGCGGCTGTTGCTGGTGATCCACCACTGGGCGGTGGACGGCGTGTCCTGGCGGGTGCTGTTGGAGGACCTGCAACAGCTCTATACCCAGCCTGAGCTGGCGCTGGCGCCACGCAGCAGTTCCTATCAGGCCTGGTCCGCGCACCTGCAACAGGCCGCACAGAGCCGCAGCGCCGAGCTGGATTACTGGCAGGCACAGATTCCGCAGCAGCTGGCTGAGCTGCCGGTGGATCACCCCGGGGCGGCCCTGGAGAACCGCCATGAACAGAAAATTACCCTGACCCTGGATGCCCAGCGCACCGCGCAACTGCTGCAGCAGGCTCCTGGGGCCTATCGCACCCAGATCAACGACCTGTTGCTGACCGCCCTGGCCCGTACCCTGGGCCGCTGGACCGGCGCCGAGGGCAGCCTGGTGCAGCTCGAAGGCCATGGCCGCGAGAGCCTGGGCAGCGACCTGGACCTCGGTCGCAGCGTCGGCTGGTTCACCAGCCTGTTCCCGGTCTACCTGCGTGGCGCCGGCGAGCTCGGCGCGGCGCTCAAGGCGATCAAGGAACAACTGCGCGGGGTGCCGGACAAGGGCCTGGGCTTCGGCCTGCTGCGCTACCTGGGCGACGACGCCAGCCGCGCGGCCATGGCGCAACTGGCGCAGCCCCGGGTCACCTTCAACTACCTGGGGCAGTTCGACCGCCAGTTCGATGCCCAGGCACTGCTGCTGCCGGCCACCGAGAAGGCCGGGCAGACCCAGGACCCACACGCGCCGCTGGCCAACTGGCTGGTGATCGAGGGGCAGGTCTACGGTGGCGAGCTGAGCCTGAGCTGGGGCTTCAGTCGCGAGATGTACGAGCCCGCGACCATCCAGCACCTGGTGGACACTTACCGCGAGGAACTGCTGGGGCTGATCGAGCACTGCCTCGACCCGCAGCAGGGCGCATTGACCCCGTCCGATGTGACCCTGGCCCAGTTGAGCCAGGCGCAACTGGACGATCTGGCCCTGCCATCGCGCGAAGTGCAGGACCTCTACCCACTCTCGCCGATGCAGCAGGGCATGCTGTTCCACAGCCTCTACCAGCAGGGCCAGGACGACGTCTATGTCAGCCAGTTGCGGGCCGATGTGCAGGGCCTGGACGTGGCGCGCTTCCAGGCAGCCTGGGAGCAGGTGCTGGCCCGGCATGACATGCTGCGCACCGGCTTTGTCTGGCAGGACGATCAGGGCCAGGCGCTGCAAGTGGTCTACCGTCAGGCCGGCCTGCCGTTTATCCAGTACGACTGGCGCGAACGCCAGGACCTCGACGCGGCCCTGGATGCCCTGGCGGCGGAACAGCATCGGCAGGGCTTCGAGCTGGCCCGTCCGCCATTGCTGCGGGTGGTGCTGGTGCGCACCGCCGAGGATCGCTGGCACCTGCTGTACACCAGCCACCACATCCTGATGGATGGCTGGAGCAACGCCCTGGTGCTCAACGAAGTGTTGCAGTTGTGCAAAGGCCAGCCGTTGCCGCCCGTGGGTGCAGGCTTCTCCCAGCACATCGCCTGGCTGCAACAGCAAGACCCGGCCCTGGGCGAAACCTTCTGGCGCCAGCGTCTTGCGCAGTTGGACCAGCCTTGCCATCTGGCCCGCAGCGTGGCCAAGGCGCCGCTGCCGGCGCCCGGTGAGTACGGCGAACTGCTGTGCGAGCTGGACGAGGCGCAAACCGCGCGCCTGAACCACTTTGCCCGGGCCCATCAGGTCACCCTCAATACCCTGGTGCAATCGGCCTGGCTGCTGTTGCTGCAACGCTACACCGGCCAGTCCAGCGTCGCTTGCGGGGTCACGGTCTCGGGGCGTCCGGCGGACCTTGCGGATGTCGAACAGCAGGTCGGTCTGTTCATCAATACCCTGCCGCTGATTGCCTCTGCCCACCCGGCCCAGAGCGTGGCTGACTGGGTGCGTGAGGTGCAGGCGCAGAACCTGGAAATGCGCGAGCACGAACACACCCCGCTGTTCGATATCCAGCGCTGGGCCGGCTCTGCCGGTGAAGCCCTGTTCGACACCCTGGTGGTGTTCGAGAACTTCCCGGTGGCCAAGAGCCTGGAGCAATCTTCGCCGCATGGCCTGCGCTTCAGCGCGGTACAGAGCCAGGAACGCACCAACTACCCCTTGACCCTGACGGTGCATGGCGGGCAACGCCTGAGCCTGCACCTGGAATACCTCCAGGCCGAATTCGCCGACCAAACCGTGCAGGGCCTGGCGGCTTACCTGCAGGCCCTGCTGCAGCGTTTCGTCGAAGCGCCCGAGCAGGCCGTGGGTGCCTTGCCGCTGTTGCTGCCACACGAACAGCAGCGCCTGCTGCGGGACTGGAACCCGGCCCATGCTGGGCAGCCGGCCCAGGCCTGCGTGCTGCAGCGTTTCGAACAGCAAGCGGCGCTGCACCCGGACAACCTTGCCCTGATCCTCGATCAGCAGCGCTTGAGCTACGCCGAACTCAACCTGCGAGCCAACCGCCTGGCCCATCGCCTGATCGAACTGGGGGTGGGCACCGACACCCTGGTGGGCGTCGCCGTGGACCGCTCGCTGGAAATGATCGTTGGCCTGCTGGCGGTGCTCAAGGCCGGCGGCGCCTATGTGCCGCTGGACCCGCAATACCCCCGCGAGCGCCTGCAATGCATGATCGAGGACAGTGGCCTGCAACTGCTGCTGACCCAGCAGGCGCTGCTGGAGCAACTGCCGATCAGCCGCGAGCTGACCCTGGTCTGCCTGGAGTCGGGCCCGCAGTGGCTGGCCGACTACAGCGTGCAGAACCCGGCGCCGCGGGCGCAGCCGGGCAACCTGGCCTATGTGATGTTCACCTCGGGTTCCACCGGCCGGCCCAAGGGCGTGGGCATCGACCGCGGGTCCCTGGCGCGGCATGTGGAAGTGATTATCGAACTGTTCGAGCTCAAGGCCGATGACCGGGCGTTGCAGTTCGGCACCTTCAACTTCGACGGTTTCGTCGAGCAGCTGTACCCGGCCCTGTGCTGTGGCGCCGGGGTGGTGGTGCGGGGCGGCGAGCTGTGGGACAGCGACACCTTCTATCAGCAATTGATCGAGCACGAGATTTCGGTGGCCGACCTGACCACGGCCTACTGGTACTTGCTGGTGCGCGATTTTGCCGACCGTGGCCCGCGTGACTATGGCCGCCTGCGCCAGGTGCACATCGGTGGCGAAGCCATGCCGCCGGAAGGCCTCAACGCCTGGCGCGCAGCCGGCCTGGGCCATGTGCGCCTGCTCAATACCTATGGCCCGACCGAAACCACGGTGAGCGCCACCGCCCTGGATTGCGCCGATTATGTCGAGGGTCGCCACGCATTGCCGGCGATGATGCCCATCGGCCGGGCGCTGCAGGGTCGCGCCATCTATCTGCTGGACGCCAACCTCAACCCGGTGCCGCTGGGTGTGGCCGGGGAACTGGTGATTGGCGGGCCGCTGCTGGCCCGCGGCTACTTCCAGCGTCCCGAACTGACCGCCGAGCGGTTCATTCCCGATCCTTTCGCTGTGGATGGCCCAGGGCGTCTGTACCGCACTGGCGACCTGGCGCGCTATCGCGCCGATGGGGTGATCGAGTATGTCGGGCGCATCGACCATCAGGTCAAGGTGCGTGGTTTCCGTATCGAACTGGGGGAGATCGAAGCCCGCCTGCTGGCCCAGGCCAGCGTCCGCGAGGCCCTGGTGATCGCCGCCGACAACCAGTTGCTGGGCTATGTGGTCGCCAGCCAGGCGCTGGACGAAGCCGGGCAGGGCGCCTTGCGCGAACAGCTCAAGGCCAGCCTGCGCGCGGAGTTGCCGGACTACATGGTGCCGGCCCATCTGCTGTTCCTCGAGCACCTGCCGCTGAGCCCCAATGGCAAGCTCGATCGGGCGGCGCTGCCCAAGCCGGATGCCAGCCAGTCCCTGGCCAGCTGGATAGCCCCGGTCAGCGAAGTGGAGCAGCAAGTGGCGGCCATCTGGGCCCAGGTCCTGGGTGCCGAGCGGGTCGGTCTCAACGATCACTTCTTCGACATGGGCGGCCACTCGTTGCTGGCCACCCAGATGGTCTCCCGCGTGCGCCATGGCCTGGGGGTCGAGGTCGGCCTGCGGACCCTGTTCGAACAGCCGCTGCTGGGGGATTTCGTCCGTGCCCTGGGCGCGGTCGGCGCCTCGGCACCGGCCATGCTGGCGCTGGATCGCGGCGCGCCGTTGCGGCTGTCCTATGCCCAGGAACGCCAGTGGTTCCTCTGGCAACTGGACCCGCAAAGCGCCGCCTACCATGTGCCCAGCGCCCTGCGCCTGAAGGGCCGGCTGGATCGGGCAGCCCTGCAACGGGCCTTCGACAGCCTGGTGGCGCGCCACGAAAGCCTGCGCAGCCATTTGCAGCAGGAGGGCGAACTGACGCTGCAGGTGATCGATCCTCAGGCGCGCATCGAACTGGCCCTGGCCGACACCGACGAGGCGCACCTGCAAGCCCGGGTGCAAGCCCTGATCAACCAGCCCTTCGACCTGCGCCAGGGCCCGCTGATGCGGGTCAGCCTGCTGCGCCTGGCCGAAGACGAGCATGTGCTGGTACTGGTGCAGCACCATATCGTTTCCGATGGCTGGTCGATGCAGGTGATGGTGGATGAACTGGTGCAGCTGTATGCCGCCTACAGCCAGGGCCAGGATCTGCAGCTGCCGGCCCTGGCGATCCAGTACGCCGATTACGCCGCCTGGCAGCGCAGCTGGATGGAGGCCGGGGAAAAAGCCCGGCAACTGGACTACTGGCGCACCCAGCTGGGGGGCGAGCAGCCGGTGCTGGAACTGCCGTTGGACCATCCGCGCCCGGCCTTGCCCAGCCACAGTGGCGCGCGCCTGAATGTGCCGTTGCCGGCGTCCCTGGTGGCTGGCCTCAAGGCCCTGGCCCAGGCCCAGGGCGTGACCCTGTTCATGCTGTTGCTGGCGTCCTACCAGACCTTGCTGCATCGCTACAGCGGCCAGCAGGACATCCGCGTCGGGGTGCCCATCGCCAACCGCAACCGCATGGAAACCGAGCGCCTGATCGGCTTCTTCGTCAACACCCAGGTCCTCAAGGTCGATATCGACGGGCAGATGAGCGTGGCTCAGTTGCTGGCGCAGGTACGGCAGCGAGCCCTGGAAGCCCAGGCCCATCAGGACCTGCCCTTCGAACAGCTGGTGGAAGCCCTGCAGCCCGAGCGCAGCCTGAGCCTGAGCCCGTTGTTCCAGGTGGTGTTCAACCACCACATCAGCCTGGCGGGCAGTCACCTGCAGCGCTTGCCGCACCTGGACATGAGCCCGGTGAGCTGGGATGAAGGCGTGGCGCAGTTCGACCTGACCCTGGATATCGAAGAGTCCCAGGATCAGTTGCGCGCCTCCCTGAGCTACGCCACCGACCTGTTCGACGCTGCAACCATTGCGCGCATGGCCCGGCACTGGCAGAACCTGCTGCAGGCGATGGTCGCCGACCCACAGCAGAGCATCGGCCAGTTGAACCTGTTGGACGAGACCGAGCGCCAGCAGATTCTCCAGCTCTGGGACCGCAACGCTTCGGGCTTCCCGGCCGGGCGCCTGGTGCATGAACTGGTGGCTGACCGTGCCCGGGAAAACCCCGAGGCGGTGGCGGTGATCTTCGATACCCAGAAGCTCACTTATGGCGAGCTTGATCGCAGTGCCAACCGCCTGGCCCGGGCCCTGATCGCCCGTGGCGTGGGCCCGGAAGTTCGGGTGGCGATCGCCATGCCGCGCAGCGCCGAGATCATGGTGGCCTTCCTCGCGGTACTCAAAGCCGGCGGCGTGTATGTGCCGCTGGATGTGGAGTACCCGGAAGACCGCCTGCTGTACATGATGCAGGACAGCCGCGCGAAACTGCTGCTGACCCATAGCGCAGTGGCGCACAAGTTGCCGATTCCCCAAGGCCTGCAAAGCCTGGCGGTGGATCGGACAGGCGATTGGGCCGGCGACGACGATAGCGCGCCGCAAGTGGCCCTGGACGGCGACAACCTGGCCTATGTGATCTACACCTCCGGCTCCACCGGCATGCCCAAGGGCGTGGCGGTGTCCCATGGCCCGCTGGTGGCGCATATCATCGCCACCGGCGAGCGCTACGAAATGACCGCAGCCGATTGCGAACTGCATTTCATGTCCTTCGCCTTCGACGGTTCCCATGAAGGCTGGATGCACCCGCTGATCAACGGTGCTCGGGTGCTGATCCGCGACGACAGCCTGTGGCTGCCGGAGTACACCTACGCGCAGATGCATAGGCACGGGGTCACTGTCGGGGTATTCCCGCCGGTGTACCTGCAACAGCTGGCGGAGCATGCCGAGCGTGACGGTAACCCACCGGCGGTGCGGGTCTACTGCTTCGGCGGCGATGCGGTGGCCCAGTCCAGCTACGACCTGGCCTGGCGTGCGCTGCGCCCCACTTACCTGTTCAACGGTTACGGCCCGACTGAAACCGTGGTCACTCCATTGCTGTGGAAGGCCCGTGCGGGCGATCCATGTGGCGCGGTGTATATGCCAATCGGCACCCTGCTGGGCAACCGCAGCGGCTACGTACTGGACTCGCAACTGAACCTGCAACCCATCGGCGTGGCCGGTGAGTTGTACCTGGGAGGCGAGGGCGTGGCCCGGGGTTACCTGGAGCGCCCGGCCCTGACCGCCGAACGTTTTGTGCCGGACCCCTTCGGCGCCCCGGGCGCCCGGGTGTACCGCAGTGGCGACCTGACCCGCGGCCGCGCCGATGGTGTGGTGGACTACCTGGGCCGGGTCGACCATCAAGTGAAGATCCGCGGCTTCCGTATCGAGCTGGGGGAGATCGAAGCGCGCCTGCGTGAACATGAAGCGGTGCGTGAAGCGGTGGTGGTGGCCCAGGACGGGGCCACCGGCAAGCAACTGGTGGCTTATGTGGTGGCCCAGGACCCGGCAGTCGCCAGCGATACCACGGCCCAGGCCGGCGCCCGCGAAGCCTTGCGCCGAGCCCTGAAAGCCCGCCTGCCGGACTACATGGTGCCCGGCCACCTGATGTTCCTGGCGCAGATGCCCCTGACCCCCAACGGCAAGCTCGACCGCAAGGGCCTGCCGGAGCCGGATGCCAGCCAGCTGCAACAAACCTACGAGGCGCCGCAAAGCGAGCTGGAGCAACAGCTGGCGGCCATCTGGGCCGAGATCCTGCGCCTGCCGCGGGTGGGGTTGAACGACAACTTCTTCGAAGTGGGCGGGCATTCCCTGCTGGCGATCCAGATCACCTCGCGGGTCCAGGCCGAACTGGGCCTGGAGGTGCCGCTGGCGCAGTTGTTCCAGACCGAGTCGTTGCGTGCCTATGCCGAAGTGGCGGCGGGTTATCGCGCCGGCAGCGCGGCTGATTTTGATGATCTTCGTGAATTCTTGAGCGAACTAGAGGCGATTTGAACCATGCTTTCCAACCCTAATATCGATCTGGTATCGCGCTTTCTTCGCCTGCCTCTGGAGCAGCGCCAGCAGTTCTACCAGCGCCTGCACAGCCGTGGCATGAGTTTCGCTCAACTGCCGATTGCCGCAATTCGTGAAGCGGGGCAAAGCCTGCCCCTGTCCTATGCCCAGGAACGCCAGTGGTTTCTCTGGCAACTGGACCCCGAGAGTTCCGCCTACCACGTGCCCGGCGCCCTGCGCCTGAGTGGCCGCCTGGACAAGGCGGCCCTGCAGCGCAGCTTCGACAGCCTGCTGGCGCGCCATGAAAGCCTGCGCACCCGCCTGCATCTGCAAGGCGAGCACCTGACCCAGGAAGTGCTGGCCACCGCGACGCTGAAGATCGATGAAGAAACGCTCGACGAGGCGCAGCTCAAGGCCCGGGTGGAGGCCGAGATCGAGCGGCCCTTCGACCTTGCGCAGGGGCCGCTGCTGCGGGTCAGCCTGCTGTGCCTCGGTGAAGAGGAGCATGTGCTGGTGCTGGTGCAGCACCATATCGTTTCCGATGGCGGGTCGATGCAGGTGATGGTGCAGGAGCTGATGCAGCTGTACGCCGCCTACAGCCAGGGCCAGGAGCTGCAACTGCCGGCCCTGCCCATCCACTACGCGGACTACGCCCTGTGGCAGCGCCGCTGGATGGAAGCGGGAGAAAAATCGCGTCAGCTGGAGTACTGGCAGGCCCTGCTGGGCGGCGAGCAGCCGGTGTTGGAGCTGCCCCTGGATCATCCGCGCCCGGCGCAGCAGAGCTTTCGTGGCGCGCGCCTGGATCTGGCCCTGGAGCCGACCCTGGTGGCGGGCCTCAAGGGCATGGCCCAGCGTGAGGGGGCGACTCTGTTCATGCTGCTGCTGGCCTCGTTCCAGGCGCTGTTGCATCGCTACAGCGGCCAGCAGGATATTCGCGTGGGCGTGCCCATTGCCAACCGCAACCGGGTCGAGACCGAGCGCCTGATCGGCTTCTTCGTCAACACCCAGGTGATGAAGGCCGACCTCGAGCCGCCACTGACCTTCGGCCAATTGCTGGCCCAGACCAAGCGTCGCGCCCTGGAAGCCCAGGCCCATCAGGACCTGCCCTTCGAGCAACTGGTGGAAGCCCTGCAGCCGGAGCGCAGCCTGAGCCACAACCCCTTGTTCCAAGTGCTGTTCAATCACCAGGCCAGCGCCCAGCCCGAAGCCGCCGAGCGGCAACTGCCGGGCCTGCGGGTCGCCAGCCTGGAGTGGGACAGCCAGAGCGCGCAGTTCGACCTGAGCCTGGATACCCAGGAGGTCGGGGAGGGCATCTGGGCCTCCCTGACCTATGCCACCGATCTCTTTACTGCCGCTACTGTGCAGCGCATGAGCCGGCACTGGCTGGGCCTGCTACGGGCGATGGTCGCCGATAGCGCAACCCGGGTGCAGGAGCTGGCGCTGCTAGATGCCGAGGAGCACCAGCAGATCCTCCATCAATGGAACCACACCACTCGCGACTACCCCTTGCAGCGCAATGTGCAGCAACTGATCGAAGAGCAGGTGGCCCGCAGCCCCGAGGCGCCGGCCTTGAAGTTCGGCCAGCAGAGCCTGAGCTACGCCGAGCTCAACCGTCGCGCCAACCGCCTGGCCCATCGCCTGAAGGAAGCCGGTGTTGGTCCGGATGTGCTGGTTGGGTTGGCGGTGGAACGCTCCGTCGAGATGGTGGTGGGCTTGCTGGCGGTGCTCAAGGCCGGTGGCGCCTATGTGCCGTTGGACCCTGAGTACCCTCGCGAACGGCTGGCCTACATGCTGGACGACAGTGGCGTGAAGCTGCTGCTGACCCAGTCGCATTTGCTGGAGCAACTGCCGATTCCGCACGGGCTGCAAACCTTGGTGCTGGATCAGCTGGACGCGCAGCTTGAGGGCTACAGCGAACAGAACCCGGGCATCGTGCTGGACGGCGAAAGCCTGGCCTATGTGATCTACACCTCCGGCTCCACCGGGCAACCCAAGGGTGCCGGCAACCGCCATTCGGCGTTGACTAACCGCCTGTGCTGGATGCAAGAGGCCTATCAGCTGGATGCCAGCGACAGCGTGCTGCAAAAGACTCCATTCAGCTTCGACGTATCGGTGTGGGAGTTCTTCTGGCCCCTGATGACCGGCTCGCGGCTGGTGGTGGCGGCGCCAGGGGATCATCGCGATCCGGCCAGGCTGGTGAGCCTGATCAATGCAGAACAAATCAGCACATTGCACTTTGTGCCTTCTATGTTGCAGGCCTTCCTGCAGGATCTGCAGGTCACCAGCTGCACCAGCCTGAAACGCATTGTTTGCAGCGGTGAAGCACTGCCGGTGGATGCCCAGCAGCAGGTATTCGCCAAGTTGCCGCAGGCCGGTTTGTACAACCTTTATGGTCCCACCGAAGCGGCCATCGATGTCACCCATTGGACCTGTGTCGACGAAGGCCGGGATGCAGTACCCATCGGCCAGCCCATCGCCAACCTGGGCTGCTATATCCTCGATGGCAATTTCGAACCGGTGCCGGTGGGCGTGCTGGGCGAGCTCTACCTGGGCGGCGCGGGCCTGGCCCGTGGTTACCATCGACGTGCGGCGCTGACTGCCGAGCGTTTTATCGCCCATCCCTTTGTGACGGGGGAACGCCTGTACCGCACTGGCGACCTGGCCCGTTATCGCGCCGACGGGGTGATCGAATACGCCGGGCGTATCGACCATCAGGTCAAGCTGCGCGGCCTGCGTATCGAGCTGGGCGAGATCGAAGCACGGCTGCTGGAACATGACTGGGTTCGTGAAACAGCGGTGCTGGCGGTGGACGGCAAGTACCTGGTGGGCTACCTGGTGCTGCAAGGTGCCGGGGATGACTGGCGTGAAGTGCTCAGCGAGCACCTGGCGCAGCACCTGCCGGACTACATGGTGCCGGCGCAGTGGCTGCTGCTGGAGCAAATGCCCCTGAGCCCCAACGGCAAGCTCGACCGCAAGGCCCTGCCCAAGCCCGATGCGGCCCAGCACAGCCAGGCGTTCGAAGCTCCGCAAAGCCCCCTGGAGCAGCGCATCGCCGCGATCTGGGCCGAGGTCCTGGGCATCGAGCAGGTGGGCTTGAACGACAACTTCTTCGAGCGTGGCGGTGATTCGATCATCTCCATCCAGGTGGTCAGCCGTGCCCGCGCCGCCGGTATCCATTTCACCCCCAAGGCCCTGTTCCAGCATCAGACGGTGCGCAGCCTGGCGCGGGTGGCGCAATTGCAGGCGGTGCTGTCGATCGACCAGGGCCCGGTGCAGGGCGAGACACCATTGCTGCCCTTCCAGCAGCTGTTTTTCGAGATGGACCTGACGGACCGCCAGCACTGGAACCAATCGCTGCTCTTGACCCCGAAACAGGTGATCCGCGGCGATCTGCTGGAAAGCGCCTTGCAGGCCCTGGTGCAGCAGCATGATGTGCTGCGCCTGAGCTTCAGGCAGACCGAGGAGGGCTGGCAGGCACGGCACGATGCCCAGGTGGCGGAGCTGCTGTGGCAGGTTCGTCTGGAACAGGACGCTGATCTGCTGGCGCTCTGCGAGCGGGCCCAGCGCAGCCTCGATCTTGCGCAGGGAAGCTTGCTGCGAGCGGTGCTGGCCGAGTTGCCCGACGGTTCCCAGCGGTTGCTGCTGGTGATGCATCACCTGGTGGTGGACGGGGTGTCCTGGCGGATTTTCCTCGAAGACCTGCAAAACCTTTACCGGCAACTGCTCGATGGCCAGCCACGGCAATTGCCGGCCAAGACCTCGGCATTCAAGACCTGGGCCGAGCGTCTGCAGGCTTATGCCCGCAGCGCCGCCATGCAGCAGGAACAGGCGTTCTGGAGCCAGCAACTGCAAGGCGAGAAGGGCGATCTGCCTTGCCGCGATCCCCAGGGTGCGCGCCCGCAACATCTGGCCCAGACCCTGGTCAGCCAGCTCGATGGCGAACGCACCCGGCAACTGTTGCAACAGGCGCCCATGGCCTATCGCACGCAGATCAACGACCTGCTGCTGACCGCCCTGGCCCGGGTGATCTGCCGCTGGACCGGGTACTCCTCCAGCCTGATTCAGCTCGAAGGCCACGGACGCGAAGAGCTGTTCGAGGATATCGACCTGACTCGCACCATGGGCTGGTTCACCAGCTTGTTCCCGGTACGCCTGACACCGGCCGACGATCTGGCCACCTCGATCAAGCAGATCAAGGAACAACTGCGGGCGGTGCCCAACAAAGGCATAGGTTTCGGCGCCCTGCGTTACCTGGGTGACCAGCCGACCCGCCAGGCCTTCAGCCAGTTGCCCGTGCCGCGCATCACCTTCAACTACCTGGGCCAGTTCGATGGCAGCTTCGACCAGCAGGATGGCCTGTTCGCCCCGGCGCCAGAGAGTGCCGGCGCCGAGCAGGGCGCGGATGCGCCGCTGGGCAACTGGCTGACCCTCAATGGCCAGGTGTACGCCGGCGAGCTGCGCCTGGGCTGGACCTTCAGCCCGCTGATGTTCGAGCCCCAGGTGATCGCAGAGCTGAGTGCGGCCTACACCCGGGAACTCAATGCCCTGGTGGAGCATTGCTGCACCCCGGGCAACACTGGCGTCACCGCTTCCGACTTCCCGCTGGCCGGTCTTGATCAGCAGCAGCTGGAATCCCTGCCGCTGGTGGCCGATGAGGTCGAAGACATCTACAGCCTGTCGCCGATGCAGCAGGGCATGCTGTTCCACACCCTGTACGAGGCGGAAGCCGGGGACTACATCAACCAGATCCGGGTGACGGTGGAGAACCTCGACCTGGCGCGCTTCCAGCAGGCCTGGCAGGCCACAGTGCAGGCCCATGAGGTACTGCGCAGTGGCTTCTTCTGGCAGGGACAACTGGAATGGCCGTGCCAGGTGGTCTACCGCCAGGCGCAGCTGTCGATCGAGGAGCTCGACTGGCGGGCCATGCCGGAGTTGCAGCAGGAGCTGCAAAGCCTGCAGCAGGCCCAGCGCCGCCAGGGCTTCGATTTGGCCCGGGCGCCACTGGTGCGCTTGCTGCTGGTACGCATCGACGAGCGCCGGCATGAATTGATCTACACCAACCATCACATCCTGATGGATGGCTGGAGCAACTCGCGACTGTTTGGCGAGGTGCTGCAACGCTATGCCGGCGTGGCGGTAGCCGCCACAGGCGGGCACTACCGGGATTACATCGGGTGGTTGCAGCAACGTGACGCTGCGGCCACCGAGGCCTTCTGGCGCGAGCAGTTGCAGCGGCTGCAAGCGCCCACCCGACTGGGCATTGGCCAGCCCCAGGCCGCCGCCGGGCATGGCGAGCATCGTTGCACCCTGGACGCCCCACTCACCGGGCGCCTGGAAGCCTTTGCCCGCAGCCACAAGGTCACCCTCAATACCCTGATCCAGGCGGCGTGGCTGATTCTGCTGCAACGTCACAGCGGGCAGTCGGTGGTGTCTTTCGGCGCCACGGTGGCCGGACGGCCCGCCGAGCTGGAAGGCATCGAGCAGCAGATCGGCCTGTTTATCAATACCCTGCCGGTGATCTGCGCCGTTGACCCGCAGCGCCCGGTGCAGGACTGGCTGCAGGACGTGCAGGAACACAACCTGGCCCTGCGCGAACACGAACACACGGCGCTCTACGATATTCAACGCTGGGCGTCCCAGGGCGGCGAGGCGCTGTTCGACAATATCCTGGTGTTCGAGAACTACCCGGTGTCCAAGGCGCTGGAGCAGGGTGGCGGTAGCGGCATAGTGTTCGGAGTGCCTCAGGCTCATGAACAGACCAGCTACCCCCTGACCCTGCTGGTGGATCTGGGTGAGACGCTGGCGCTGCAATTCAGCTTTGCTCGCGCCAGCTTCACCGAGCCGGCCGTGCAGGCCTACGGCCGGCACCTGGTCAACCTGTTGCAGGGCATGCTCGCTGATCCTCGACAGCCTCTGGGCCAGTTGCCGATGCTCGACAGCGCCGAGCGCCACCAGGTGCTGGAGCACTGGAACCACACTGCCCGCGACTACCCGTTGCAACGCAATGTGCAGCAACTGATTGAAGAGCAGGTGGCCCGCAGCCCCGAGGCGCCGGCCCTGAAGTTCGGCCAGCAGAGCCTGAGCTACACCGAGCTCAACCGCCGCGCCAACCGCCTGGCCCATCGTTTGATGGAGGCCGGTGTCGGCCCGGATGTGCTGGTGGGGCTGGCGCTGGAACGCTCCATCGAGATGGTGGTGGGCTTGCTGGCGGTGCTCAAGGCCGGTGGCGCCTATGTACCGCTGGACCCTGAATACCCCCGTGAACGCTTGGCCTACATGCTGGACGACAGCGGCGTGAAACTGCTGCTGACTCAGTCGCATTTGCTGGAGCAACTGCCGATTCCGCAAGGGTTGCCTACCCTGGCGCTGGATCAGCTGGATGCGCAGCTTGAGGGCTACAGCGAACAGAACCCAGGCATCGTGCTGCAGGGCGAGAACCTGGCCTATGTGATCTACACCTCCGGCTCCACCGGGCAGCCCAAGGGGGCCGGCAACCGCCATTCGGCGTTGACCAACCGCCTGTGCTGGATGCAAGAGGCCTATCAGCTGGATGCCAGCGACAGCGTGCTGCAAAAGACTCCATTCAGCTTCGACGTATCGGTATGGGAGTTCTTCTGGCCCCTGATCACCGGTGCGCGGCTGGTGGTGGCGGCGCCAGGGGATCATCGCGATCCGGCCAGGCTGGTGAGCCTGATCAATCAGGAACAGATCAGCACCCTGCACTTTGTACCGTCGATGCTGCAGGCCTTCCTGCAGGATCAGCAGGTCACCAGCTGCACCAGCCTGAAACGCATTGTTTGCAGCGGTGAAGCACTGCCGGTGGATGCCCAGCAGCAGGTGTTCGCCAAGCTGCCGCAGGCCGGCTTGTACAACCTTTATGGCCCCACCGAGGCGGCGATCGATGTCACCCATTGGACCTGTGTCGATGAGGGCCTGGATGCGGTGCCCATCGGCCAGCCCATCGCCAACCTGGGCTGCTATATCCTCGACGGCAATTTCGAGCCGGTGCCTGTAGGTGTGCTGGGCGAGCTCTACCTGGGGGGTGCGGGCCTGGCCCGTGGTTACCATCGACGTGCGGCGCTGACCGCCGAGCGTTTTATCGCTCATCCTTTCGTGGTGGGCGAACGTCTGTACCGCACTGGCGACCTGGCCCGTTATCGCGTTGACGGGGTGATCGAATACGCCGGGCGTATCGACCATCAAGTGAAGCTGCGTGGCTTGCGTATCGAGCTGGGGGAGATCGAAGCACGGCTGCTGGAGCACGACTGGGTCCGCGAGACAGCGGTGCTGGCGGTGGACGGCCAGTACCTGGTGGGCTACTTGGTGCTGCAAGGTGCCGGCGACGACTGGCGTGAGGTGCTGAGCGAACACCTGGCGCAGCACCTGCCGGACTACATGGTGCCGGCGCAATGGATGCTGCTGGAGCAAATGCCCCTGAGCCCCAACGGCAAGCTCGACCGCAAGGCCTTGCCCAAGCCCGATGCCCGCTTGCAGGCACGGGAATATGTGGCGCCGCACAGCCCGCTGGAGCAACAGATTGCCGGAATCTGGGCCGAAGTGCTGGATGTGCAGCAGGTAGGCCTGAACGACAACTTCTTCGAGCTGGGCGGGCACTCGTTGCTGGCCACCCAGGTGGTGGTGCGGCTGCGGGAGCAGTTGCACAGCGAGTTCGACGTCAAGTCGATCTTCTCCACCTCGACCCTGGCCGATTTTGCCCGCTACGTCGCCTCCCGGCAGACAAATAATTCGCCGGTGCAGGATGCCCTGGCTAAATCCTTGGAGGCCCTCAAACGTCTATCTGCAGAAGATCTAGATAAATTGATTTCCTGAGGGATGTGGCGTGCAAGCATTAATCGAGTCGGTGGGTTCTCTTTCTACGCAAGAAAAGAAGGCGTTGGCGGTACTGCTCAAGCAGCAAGGCATCAACCTGTTTGAGATTGCCCCGGTTTTCAAGCGTCAGCAGGATGAACCGCTACGGCTCTCTTATGCTCAGGAGCGGCAGTGGTTTTTGTGGCAGCTGGAGCCGCAAAGTCCTGCCTACCACCTGCCTCGGGCGCTGCGCCTGAAGGGTCGTCTGGACCATGCGGCCCTGCAGCGCAGTTTCGATACCCTGCTAGCCCGTCACGAAAGCTTGCGCACCCATCTGCATCAGGACGCGCAACAGCTGCTGCAGGTGGTGAGCCCTGAACTGCGTCTGGAAATCGATGTGGAGCCGGCTGATCCAGAGCATCTTGAAACCTTGGTCAAGGCCGAGGTGGCCAAGCCTTTCGACCTGCAGCAGGGGCCCTTGCTGCGGGTCAAGTTGTTGCGACTGGCAGAGGACGAGCATGTCCTGGTGCTGGTGCTGCACCACATAGTTACCGATGGCTGGTCGATGCAGGTGATGGTGGATGAGCTGGTGCAGCTGTATGTCGCCTACAGCCAGGGTCTCGAGCTGCGCTTGCCGGAACTGCCGATTCAATATCCCGACTACGCCCTGTGGCAGCGCAGTTGGATGGAAGCCGGGGAGAAGGAACGGCAGCTGGGCTATTGGCGCGAGTTGCTGGGCGGCGAGCAGCCGGTGCTGGAGTTGCCCCTGGATCACCCGCGCCCGGCGTTGCAGAGCTATCGCGGAGCGCGTCTGGATATCGCCCTGGAACCAGCCCTGGTGGCGAGCCTCAAGGCCCTGGCCCAGCGTGAAGGGGTGACCCTGTTCATGCTGTTGCTGGCGTCCTTCCAGACCTTGCTGTACCGCTACAGCGGTCAATCGGATATCCGTGTCGGGGTGCCGATCGCCAACCGCAACCGCAGCGAGACCGAGCGCCTGATCGGCTTCTTCGTCAACACCCAGGTGATGAAGGCCGATATCGACGGGCAGATGACCTTCAGCCAGCTGTTGGCCCAGGTCAGGCAACGGGCCCTGGAAGCCCAGAGCCATCAGGACCTGCCCTTCGAGCAACTGGTGGAAGCCCTGCAGCCTGAACGCAGCCTGAGCCACAACCCGCTGTTCCAGGTAATGTTCAACCACCAGACTGAAGGCCGGGCGCGTGGCGAGCAGCAGTTGCCTGGCCTGGGGGTCGAGGCCCTGGAGTGGGACAGCCAGAGTGCGCAGTTCGACCTGAGCCTGGATACCCAGGAGTCCGTCGAGGGCATCTTCGCTTCCCTGACCTACGCCACCGATCTGTTCGAGGTGGCCACCGTGGAGCGCTTGAGCCGGCACTGGCAGGCCCTGCTGCAGGCAGTGGTCGCAGGTTCGGGCAGCCGTATCGCGCAGCTGGCGATGCTGGGTGGCGACGAGCGCCACGCCATGCTGGAAGTGTGGAACGCTGGCGCCCCGGCCTTCACTCACCCGGCCGCGGTGCATGGCCTGTTCGAGGCCCAGGTGGCGCAGCGCCCTGACGCCACGGCCCTGTGCCTGGACGGGCAGGCCCTGAGCTATGCCGAGCTGAACCGCCAGGCCAACCGCCTGGCCCATTACCTGATGGGCCAGGGCATCGGCCCTGAGGTGCTGGTGGGGGTCGCGGTGGAGCGCTCCTTTGCCATGGTGGTGAGCCTGCTGGCGGTGCTCAAGGCCGGTGGCGCCTATGTGCCGCTGGATCCGGAGTACCCCCGCGAACGCCTGGCGCACATGCTCGAAGACAGCGGCGTGCGCCTGGTGCTGCGCCAGTCCCATCAGCCCCTGGTGCTGCCCGAGGGGCTTGCGACCCTGGATCTGGACCTGGCCGAGGCAGCCTTGCGACAGTGCTCTGAGGCCAACCCGCAGCGCCTGGTCGAACCCCATAGCCTGGCCTATGTGATCTACACCTCCGGTTCCACCGGCAAGCCCAAGGGCGTGGCAATTGCCCATGCCGCCCTGACCGAGTTCTCCAGCATTGCCGCGGGTTACTCGCGCCTGACCCGGGACGACCGGGTGCTGCAGTTCGCTACCCTGAACTTCGACGGTTTCGTCGAGCAGCTGTACCCGGCCCTGACCCATGGCGCCACGGTGGTGCTGCGTGGGCCGGAGCTGTGGGACAGTGGCCGGCTGTACCGCGAGATCATCGGCCAGGGCATTACCCTGGCCGACTTGCCCACCGCCTACTGGAAACTCTTCCTGCTCGATTGCCTGGCGGCGGGGCCGCGTTCCTACGGGGCCCTGCGGCAGATCCATATCGGTGGCGAAGCCATGCCCCTGGATGGGCCAGCGCAATGGCGCCGGGCCGGCCTGGGCCATGTGCGGTTGCTCAACACCTACGGCCCGACCGAGGCCACGGTGGTCTCCAGCGTGCTCGATTGCAGCGCCGCCGACACGGCGATAGGCGCCACGGCCAGCCCGATCGGCCAGTCCCTGCCCGGGCGGGCCCTGTATGTGCTGGACCGCGACCTGAACCTGGCGCCGTTGGGGGCGGTGGGCGAGCTGTATATCGGCAGCCATTGCGGCCTGGCCCGGGCCTACCTGCAACGCCCGTTGCTGACCGGCGAGCGCTTTGTTCCGGACCCCTTCGCCACTGGCGAGCGCCTGTACCGCACCGGCGACCTGGCGCGTTATCGCGCCGATGGGGTGATCGAGTATGTGGGCCGGGTCGACCACCAAGTGAAGATCCGTGGCTTCCGTATCGAGCTGGGGGAGATTGAAACCCTGCTGCTGGCCCAGGACAGCATCCGCGAAGCCGTGGTGCTGGCGGCAGACAACCAGCTGCTGGCCTACCTGGTGGCCGAGGCGGGCGATCAACAGGCTCAGGCCGAGCGCCTGCGGGCGATCCTGCGTGAACAGCTGCCGGACTACATGGTGCCGGCGCACCTGATCTTCCTCGAACGCATGCCGCTGAACCCCAACGGCAAGCTCGACCGCCAGGCCCTGCCCAAGCCCGATGCTACGCTGGCGCAGCAGCTGTGGGTGGCCCCGGTGAGTGAGCTGGAGCAGCAGGTGGCGGCGATCTGGGCGGATATCCTCGGTGCCGAGCGGGTGGGCCTCAACGATCATTTCTTCGAAATGGGCGGCCACTCGTTGCTGGCGATGCAGGTGGTGTCTCGCCTGCGTCATGCCCTGGAGCGGGAGGTGCCGCTGAAGCTGGTGTTCGAGCAGCCGCGGCTGCAAGGTTTTGTCGCCGCCGTGCAGGCCTTGGAGGGCAGTATCCAGGTGCTGGCTCCGGCCATGCAGGCGGTGGGGCGCGAGCAACCGTTGCCGCTGTCCTACGCCCAGGAGCGCCAGTGGTTTCTCTGGCAGCTGGACCCGCAAAGCGCCACCTACCATGTGCCCAGTGCCCTGCGCCTGAAGGGCCGGCTGGACCGGGCGGCCCTGGAGCGCGCCTTCGACACGCTGATTGCCCGGCATGAGAGCCTGCGTACCCATCTGCAGCAGGAGGGGCAGCAGGCGATCCAGGTGGTAGTGCCGCCCACCGGGGCGAGCATTCCGTTGTTCGAGGTGCAAGAGTCGCAGTTGCAGGATCGAGTGGAGGCGGAAATCGCCCGGCCCTTCGACCTGTGCCAGGGGCCGCTGATGCGGGTCAGCCTGTTGCGCCTGGCCGAGGACGAGCATGTGCTGGTGCTGGTGCAGCACCATATCGTCTCCGATGGCTGGTCGATGCAGGTGATGGTGGATGAGCTGGTGCAGCTGTATGCCGCCTACAGCCAGGGCCAGGATCTGCAATTGCCGGCCCTGGCGATCCAGTACGCCGATTACGCCGTGTGGCAGCGCAACTGGATGGAGGCCGGAGAAAAGGAGCGGCAACTGGGCTACTGGCGCGAACTGCTGGGGGGCGAGCAGCCGGTGCTGGAGTTGCCGCTGGATCATCAGCGCCCGGCCTTGCAGAGTCATCGCGGCGCCCGCCTGGAGGTGCCATTGGCGGCTTCCCTGGTGGCTGGCCTCAAGGCCCTGGCCCAGGCTCAGGGGGTGACGCCATTCATGTTGCTGCTGGCGTCGTTCCAGGTGCTGCTGCATCGCTACAGTGGCCAACAGGACATCCGCGTCGGGGTGCCCATCGCCAACCGCAACCGGGTGGAAACCGAGCGCCTGATCGGCTTC
Source organism: Pseudomonas sp. NFXW11 (assembly GCF_049887815.1). NCBI lineage: Bacteria > Pseudomonadati > Pseudomonadota > Gammaproteobacteria > Pseudomonadales > Pseudomonadaceae > Pseudomonas > Pseudomonas sp. NFXW11. Next base: position 164,971 of record NZ_JAGEKI010000011.1, on the reverse strand, counting down.
TTCGTCAACACTCAGGTGATGAAGGCCGATATCGACGGGCAGATGAGCGTCGCTCAGTTGCTGGCGCAGGTGCGGCAGCGGGCCCTTGAGGCCCAGGCCCATCAGGACCTGCCCTTCGAACAACTGGTGGAAGCCCTGCACCCCGAGCGCAGCCTGAGTCTCAACCCGTTGTTCCAGGTGATGTTCAACCATCAGACCGAAGGACGCCTGCAACAGGACCAGCAGGCGCTGGCCGACCTGCGGATCGAAGGCCTGGAATGGGAACGGCGCACCGCCCACTTCGATCTCGACCTGGATGTCCATGAAAGCCGTGAAGGACTCTGGGCATCCCTGGGCTATGCCACTGACCTGTTCGAGGCCACGACCATCCAGCGCATGGCCCGGCACTGGCAGAACCTGCTGCAGGCGATGGTCGCCGACCCACAGCAGAGCATCGGCCAGTTGAACCTGTTGGACGATGCCGAGCGCCAGCAGATTCTCCAGCTCTGGGACCGCAGCGCTTCGGGCTTCCCGGCCGGGCGCCTGGTGCATGAGTTGGTGGCCGACCGCGCCCGGGAAAACCCCGAGGCGGTGGCGGTGATCTTCGATACCCAGACGCTCACTTATGGCGAGCTTGATCGCAGTGCCAACCGCCTGGCCCGGGCCCTGATCGCCCGTGGCGTGGGCCCGGAAGTTCGGGTGGCGATCGCCATGCCGCGCAGCGCCGAGATCATGGTGGCCTTCCTCGCGGTACTCAAAGCCGGCGGCGTGTATGTGCCGCTGGATGTGGAGTACCCGGAAGACCGCCTGCTGTACATGATGCAGGACAGCCGCGCGAAACTGCTGCTGACCCATAGCGCAGTGGCGCACAAGTTGCCGATTCCCCAAGGCCTGCAAAGCCTGGCGGTGGATCGGACAGGCGATTGGGCCGGCGACGACGATAGCGCGCCGCAAGTGGCCCTGGACGGCGACAACCTGGCCTATGTGATCTACACCTCCGGCTCCACCGGCATGCCCAAGGGCGTGGCGGTGTCCCATGGCCCACTGGTGGCGCATATCATCGCCACCGGCGAGCGCTATGAAATGACCGCAGCCGATTGCGAACTGCATTTCATGTCCTTCGCTTTCGACGGCTCCCATGAAGGCTGGATGCACCCGCTGATCAACGGCGCGCGGGTGCTGATCCGCGACGACAGTCTGTGGCTGCCGGAGCAGACTTATGCCGAGATGCATCGCCACGGGGTCACGGTCGGGGTATTCCCGCCGGTGTACCTGCAACAGCTGGCGGAGCACGCCGAGCGCGACGGCAACCCGCCGGCGGTGCGGGTCTACTGCTTCGGCGGCGATGCGGTGGCCCAGGCCAGCTACGACCTGGCCTGGCGTGCGCTGCGCCCCACCTATCTGTTCAACGGCTACGGCCCCACCGAAACCGTGGTCACCCCATTGCTGTGGAAGGCGCGCCAGGGCGACGCCTGCGGCGCGGCCTATATGCCGATCGGCACCTTGCTGGGCAACCGCAGCGGCTATGTGCTGGATGCGCAACTGAACCTGCAACCGATTGGCGTGGCCGGCGAGCTGTACCTGGGAGGCGAGGGCGTGGCCCGGGGTTACCTGGAGCGCCCGGCGCTGACCGCCGAACGTTTTGTACCCGACCCCTTCGGCGCCCCGGGCGCCCGGGTGTACCGCAGTGGCGACCTGACCCGCGGCCGCGCCGATGGCGTGGTGGATTATTTGGGCCGGGTCGACCATCAGGTGAAGATCCGCGGCTTCCGTATCGAGCTGGGGGAGATCGAAGCGCGCCTGCGGGAGCAAGAGGCGGTGGGTGAAACCGTGGTACTGGCTCAGGAAACGGCGACTGGCAAGCAGTTGGTGGCCTATATCGTGCCGCTGCAACCAGATCTGCTCGGCGATGCCCTGGCCCAGGCCGAGTGTCGTGAAGCCCTGCGCCGGGCGCTGCGGGTTCGGCTGCCGGACTATATGCTGCCGGCACACTTCATGTTCCTGGAGCGCATGCCTCTGACGCCCAATGGCAAGCTCGATCGCAAGGGATTGCCGCAGCCGGATGCGGGGGCTGGACAGCAGGTCTATAGCGCTCCAAAAACCGAGCTTCAGCAACAGGTGGCGGCAGTCTGGGCTGAAATCCTGGGGGTCGAGCGTGTTGGCCTGAATGATCACTTCTTCGAGCTGGGAGGACACTCGCTGCTGGCCATGCAGGTGATCTCGCGCCTGCGCCAGCTGCTCGACCGGGAAGTTGCACTGCGCACCCTGTTCGAACAGCCGCAGTTGCAAGGGTTCGTTGCCGGGTTGCAGGCCTCCGAAGGCAGCACGACGAGTCATGTTCCGGCCATGCTGCCCGTGAGTCGCCAGCAGCCGTTGGCCCTGTCCTACGCTCAGGAGCGGCAGTGGTTTCTCTGGCAACTGGATCCGAACAGTGCCGCTTATCACATCCCCAGCATCTTGCGCTTGCGCGGGCCTCTGGATTTGCCAGCCCTGCAGCGCAGCTTCGATGCGCTGGTGGCCCGCCATGAAAGCTTGCGCACCCTGGTGTATCAGGACGGCGAGCAAGCCTTGCAGTTGATCCAGCCGGCGCAGATTTTGCCGATTACCCGGGCCGAGGCCGATGAGGCCGGCCTGCAAGCGCTGGTGGAAGCCGAGATTGCCAGGCCCTTCGATCTGCAACAGGGGCCTCTGCTGCGGGTCAGCTTGCTGCGTTTGGCCGAGGACGAGCATGTGCTGGTGCTGGTGCAGCACCATATCGTTTCCGATGGCTGGTCGATGCAGGTGATGGTGGATGAGCTGGTGCAGCTGTATGCCGCCTACAGCCAGGGCCAGGATCTGCAATTGCCGGCCATGGCGCTGCAGTACGCCGACTATGCAGTCTGGCAACGCAACTGGATGGCGGCTGGCGAGCGTGATCGTCAGTTGAGTTACTGGCGCGAGCAGCTGGGCGGTGAGCAGCCGGTACTGGAACTGCCTTGCGCGCATCCGCGTCCGGTGTTGCCGAGCTATCGCGGTGCGAGTCTGGAGGTCGAACTCCAGGCCTCGCTGGCGCAAGGGCTCAAGTCCCTGGCACATGCGCAAGGGGTGACCCTGTTCATGCTGTTGCTGGCGTCGTTCCAGACCCTGTTGTACCGCTACAGCGGCCAGCAGGATATTCGCGTGGGCGTACCGATCGCCAACCGCAACCGGGTCGAGACCGAGCGCTTGATCGGCTTCTTCGTCAACACCCAGGTGATGAAGGCCGATATCGACGGCCTGATGCCCTTCAGCCAGTTGCTGCAGCAGGTGCGGCAACGGGCGCTGGAAGCCCAGAGTTATCAGGATCTGCCCTTCGAGCAACTGGTGGAAGCCCTGCAGCCTGAACGCAACCTGAGCCACAACCCGCTGTTCCAGGTGATGTTCAACCACCAAGGCGATGCCCGTCTGAGCCGCATCGGACAGCCCTCGCTCGGTTTGCAGGTCGAAGGCCTGGATTGGGGTAGCCAGACGGCGCAGTTCGATCTGAGCCTGGACACCCGGGAGACGGTGGACGGCATCCATGCAACCTTGACTTACGCCACTGATCTGTTCGACGCGCAGATGCTCAAGGGGCTGATGGGGCATTGGCAGAATCTGTTGCAGGCGCTGCTGGCCGATTCCCATCAGCCGGTTAGCCAGTTGCCCATGCTGGATGAGCAAGAGCGACGGTTGATGGTCGAGCAGTGGAACGACACCGCTCGCGATTACCCCTTGCAATCCAATGTGCAGCAACTGATCGAAGAGCAGGTGGCCCGCACTCCTGATGCGCCGGCCTTGAAGTTCGGTTCGCTGAGCCTGAGCTACGCCGAGCTCAACCGTCGCGCCAACCGCTTGGCCCATCGGCTGATGGAAGCCGGTGTCGGCCCGGATGTACTGGTGGGGCTGGCGCTGGAGCGTTCCATCGAGATGGTGGTGGGCTTGCTGGCGGTGCTCAAGGCCGGTGGCGCCTATGTGCCGCTGGACCCGGAGTACCCCCGTGAACGGCTGGCCTACATGCTGGACGACAGTGGCGTGAAGCTGCTGCTGACCCAGTCGCATTTGCTGGACCAACTGCCGATTCCACAGGGGTTGCAAACCTTGGCCCTGGATCAGTTGGACGCGCAGCTAACGAGCTACAGCGAACAGAACCCGGGCATCGTGCTGCAGGGCGAAAACCTGGCTTATGTGATCTATACCTCCGGTTCTACCGGGCAGCCCAAAGGTGCCGGCAACCGTCATTCAGCCCTTACCAACCGCCTGTGCTGGATGCAGGAGGCCTATGAGCTGGATGCCAGAGACAGCGTGCTGCAGAAAACCCCATTCAGTTTCGACGTATCGGTATGGGAATTCTTCTGGCCCTTGATGACCGGCGCGCGGTTGGTGGTGGCGGCACCGGGGGATCATCGCGATCCCGAGAAACTGGTACGGCTGATCAATACCGAACAGATCAGCACGCTGCACTTTGTGCCGTCGATGCTGCAGGCGTTCTTGCAGGATTCCGGTGTGTCTTCCTGCCAGAGCCTGAAGCGTATCGTGTGCAGCGGTGAAGCCTTGCCGGTGGATGCCCAGCAGCAGGTGTTCGCCAAGCTGCCGCAGGCCGGTTTGTACAACCTCTATGGCCCCACCGAAGCGGCCATCGACGTTACCCACTGGACCTGCATCGACGAAGGCCGGGATGCAGTGCCCATCGGCCAGCCGATTGCAAACCTGCAGACCCATGTGCTGGATGACCAGTTGCAGTCGGTCGCTGCCGGGGTGATGGGCGAACTGTACCTGGGGGGCGTGGGCTTGGCCCGTGGCTATCATCGCCGCCCCGGGCTCAGCGCCGAACGCTTCGTGCCTTGCCCGTTCCAGCCCGGTGCTCGCTTGTATCGAACCGGCGACCGGGTGCGCCAGCGCGCCGATGGGGTCATCGAGTACCTGGGGCGTTTCGACCATCAGGTCAAGCTGCGGGGCTTGCGTATCGAGCTGGGCGAGATCGAGGCGCGCCTGCTGGAGCATCCGCAGGTGCGCGAAGCCACGGTGCAGGTGGTCGATGGCAAGTACCTGGTGGGTTACCTGGTTCTGCAGGAATGTGCGGAGCATTGGCGCGAAACCCTGGGCAAGCATTTGCTGGCGCATTTGCCGGACTACATGGTGCCGGCGCAGTGGATGCTGCTGGAGCAGATGCCCCTGAGCCCCAACGGCAAGCTCGACCGTAAGGCTTTGCCAAAACCCGATGTCAGCCAGCATGAGCGCCGCTATGTGGCGCCGCAGAGCGAACTGGAACAGAGGGTGGCGGGTATCTGGAGCGAGATCCTGGAGGTTGAGCGGGTCGGCCTGAATGACAACTTCTTCGAGCTGGGCGGGCACTCGCTGTTGGTATTGATGCTCAAGGAGCGGATCAGGAAAACCACCGGCACTGTGCTTTCCGTGAGCCAGCTGATGCTCAACCCGACGGTTGCCGGGCAGGTTGCCTGTCTTGAGGGTGAAACCCGCAGTTCGCTGATCGTCAAGCTCAACAGCCAGACCCAGGGCACGCCCTTGTTCCTGTTCCACCCCAGCTATGGCTCGGTGCATTGCTACAAGGCCATCGCACTGGCGCTGCGTGAACACCGCCCGGTCATGGGAGTCATTTGCCGTGCCCTGGTCGATGCCGGTAGCGAAGTACCGGCCTGGCAGGCGATGGTCGAGGACTATGCGGCACAACTGCTCGATGCCCAGCCAGAGGGGGCCTATCGCCTGGCGGGCTGGTCGCTGGGGGGCAACCTGGCCATGGAAGTGGCCCATGCCCTGGAGCAGGCGGGCCGAGAGGTCGAGTTCTTGGGCTGGATCGATGCTTCGCCGCCCTATTGGCTGAAAGCCTACTGGGACACCGCGGTGATTGCCGACAGCGATGAGATTCCGCTCAATCGGCGGCGTGTCGAGTTGCTGCAGGTGATGTTCGGCGCCGCGAGCCCGCAGATCCGCCTGGCCTGGGAGCAGGTTCAGGCAACTGTCGTCAGCGAAGTCGAACAGTGGCAGGCCTTCGACGCCTGGGCCGAGGAGGCCTTGGGCGCTGCCTACAAGGACATCAAGGGCGAACTGCTGCAAGGCAACGAAGCCGAGATCTCCTGGGAGCTGGACCGCACCCTTGGGCAACGCCTGCGGAATGCCGACTTCAAGCAGATCAAGGCCCCGGTGAGTTGCTGGTGGGCGGCGTCCAGCCGTGCCGGACAGCATCGCCAACTGATCGAGTCGAGCATGGAGCAGTGCATGGGGCAGCCCTGCATCAGGCAGTCGGAACTGATCGATTCCACTCACGAGCGGATCATCGACAATCCGGCATTCGTGCAGAGCTTTGTGGCGGCCATCAAGTAGCAAGGGTCGGCAGTCCAATGCCCCTGGTCATGACAAGTGACCAGGGGCATTTTTTTGCCTGGGCATTCGCGCGACCGGAGCAGGGTGCAGCGGTGGGCGCCGGTTCCGGTCCGGCCGGCAGGGCACAAAGGCTGTCGGGCGGGTATGAAAAAGCCCCTGCTCGCTGAGACGAGCAGGGGCTTGGCGGTACGGAATCAGAAGTTCCAGCGAGTGCTGAGCATCACATTGCGCGGGTCGCCATAGTACGAGGAGTTATAGAAACCGATATTGGTGTAGTACTTCTTGTCGAACACGTTGTTGACGTTGAGCGTGGCCGATACGTTCTCGGTGATCTGGTAGCGTGCCATCAAGTCAACCAGCCACAGCGGGTCCTGGGAGAACTTCTCCTGGGTGCCCTTGCCGTAGTTCTCGAGGATCTTCCAGCCCGCGCCCTGCCAGCGTACGCCGCTGCCCAGGGTGAGCTTGTCCAGGGGGCCGGTCAGCTTGTAGGTGGTGTAGAGGTTGATCTGGTCCTGAGGCTCCCAGGTGGAGACTTTCTGGCCGTTCTGGTCGCGGATGATCTTGTGGGTGTAGCCGGCCTGCAGCTGCCAGCCGGGCGCCAGCTCGCCGGAGACTTCCGCTTCGTAGCCCTTGGCCTTGGACTTGATGCCCTTGGAGGCGTAGTCCAGTCCCGGGTAGCTGTTGGGAACATAGTCGAGGTCGTCGACCGGACGGTTCTCTTCATGCACTTCGAAGTAGGCCAGGCTGGAGTTCAGGCGGCCGTCGAAGAACTCGCCCTTGAGCCCGATCTCGTAGTTCTTGCCTTCGTTCGGCTCCAGCGGCTTGTTGTTGCGGTCGCGATAGTCGTCTTGCGGCAGGTAGATCTCGGTGTAGCTGGCATAGGCCGAGAAGTTTTCATCGAAGTCGTAGACCACGCCGGCATAAGGCACCACCTTGCCGCTGTCCTTGACCTGGCTGGTGCCACTGACCTCGTAGTTGTTGACCCGGGTGCCCAGCAGTACGTGCAGGTCGTCGGCCAGGCTGAAGCGGCCGGTGATGTAACCAGCGCTTTGCCGGGTCAGCTCGTCGTTGCGCTTGGTCTGCGGGCCCCAGTCCGGTTTGGGGGCGTTGCCATCCCAGTTGAAATAGTCGTGGCTGTTGTTGTAGTTGGTGGCGTTGGTGTAGTCCCGGCCCAGCCAGCGCGAGCGGGAAACCGAGGTGCCGACCACCAACTGGTGCTCGCGACCGAACAGGCTGAAGGGACCGGTGGCGTACAGGTCGCCGGTGTCGCTGGTGGTTTCGCCGGTGTATTTGCGGGTCAGCATCATGGCCTTGCCGGTGTTCACATCCGGCGACAGCAGGGCGGCCAGCGGGGCGTTGTAGCCGTTGATCTGGTGGTTGTACTGCGCCTTGGCCACCCAGCCGTTCTCGAAGCTGTGCTCCAGGGTCGAGAACACGGTGCGGGTGTATTGCTCCCAGCGGCTGAACTTGGCGCCGTTGTTGAACGAGCGCGGTGTGCTGATGCGGTTGCCGGCGGAGTCGAAAAGTGAGGCAGCACCGGACCAGCTGGAGCCTTTGGGATTGCTGTCCTGATAGTCGGCACCAATGGTCAGCAGGGTATCCGGCGACAGGTCGAATTCGAGAATCCCGTAGTACACATTGGTCTTGCGCGAGTAGTGGTCGAGGAACGACTTCTTGTCCTGATAGGCCGCCACGGCACGGCCGCGAACGTTGCCGGTCTCGGTCAACGGGCCGCTGACATCGATTTCCGAGCGGTAGTTGTCCCAGGAGCCGGCGCCCAGGTCTACATAGCCCTTGAACTCGGAAGTCGGTTTCTTGCGCACCATGTTGATGGTGCCGCCAGGGCCGCCCGCGCCTGTCAGCAGGCCGGTGGCACCCTTGAGAATTTCCACGCGGTCATAGAGCACGGTATCGGTGAGGGTATGCCCGGACGAGTACTGCGGGTCCTGCAGGATGGGAATACCGTCGTACTGGAAGTTCTGGATGGCAAAGCCGCGCGAGAAGTAGGCCGTGCGTTCGCTGTCGTAGGTCGAGACCGTAATGCCCGGCGTGTGGCGCATCACGTCGTCGATCGACTTGAGGTTGAAGTCGTCCATGGCCTGGCGGGTGACCACGGAAATCGATTGCGGTGTTTCCCGTGGGGTCAGCACCAGGCGTGTGGCTGTCGCGATGGTGCCCGGGGTGTAGGAGCCGGTGCCTTCGGTGATGGTGCCCAACTGGTTGGCGGTGACTTGGGTCGTGCCCAGTTCCAGCGCCGCCGAGTTGCCGGCAGTGGCGGTGATGGTGATCGAATTGCCCTGCAGGTTGTAACCCACGCCGGTGCCCTTGAGCAGGTTGCTCATGGCCTGGCTGGGCTGCAGCTTGCCCTTGATTGCGGTGCTGCGCTTACTCTGCACATCAGCAGGGTTGTACAGCACCTGCAGGTTGGTCTGCCGGCCAAATTCCTGCAGAGCGCTGCCCAGGGGTTGAGCAGGGATGTCGAGCTCGATCTCTTGCGCCTGTACGTAACCGGCTATCGGTAGCGAAACTGCCAGGGCCAGGGCACTGGGCAGCAGGTTGATATTCAAGGCCCGTCGCATGGATAGCGCTTTACTCAGGGGACTGAGACCGAGTAGTGCTGACATGGATAGTTTCTCTTCTCTAGTGTTGGCTGTTTATTGGTATTTATTGCGGTTAATTCTCATTACCACTAGTGTGACGTTCCTCCTTGAACAAACCGGAAAAAAAACTCAGGCCGGCTCCATTTCCTGCACCACCTTGCCGGCGCGCAGGCGCACCAACTGGTCGGCGATATCGAAATAACGGTCGTCGTGGCTGATGACGATGATGGTCTTGCCCAGGCGCTTGAGGTCCGGCAGCAGCTCGGTGTAGAAAATCCGCCGGAAGGCCGGGTCCTGGTCGGCGGCCCATTCGTCGAACACCAGCACCGGGCGCTCTTCGAGCCAGGCATTGACCAGGGCCAGGCGCTTGCGCTGGCCGGTGGACAGGTCGGTGGTGCTGAAGGCGCCATCCTTGACGCTGACCTTGTGGGCTATTTCCAGGCGATCCAGGTACTGGGCGGCGACGTCCAGGGACTTGCCGGCGCTGCCCTGAACCAGGTCGTCGAACAGGTAGTAGTCGGCGAACACCGTGGTGAACAGCTGGCGGTAGTCGTCGCGGACCCTGTCGGTGACCATTTCGCCATTCAGGCGGATCTCCCCGGATTGCGGCGGGTACAGGCCCAGCAGCAGCTTGATCAGGGTGGTCTTGCCGCAGCCGTTCTCGCCGACGATAAACACGATGTCGCCCTGCTTGATGCGCAGGTTGATCGGCCCCAGGTGGAACGGCTCGCTGCCTTCCACCGGCGGCGGGCTGTAGCGCACTTCGCGCAGTTCCAGGCTGTGCACCACCGCTTGCGGGGCTTCGCTGTCGTCCATCAGCAGGTGCGGTTCGGGCGAAGAGAAACGTTCGGAAAGCTCACTGATGCGGGCGAAGGCGATCTTCGCCTTGCCGACGATGGGCAGGTAGCCGACCACGTGCTCCAGCGGGCCCTTCATGTACAGCAGCACCAGCACGAAGCCGGTGATCACCGTCGGGTCGGGGTTGGGGTAGTAGGCCTGCATGGCCAGGGCCAGGCCGATGACCACGAAGAACAGCATCGAGCCGAAGCTCTTGGCCAGGATGTAGATGTTCACCGAGCGCACCTGGATATCGCTGATGCGATCGGCGGTCTGCTGGATGCGCTGGGTGTTCATGCGAAAGCGCCGAGGCCGGTGAATGCGCAGCTCCTTGGCGCCGGAGGCAATGGCGTTGTAGTAGCGCTGCAGTTCGTCCTCATGGTCGCGGGCCTCGTCGAAGCCCTTGATGCCCTTGCCGCCGGCCACCAGCTGCACGCAGGTACCGATGATGATGGCCACCACCATCATCAGGAACATCGGCACCGACAGGTACGCCAGGTAGCCCAGGCAGCCCAGGGTCACGGTGGCGGCGATGGCCAGGGGGGTGAAGGCGAAGGAGAAGTCACTGATGGTGTCGACGTCGTGGGTCAGCACCGGAATCAGCCGGTGGGAGCGGTAGCGTTCGATCTGGGTGATGGGCGCCGAGAGCACCTTTTCCCCCAGGTCCTTGCGCAAGGCGGCGATGATCCGCTGGCCCACGTAGTTGGTGCCGATATCCGAGACGATGGCGCTGACCAGGGCCAGCAGGCACAGGGCGGCGAAGCTCAGGATCACGCCCTGGGTCATGCCGCCGGCCGAGTGCAGGGCGTTGTTGATAGTGGCCAGCAGCAGGGTGATGGCCAGGCCACCGGCCATGCCCAGGGCGACGGAGATCAGCACTATGCTGCGAAAGGGCCTGAGCAATGCGAGCAGACCTTTGAAGGCGCCGCGCTTGGGGTCGGTCATAAGTACTTCCCAGAGAGTGGATAGAGGGTCGGGGCACACAGACCCTTACCCCTGACAAACGAAGTGTTGGCGCGAGTATTTAGCTCGCCGCGCCGGCCGCAGCTGCCTGGCGGATAAATTGCCCGGCCGCTGGTTCGTTCTTGTGCTGTGGGCGCACGTGTATCGACGCAGTGCCTGATCCATTCAGCGAGAGCGAGCAAATGACGAAGAAGAATCTGGTGTATGTCTGGTCCCTGAGAAATGCCGCTGCGGACAAGGCCGGGCAGCCGGTGGCCTACAAGGACCACGAGCGCTACATGAAATCGGTGCTGGAATTTCTGGTGGAGTCGCTGAACCACACGCCCCTGGGCGAGGCCTATGAACTGGTGGGCGTGGTCTATGACGATGACGAACAGTCGCCACGGGACCAGCAACTGGTGAGTGACTACGGCTTTGCCTATCAGCCGGGCCGGCAGTGGCTGTACCCGGCGGACCTGAACGTGCAGGGCCGGCGGGTCAACGACCTGCTGCTGAGCGTACCGTCCACCTATCGCCGCCACCCGCGTGGCAGTGCCGAGCACATCGCCGGCAAGCAGGATTTCGAACGCCGCCTGCATGACACCCTGGTGGAGCTCAAAGCCGATATCGTGGTGCTCGACGGCCTGTTGGTGATCCTCGACGAGCTGGTGCGTCCGGGAGCGCCTTTTGCCCGGCGGATCATGAACATCCACCCGGGCATCACCCGTATCGAGTCGCCTTATGAGCGCCGTGGTGCCTACGCCACCTGGAATGCCCTGTACGGTGCCCGCGGGCAGAAGGTGGTGGACTGGGCGACCCGGGAAACCGTGCCCACCGAACCGCTGTACCTGACCGGCGCCTCGTTCCACTACGTGGACAACGGTATCGATTCCGGCGAGGTGTTCCACGACGTGCTCAAGACCGAGATCTCCCCCGAAGACACCATCCTCGAACTGCGCTGGAACAATTTCAACAACAGCCTGTTCCCGGCCCTGCATGAAGGCCTGGAGCTGCTGGCCAAGCAAGCCTGAGTCAGGCCCAGCCGGGGCTTGCCGCCCCGGCTGGCGCAAGGCGTTACAGAGCGCGCACTACGCGAAAGCCGATCCAGTCGCCACGGGCGTTGGGGTAGATGCTGTTGCGGTTGCCCGAGCGCGAGAACACCGGTGCCTCGCCCCAGTCGTTGCCGCGGATCTGCAGCGATTCGCAGCCGGCCTCGACCCAGGCACTGCCGTCGCTGGGGGCGCCGACATAGTTGGGATGCTCGCAGTCGGCAATCCACTCATAAACGTTGCCGTGCATGTCGTACATGCCGAAGGCATTCGGCGGGTAGCTGCCCACCGGCGAGCTGTAGCTGTAGCCATCCGCTGGGCCATAGGTGTTGGCGTGCTTGGCGATGCTGTAGTCCTTGCTCTCGTCGAAGGGGAAGGGGAAAGGCCCGCTGGAGCCGGCCCGCGCCGCGTACTCGCGTTGTGACTCGCTGACCATCTGGTAGCTGTGGCCGGTTTTCTGCGACAGCCAGGCAACATAGGCCTGCACCTCGGGAAAGTTCATGCACACCGCCGGCTGGCGCGGGCCCTGGGCATAGCGCGGCTTGCTGGCGATGCACTCGCGTCCGGGGCGGGCATCGCCATCGGGAATCTTCACCCCGGTCTGGCGGAGGTAGCTGTCCCACTCCGCGGCGGTGATCTGGAAGCGGCTCATGGCGAAGGGCTTGGCAAAGGTCACCTCATGCATCGGGCCTTCATCGGGCTCGCGGCCGACTTCGTCTTCCGGGGTGCCCATGGTGAAGGTGCCGGCCGGCAGCACGACCATTTCCGGGCAGTCCTTGCAGTCCTTGAAGACCTTGCCCGGTTGCGGATCGGCGGCCAGGGCGGCGTTGGGCAGCAGGCTACCGAGCAGGGCCGCCAGGGCCAGGGTGGCCAGGGGTTTGAAGGGGGGGGCGGGGCAGTGATGATCCTGGTTCATAAATGATCTCGTGCAAGGAAAAAAGACAGGCCGCAGCCTGATCAATCTGTTAATGGCAAGCGCTGTACCTGTAGCGAGGGAGCTTGCTCCCGTGAGACCGGCCGGCGCTCCGGTGCGTGGCCGTCCCATTTTGGGGGCCGCTGCGCGACCCAGCGGGAGCAAGCTCCCTCGCCACAGGTCATTTCTGTTCGCTCTGGCGCTGGACCGATCGGCATTAGGCGGTCAGAGCCTTTTGCCCAGCAGGGCCATGAAACGCTCGATTTCACCTTCGTGGTTGAGCAGGCCGGGGGCGGTGCGTACTACCGGGCCGACATCGCGGTCCACGGCATCGACCACCACCTTGTTCTGCATCAGGTAGGCGGCCACCTGGTCGCAGTCCTGCCCCTTGACCCGAAAGAAGGTGAAGCCGGCCGACAGTTCGGGGCTTGCAGGGGTCACCAGTTCGATCTGCGAGTGCGCCAGCAAGCGTTGCTTGAGCTCGCTGTTGAGCTGGTGGATGCGCACCTGGACCTGGTCCTTGCCCAGTTGTAGGTGCAGCTTGAAGGCTTCGTCCAGGGCCCAGCGATGCTCGAAGGCGTGATAGCCGCCCGGGGTCATGGAGGTGGCGAAATTGTTGTCTTCGGAGAAGGTCGGGATGGTCGGCGTCAGATCCTTGAGTTGTTCGGAACGGGCACAGATGATCCCGGTGCCGCGGGGGCCGAACATCCATTTGTGGGTGCCGGCGATAAAGTAGTCGCAGTGCATCTCGGGGAAGTCCAGGTTGTCCACGCCGAAGCCGTGCACACCGTCCACCACATAGATGATCCGGTCCTTTTCATCGCGGTTGCGGTTGAGCTCGTCCACCAGCTTGCCGATCTCGCCGATCGGCAGTTTCACCCCGCTGCCGGACTGCACCCAGGTCATGCCCAGCACCCGGGTATTGGCGCGAATGCCGCGCTTGATCGAGCCCAGCACTTCATCCACCGACACTTGGTGGGCATTCTCGAACAGCTTGAGCTTGCGTACTTGGGTGCCTTGCTTGGCCGCGCGGAAATTCAGGCTGTATTCGGTGGCGTAGTGCTCGTGGACGGTGGTGAGGATTTCCTGGTCCGGGCGTACGTGCAGGCCACCATAGATCATCGCCAAGCCCTCGCTGGTGCTGCCGGTGAGGGCGATCTGCCCGGGCTTGGCCTTGAGGTAGCGCCCGGCCCAGTTGCGCACCTCGGCTTCGCGTTTCCAGGTTTCCTGCAGGTCCCAGTCCATGGCCAGGCCCGGGTTGCGGTCGATAGCGGCGCGGTGGCGCTCAATGGCCTGGCGTACCGGCCTTGGGTGCGAGGTCACCAGGAAGTTGGAGAAATGGATGTAGTTCGGGTCCTGATCGAACAGCTGGCGCAGGGCGGTCCAGGAATCGATGGCGGGCGAAGTTGCGGCGGACGGCGCCGGGGGCTGCCCGGCGACGCTGGCATTGGCGACCAGGGGCAGGCCCACGGCAAGGAGGCCGGCCTGTTTGAGAAAACTGCGACGATCGGTCATGACTGCATTTCACTTCTAGGCAGGGAGGGGTCAGCGAGTGGCCACGGGTTTGGCGGACTTCTGCACCTGTTCCCAGACCCGCAGGAAGTTGCCGCCCCAGAGCTTGGCGATATCCGCTTCGCTGTAGCCGCGCTGCAAGAGCTCGGCGGTGACATTGCGGCCCTCGCTGACATCCTTCCAGCCGTCCAGGCCGCCGCCGTCGTTGAAGTCCGAACTGATGCCGACGTGATCGATGCCGACCTTCTTCACCGCGTAGTCGATGGCGTCGCCGTAGTCCTTGAGGGTGGCCTTGGGTTCCTCCTCGAGGATGCCGTACAGGGCGCCGGCGTACTCGCCGAAACGCTGCTCGGGCCACACGGTGATGATCGGATCGCCGGGCATCAGGGCCATTTCCAGGCTGTTCAGGGGTTGCAGGTCGAAGCGCGCGCGCAGGGCGTTGAGCTTGTCGCGGGTGGCCTGGCTCAAGGGGCGGATGTAGGTGGGGAAGCCGACGATCTGCACCACGCCGCCGCTGTTCTTGATCAGCTGCATTTCCTTGTCGCTGAGGTTGCGCGGGATATCCACCAGGGCCCGGGGCGCCGAGTGCGAGGCGACAAAGGGCGCCCGGCTGAGCTGGCTGACCTGCTCCAGGGCCAGGGTCGACATTTGCGACACGTCGATGATCACCCCCAAGTCATTGAGGCGCTGTACCGCCTGCTTGCCGAGGTCGGACAGGCCGCCCAGGGCGTCCGGGGTGTCGTTGAAGAACGGCAGCGGTCGCGATGAGTCGGCCCAGGCGTTGTTGCCCACGTAGCTGAAGCCGAACATCCGCAGGCCACGGTTGGCCCAGAAATCCAGCTGGTTGAGGTCGTGGCCCAAGGGGTAGGCATTGAGCATGCTGAGGAACACCGCGAACTTGCCCTCGCCATTGAGGCGGCGGAAATCATCCGGGGTGTAGGCAATGGCCACCTGGTTGGGGAAGTCGCGGACCATGCCGGTGATGATCTTGTAGCGCACTTCCTGCTCGTTGCGCGCCGACTCGATAAAGCCGTCGTTGGGGCGATGGGGGGCATTGGGCCCGTTCCAGATTTCCGGCCAGCCGAAGATCGTCAGCGCCGCGCCGGACAGGCGTCCGCGCCCGGCCTTGGCCAAGTCGAACTGGCCCGGGCCGTCCTTGTCCGCCTCGTTGCCGGCGCTGCCGAAGTCCAGGGGCACGGTGACATGGCTGTCGAAAGAGAGCATGCGCTCCTGCAACTCTTCGGCCTGCTTCATCACCTTGACCGGGTAGCCGGGGTTGTTGCCGAACCCGTAGTCCCAGGCCAGGAAAGCGGCGCCGGCGCCAATCGCCAGGGCCAGTGGCAGGCCAATGTAAAGAGCCTTCTTCGAACGTGGTTTTGTCATTGCCATCTCAGTCGGGTTCGCGGTCAGGGTGCAGGCACAGGGGCCTTGGCTATCTGGGAGGAACGAGCGATGGCGGGGGAAATTTAACTGCATGCCCAGGGCGGTAAATTTCTCTGTGCAACATACGTCCTTGCTTGGATAAGGCCTGCTCCATGGCTGACACAGGTAGGGCAATGACGATTTCTCGACGAGGGTTCATGGCAGGCTTGGCGCTGACCGGTGCTGCGCTGCCGGCGGCGTATTACGTGCATCGCGAGCTGACGCGCGAAGAGCCATTCCCGATCACCCCGGGAGAGGCCACGGTGGACCTGGCGGATACCGCTGGGCAGCGTCTGGCAGACCAGTTGCGCGGTGTCTGGAGCATTCGCTTCAAGGGCGCCGACGCCGGGCTCGAAGGCTTGCCATCGCAGGGGCTGGAACTGTTTCTCGATGTTGCTCCGCGCGGGCGTGGCCTGCGTGGCTACCTGGACACCGCCCTGGCCCTGCGCGGGGCGGGTGAGCCGCGCTACCAGGTGATTGGCGACCTGGTGAGCCCACAACCCGGGGCGTTGTACTGGCGGCTGATTCCGGCCTCGGCGGCCGATGGCGCACCGAGCTACGAATTGAAAATGAGCCTGGACGAAGTCTGGGCCGACTTTGCCAACGCCGGCACCGGCTCCCTGACCGGCCGGGTCGAGCGCCTGGATCGGCCCCTGGCCCTGACGGCCCTGGACAACCGCTTTGTCGCCACCAAGCAGAGGTTTCCCGAAGCCCGCCAGCGCATCGGCCTCAACCCGGCCCTGCTGGCCTGGCTGGTGTCGCCCGAACACCGTCTGTTCCACCAGCTCTGGCACGCCACCCGGGACAAATGGCACCGCCTGCCCGAGGACAAGCGCGAGGCCTTGCGCGGCATTGGCTGGCAGCCAGGGCCACGGGATCAGGAGCGTGACGCCCGGGGGCCGACGAAAGACCGCAATGGTTCCGGGATCGATTTCTTCTTTATGCACCGGCACATGCTCGGCACCGCGCGATCGCTGCAGCAGGACCTGCCGTCCTGGCAGCACTTCCCGCTGCCGCAGCCCGAACTGCTGCGGGATCGCCAGGGTTTTGCCCGCTACTTCGACAACCATGACGGCGGCTCCCTGCCGCCTGCCTGGCTCGCCCATGACGATGACGACTACAGCCAGTGGGTCAGCGATATCAAAGCCGCGGAGACCTACCAGAGCAATTTCCTGGCCTGGGAGTCGCAGTACCGCGACCCGCGCTACCTGGCGCAGCTGACCCTGGGCCAGTTCGGCTCGGAGATCGAGCTGGGCCTGCACGACTGGCTGCACATGCGCTGGGCCTCGGTGCCGCGGGACCCTTCCAGCGGTGCGCCGGTGCCCATGGCTCGTGACCCGGCGGACTTCGCCGCGCGCTGGTACCAGCCGGAAAACGACTTTCTCGGCGACCCGTTTTCTTCCCATGTGAGCCCGGTGTTCTGGCGCTTTCATGGCTGGATCGACGATCGCCTGGAAGACTGGTTCCGCGCCCACGAGCGTTTCCACCCCGGGGAACTCAAGCGTCAGGAAGTCAATGGCGTGCCCTGGTTCGCGGCGGGGCGCTGGGTCGAGGCCGGCGACCCCTGGCTGGGCCCGGTGACTCATGGTTGCAGTACCACGCCGGGCTTGCAGGTGGGCAAGAGCGTGGAGATGGACCCGGAAACCATGAAGCTGGCCCTGCGTATCACCTTTATCGAGGACGAGAAGCAATTGGCCGATCTGCTGCGCAAGGTGCCGCGCCGGCCCTGGTATGCGCGGCATTTGAAGGTCAGGCAGCGGCTGCTATAGCGGCGCCGGACAGATTGTGAACTTCGAATCTGGAGGTCGTTGCTAGGGGTGTTCAGATCGAAAGGGCCACTTCGGCCAGGAAGCTGAACAGTTCTGGGTATCCAGTCTGCTGCCATGCCTGGGTTTCATGATCGAAGAAGCACACCTCTGCCAGGCATTGGTTATTTTCAATCCGGAAGCCGTAGAAGTCGCCGCAGCCGTTTTCTGAAAACAACAGATGGCACTTGCCAATCAGTGGGTGTTGTCGATTGATTCTGGCCAGGTTGAAATCGCTGTCTCTGTCCAGTGAGTAGACGATTGCGAAGGCAAAGTAGCCGCCCCCATATTTCTGCAGGAACTGGCTGTACTCGACAGGAAGTTGCAGCGCCAAGTCATTTTGAGCCTCGGTGATGTCCTCCTCGGTGGCGGCGCTGTCCGCAGGGAGCTCAAACCAGATCGGATGGAGGCTCTTCTTGGCCTCCAGCAGTTGTTCAAATTCACTGAAGTTCATTGTCCAGGTCTTCTCGAGGCTCGAAAGATCAGTTGTCGGCCAGGGTTTCAGGCGCTCCGTGATGGTTCAGGAGCCGAGTTAGCGATGCTATCTCCTGAGCTTTCGGTTTCTTGCTGGTCACGGCCTCGTAGATATCGTTGAGGACCAGATCCGGATCCTTGTGGGTGAGTTGTGAGATGACATTCGCCAGGTTTCGATCTGACAGATGTTCATATAGCGCTGCCAGAAGAGGGCGGTAATCGGTTGGGCTGACTCCGTTCGGGAATGCTCTTTTCAGCATCGACAGTACGTCTGCCAGGGAGGCGTCCAGCTCGGTTCCGAGGGGCATGGTGGGGGCGTTGCTCGCGTCTGTGGGGGGTCGGACGATTCTAGGTCATCAGCGCCCTGGCCGTCGCTGCGACGATGGCCAGTGGTGATACCGCTGGCCATGCGAGCCTTTGGTAATTCATTGATTCCAGCCGCCACCCAGGGCCTTGTACAGGGCAATGCTCGACTGCAGCCGCGCCAGCCGCAGTTGCACGTTCAGATCCTGGGCGGCGTACAGGGTGCGCTGGGTTTCCAGCA
Source organism: Pseudomonas sp. NFXW11 (assembly GCF_049887815.1). Classification (NCBI taxonomy): domain Bacteria; kingdom Pseudomonadati; phylum Pseudomonadota; class Gammaproteobacteria; order Pseudomonadales; family Pseudomonadaceae; genus Pseudomonas; species Pseudomonas sp. NFXW11. The sequence continues at coordinate 146,558 of NZ_JAGEKI010000011.1, read as the reverse complement.
CCGTCAGCAGGTCTTCGGCGCCCGCCTGGTAGCGGCTCTGGGCGATCTCGAAGGCCCGTTGCGCCTGCTTCAACTCCTCGCTTTGCCACTGGCGTTGCTGGTCCAGGCCGCGAATGCTGTTGAGGGCTTTTTCCACATCGGCAAAGCCGTTGATGATCGCTGCGCGATAGCTTTCCAGCAGTTCTTCCTGCCGGGCCGTGGCCTTGTCCCGTTCGGCGCTCAGGCGCCCGGCGTTGAAGATCGGCGTGACCAGGCCGGCACCGAGGTTGTAGAAGGGGCTGCGCAGCAGGTCCGGGGCGTGGCTGGACCCCGAGCCTAGGCTGGCGGTGAGGGTGACGCTGGGCAGCATGGCTGCGCGGGCCACTTTGACGTCGGCCTGGGCCGCGGCCAGCCGGGCTTCGGCGCTGGCGATATCCGGGCGGCGGGTCAGCAGTTCGCTGGGCAGGCCGGCGTTGATGCTCGGCCATTGCAGCTGGGCAAAGTCCTGGTTGCCCAGGCGCAGGTCCTGCACCGGCTGCCCCAGCAGGGCGGCCAGGGTGATCCGGGTTTCCTCGGCTTGCTGTTGCACCAACGGCAACTGGCGTTGCTGGGCCGCCACCAGGCTTTGCTGCTGGGCCAGTTCCAGGGCGGTGGCCGAGCCCGAGTCGTAGCGGGTCTGCACCAGCTTGAGCACGTTCAGGGCGTTGTCCAGGTTGAGTTGGGCGATCCGGCTCTGTTGCTCCAGGGCCAGTACCTGGGTGTAGCTGTTGGCCACGCCGCTGAGCAGGGTCAGCTCCACCGTGGCCTGGTCGAACTCGCTGGCCTGCAGGCCCAGCAGGGCGCTGTCGCGGGCGGCGTGGCGGCCGCCCCAGAAATCGATCTCGTAGCTGGCGCTGAGGCTGGCGTCGAAATTATCCACCGCCTTATTGTCGCTGGTGGCGTCCAGTTGGCTGTAGCCCTTGCCGCGCAGCAGTTTCTGCCGGCTGGCATTGAGCCCGCCCTTGAGTTCCGGCAGCAACGGCGCGCCGGCGATCACCGCACTGGCTTGGGCCTGGCGCACCCGGGCCACGGCGGCGGCGAGGTCGAAGCTGCCGCTGCGGGCCTGGGCGATCAACTGCTCCAGCTCGGGGCTGGCGAACTGGCTCCACCATTGCCGTTTGTCGGCCTGGGCGGCCGGGGTGTTGGCCGTGTGCCAGGAAGCGGGAGCTGGCAGGCCGCTGTCTGGGCGTGCTGGCGGGGTGCTGCAGGCCGCCAGCAACAGGCTGGCGGCAACAAGGGTCAGGGATGCTTTCATCAATCGATCATTCACTGGTAAGGGCCGTGACCGGGTCGAGCCGGGCAGCTTTGCGGGCCGGCATGAAGCCGAAGATGACGCCGGTGACCAGGGCGCAGCCGAAGGCGCCGAGCACCGCCACCAGGGAGAAGGCCACCGCCACCTCGCTGAGGATCAGCACCCCGCCGATGAGCATGGCCACGCCGATGCCGGTGAGGCCACCCACCACCGAGAGCATCACCGCCTCGGTGAGGAACTGGCGCAGGATGTCGCGCTGGCGGGCACCGGTGGCCATGCGGATACCGATCTCGCGGGTACGTTCGCGCACCGTCATCAACATGATGTTCATCACCCCGATGCCGCCCACCAGCAGCGAGATTGCAGCGATGGCGCCGAGCATCAGCGACAGGGTGTTCTGGGTGCGGGCCTCGGCCTGGATCATCGCGGCGTTGTTGGTCAGTTCGAAATCGTGCTTGCCGTGGTGCAGGCGCAGCATCAGCTCATTGATGGCCTGTTCGGCCTCCTTGACCTTGCGTGCATCGGCGGCGGCAATCGCCACGTACTCCGGGTTGCGACTGCCGAACAGGCGGGTGCTGGCCGCAGAGTAGGGCACGGCGATACGGTCATCGCTGTCCTGGTCCCCGGAGGGCGCACCCTTGCCGGCCAGTACGCCGACCACCTGGAAGGGCACATTCTCGATCAGGATGTACTGGCCGATAGGGTTGGTCACGTCCTTGAGCAGCTTCTCCCGGACCTTCTTGCCGATTACCGCGACGGCTGCGCCGGCATGCTCGTCCGCTTCGGTGAAGTAGCTGCCCTCGACCACGGGCCAGTTGAAAATGTGCGGGAAGTTGGTGTCGTTGCCGCCGACATAGCTCATGTGGTCGACATTGCCGAAGCGTACCCCCGCTTCGGCACCGTTCACCGCCATGATGCGCTTGACCTGGGGCAGGGTGGCCACCGCCGCCACGTCATCCAGGGTGATGACACCCAGGGGCGCCCGGGGGTTGGGGGTACGGCCGCTGAGGTAAATGATATTCGAGCCAAAGGCGCCCATCTGCGCCATCACTTGGCGCTTGCTGCCTTCGCCCACCGCCAGCATCACCACCACCGAGGCCACGCCGATGATGATCCCCAGCAGGGTCAGGGCGGTACGGAAGCGGTTGATCCACATCACTCGCCAGGCGGCCTGCACCGCTTCCAGCAGTTCGCCTTTCCAGGCGCCGGTGGGCTCGCTGCCGTCGGCCAGGCGCTGGCGCAGGTCCACTGCTTGCAGGGCGCCGGCATTGGCGCTGGCTTGGACCGAGGGGTCGCCGGTGGCGGTATCGCTGATGATCTCGCCGTCGCGGATTTCGATAATGCGCTTGGCCCGGGCCGCCACTTCGCGGTCGTGGGTGATGAGGATCACCACGTGACCCTGGCCGGCCAGTTCGTCCAGCAGGGTCATGACTTCGGCGCCGCTGTGGCTGTCCAGGGCCCCGGTGGGTTCGTCGGCGAGGATGATATGCCCGCCGTTCATCAGCGCCCGGGCGATCGATACCCGTTGCTGCTGGCCGCCGGAGAGCTGGTGCGGACGGTTGCCGCTGCGACTGGCCAGGCCCAGGCGCTGCAACAGGGCGGCGGCGCGGGCGTGGCGTTCGGCGGCTGGAATACCGGCGTAGATGGCCGGCATCTCGACGTTCTCCTGGGCCGAGCCGGAGGGAATCAGGTGGTAGCCCTGGAACACGAAGCCGAAGGCCTCGCGCCGCAGCCAGGCCAGTTCGTCGCTGTCCAGGTGGGCGACGTTTTCCCCGGCGAACAGGTACTCGCCGGACGTCGGGCGGTCGAGGCAGCCGAGGATGTTCATCAGGGTCGACTTGCCGGAGCCCGAGGCGCCGACGATGGCAACGAACTCGCCGGCATGGATCGACAGGTCGATGCCACGCAGCACATCAACCTGCGGGCTGTCGCCGCCGCCGTAGGATTTGCGGATGTCCTTGAGATCGATCAGGGGCGTGGGCATTCAACCTCCACTGCTGTCGGTGGGACCGATCAACAGGTGATCGCCCTCGGCCAGGCCATCGAGGATCTGGATGCGCAGGCGGTCGCTGATGCCGACCCGCACCTTGCGTTCGCTGACTGCGCCGTTGTCGGCCACCACCCGGGCGATCTGCTGGTCTGGCGAATCGCCGCCACGCAATGCGGCGATGGGCGCGGTGAGCACGTCCTTGGCCGAGCTGGCGACAAAGAACACCTGAGTGGTCATTTCCGCCATCAGCGCGTTGTCGGCGTTGTCCACATCCAGCAATACGGTGTAGAGCACCACGCGGCCGCTGCCGCTCTTGCTGGTGCTGGTGGGGCTGCCGCTGCCCTGGCTGGTTTCGTTGAGCGGCTTGGGCGGGATCGGCAGGATCTGCCGCACGGTGCTGGTCCAGCGCCGGCTGCCACCGCTCAAGGTGGTGAAATAGGCCTGCATGCCGGGTTTCACATGGCCGATATCGGCCTCCGAAACCTCGGCCCAGACGGTCATCGGCGACAGCTTGGCGATGCGCAGGATCAAGGGCGTCTGTTGTTGGGCGTTGAGGGTCTGGCCTTCGCGGGCGTCCACCGCCACCACGGTGCCGGACATCGGCGCGTAGATGCGCGTATAGCCCAGTTCCGCCTGGTCGCTGCGCAGGCTGGCCTGGGCCTGGCGGATCTGCGCCTTGTACATGTCGATCCGCGCCTGGGTGGCCTTGAGTTCGGCCTGGGCGGTTTGCACGTCTTCCTCGCGGGTGGCGCCGCCGGCGGCGAGGTTGCGCTGGCGCTGGTATTTCTGCTGGGCCAGTTGGTGCTGCGCGTACTGCTCTTGCAACTGGGCCTGCAGGTTCTCGATGGAGAAGCGGCTGGCATCGAGCTTGGCTTGCTGGGTCGCGGGGTCGATCTCCACCAGCAGCTGGCCTTCCTTCACCGTGTCACCGGCTTCCGCGTGGATCTTGCGAATCTGCCCGGAGGCCTGGGCGCCGACATCCACATAGCGACGGGGTTGCAGAGTACCGAGGGCGGTGACGCTGCTTTCTATATCGCCGCGGCGCACTTGCACGGTGGCGAACTGGTCACGGCCCGAAGGAATGAACTTCCAGGCGGCGATGGCGACTACGGGGATCACACAGAGTGCGGCAAGCAGGGCGCGTCGGTTGGATCGAGGACGTTTCATGCAGGGTTCCGGCCAGGGGATATCGGCCCATCGACTCAGCCCGGCCACAGGGTAGATGGCGAGGCTGGAGGTTGCCGCACAGGCGGCAGAGACGGGGAGCTGTCAGGTAAACGAGATGCCAAGGGGTGAATTTAACGGCCGACACATGGCGTAACAGCTGTCGGAATTCTGAAAATAAACCCACCGCGGCACTGCGGCTCTTTAAATCTATATGAGAATTACTATAAATTACGCCACTTCTAAACTGCCACCATTGATTCACCGGGCCCAGCCGGTCAGCGCCGGTCTCGCTCAAGGACAGAATCGCCCCTCGGGCGGTCGGGAGCCATGTTGGAAAGTTACTATCGCGAGCTGATGTGCTTCCTCAACGCCAAGCTGGGCAATCGCCAGGTGGCCGAGGATGTGGTGCACGATGCTTATGTACGGGTGCTGGAGCGTTGCAGCGATACCCCCATCGAGCAGCCGCGGGCCTTTCTCTATCGCACGGCACTCAACCTGGTGATCGACGGCCACCGGCGCAATGCCTTGCGCCAGTCCGAATCGCTGGACGTGCTGGACAGCGAAGAGCGCTATTTCAACCCCTCGCCCCAGACCAGCCTGGATCACGGCCAGCGCCTGGACATGCTGCAGCGGGCCCTGGGCGAGTTACCGCGGCTGTGTCGCGAGAGCTTCCTGCTGCGCAAGCTCGAGGGCCTGTCCCATCTGCAGATCGCCGAGCAGTTGGGGATTTCCCGCAGCCTGGTGGAAAAGCACATCGTCAATGCCATGAAACACTGCCGCATGCGCCTGCGGCAGTGGGACAACCACTGAGTCCTATTTAGTTAAATTTTTTTTCACTGTCCTCGTCCCTACTCAACAGACGATCTGCTGTCCTGCTTGGCCAGTCGGGTCACCGTGACACTTTATCCCCCGCGTTGAGGCGGTTTATCCAGAGGACACTGGAAATGACACAGGCAATTGCATCGGCCCACGTTCACGATCTGATCGGTATCGGTTTCGGCCCCTCGAACCTGGCGCTGGCCATTGCGCTGGAAGAGCGCGGGCAGGAGCATGGTCCGCTGGACGCGCTGTTCCTCGACAAGCAGGCCGACTATCGCTGGCACGGCAACACCCTGGTGACCCAGAGCGAGCTGCAGATTTCCTTCCTCAAGGACCTGGTGACCCTGCGCAACCCCACCAGCCCCTACTCGTTCGTCAACTACCTCAAGCACCACGGGCGCCTGGTGGACTTCATCAACCTGGGCACCTTCTATCCATGCCGCATGGAGTTCAACGACTACCTGCGCTGGGTGGCCGGGCATTTCCAGGCGCACAGCCGCTACGGCGAGGAAGTGCTGGGCATCGAGCCGGTGCTGCACAACCAGCAGGTCGAGGCGCTGCGGGTGATTTCCCGCGATGCCCAGGGCAGCGAGTTGGTACGCACCGCGCGTTCGGTGGTGGTCAGTGCCGGTGGCACGGCGCGGGTGCCGGAGATCTTCAAGGGCCTGAAGGGCGATGCGCGGGTGTTCCACCATTCCCAGTACCTGGAGCGCATGGCCAGCCAGCCTTGCATCAACGGCCAGCCGATGAAAATCGCCATCATCGGTGGCGGGCAGAGCGCGGCGGAGGCCTTTATCGACCTCAACGACAGCTTCCCCTCGGTGCAGGCCGACATCATCATGCGCGGCTCGGCGCTGAAACCGGCGGATGACAGTCCCTTCGTCAACGAAGTGTTCGCCCCGGCCTTCACCGACCTGGTATTCCAGCAGCAGGGCAGCGAGCGCGAGCGCCTGGTCAACGAATACCAGAACACCAACTACTCGGTGGTGGACATCGACCTGATCGAGCGCATCTACGGAATCTTCTACCGACAGAAGGTGTCCGGTGTCGCCCGTCATCTGTTGCGCACCCTGACCACCGTGGAGAAGGCCACCGCCACGGACCTGGGCATCGAGCTGATCCTGCGCAACAGCGCCAGCGGCGAGCGTGAGGTGCACCACTACGATGCGGTGATCCTGGCCACTGGCTACGAGCGCAATCTGCACCGCGAGTTGCTGGCACCGCTGCAAGGCTACCTGGGGGATTTCGAGGTGGACCGCAACTATCGCCTGCTGACCGACGAGCGCTGCAAGGCCGGGGTCTACCTGCAAGGCTTCAGCCAGGCCAGCCATGGCTTGAGCGACACCTTGCTGTCGGTGCTGCCGATCCGCGCCCAGGAAATTGCCGACTCGCTGTACGAGCATGGCAAGCACCGTGGCCAAAGCCGTTCGGTACGCGATGTGCTGCTGGCCACGGCCAGTTGAAAAGCGGCCGTTGCCGTTGCCTGCGGGGCAGCGGCAACGGTAACCAAAGTGTCATGTTGCAACCCTTCCTGAACCTTGGCTGTAAAACTTTTCGATTCCCCGTGCCAGGGTTTTTCCTCGGTTTACTCTGTAAATCGTGCGGCGTAAGCTGCGCGCGTTTTCCATCAGTGGAGGCCCAGTGTGGGTACTTGTTCGAGTGACAGGAGTCGGCCGGTTTTGCTAACCGGCGCAGTCCCGGCAAGATAACGCGCAGTTCTTTTCCTGCCGTTGTCTCGCCCTTTCGCGAGAGGCGGCATCCCGATCGCCACCACCTTAGTGGTGCGCTTCCCGACGTCACTTCCAACCGACTCCGATACCTGCCCGACCCGGTCCGTTGCCGCGTCGTGGCGGCACCGACGCGCAGGTCAATAACCTGCGGGGCCGGCTCGCATCCAGGGCTTTTCACCTGGCTGCAATGCCCGCCCGTACCTGCCAGAGGCCTTCGCAATGCCGCCCGCGCAGGAGTCATCACCATGCAGCTCACCCTGTTGAAAGAGTTCTTTGCCGGCTTCCTGCGGACCCGGCATTTCGCCCGGCACTTCCGCCGCCTGGCCCTGCTGGAAAGTTTCAGCGACGCCAGCGTCAGCCGCGATGTACCGCCATCCCTGGCACAAACCCTGGTGGCTGCGGCCAACAGCGATGCCGCGCAACTGCTGGACAGCCTGGGCAGCCACACCGATGGCCTGAGCACCCAGGAAGCCGAGGAGCAGCGCGAACGCCACGGCCTCAATGAGATCGAACACGAGCAGGCGCTGCCCTGGTGGACCCACCTGTGGCACTGCTACAAGAACCCCTTCAACCTGCTGCTGACCCTGCTGGCGCTGATCTCCTGGCTGACCGAGGACATGAAGGCGGCCACGGTGATCTTCTCTATGGTGGTGCTCTCGACCCTGCTGCGGTTCTGGCAGGAGGCCAAGTCGAACAAGGCCGCCGACGCCCTCAAGGCCATGGTCAGCAACACCGCCACCGTGCTACGCCGGGATGCACCGGTAAGCGATGCGCCGATCCTCGGCCGCCTGCTGGGCGCCGCCGCCGAAGCCGGGGGCGCCCAGCGCCTGGAGCTGCCGATCAAGCAACTGGTGCCCGGTGACCTGATCGTGCTGTCGGCCGGCGACATGATTCCCGCCGACTGCCGGGTACTCAGCGCCAAGGATCTGTTTGTCAGCCAGGCGGCGATGACCGGCGAATCCATGCCGGTGGAGAAATTCCCCCGTCAGCAGGACGCCGACACCAGCAACCCACTGGACCTGGACAACATCCTGTTCATGGGCACCAACGTGGTCTCGGGTTCGGCCATGGCGGTGATCCTGACCACCGGCAACAGCACCTACTTCGGCGCCCTGGCACAGCGGGTGGGCGCCACCGATCGCGCGCCCACCTCGTTCCAGAGCGGGGTCAACAAGGTCAGCTGGCTGCTGATCCGTTTCATGTTCGTGATGGCGCCGCTGGTGCTGTTCATCAACGGCTTCACCAAGGGCGACTGGATGGAGGCGCTGCTGTTCGCCCTGTCGATCGCCGTGGGCCTGACCCCGGAAATGCTGCCGATGATCGTCACCTCGACCCTGGCCAAGGGCGCGGTGTTCCTGTCGCGCAAGAAGGTCATCGTCAAGCGCCTGGACGCGATCCAGAATTTCGGCGCCATGGACGTGCTGTGCACCGACAAGACCGGCACCCTGACCCAGGACAAGATCTTCCTTGCCCGGCATGTGGATGTCTGGGGCGAGGAGTCCGATGACGTGCTGGAAATGGCCTACCTCAACAGCTACTACCAGACCGGGCTGAAGAACCTGCTGGACGTGGCGGTGCTCGAGCATGTGGAAGTGCACCGCGAGCTCAAGGTCGGCACCGCGTTCCAGAAAGTCGACGAAATTCCCTTCGACTTCAATCGCCGGCGCATGTCGGTGGTGGTGGCGGAACAGGGCCATCCGCACCTGCTGATCTGCAAGGGCGCGGTGGAAGAAGTGCTGGCGGTGTGTCGCAACGTGCGCCACGGCGAAGCCGAGGAAGCCCTGACCGAGGGCCTGCTGGCGCGTATCCGCGAGGTTACCGCCGACCTCAATGAAGAGGGCCTGCGGGTGGTGGCGGTGGCCGCTCGGCCCATGCCCGAAGGGCGCGACACCTACAGCCTGGCCGATGAGCGCGAGCTGACCCTGATCGGCTACGTGGCCTTCCTCGATCCGCCCAAGGAAAGCACTGCCCCGGCGCTCAAGGCCCTGGCCGCCCATGGTGTGGCGGTGAAAGTGCTGACCGGCGACAACGAACTGGTGACGGCGAAGATCTGCCGCGAAGTGGGCCTGGAGCAGCAGGGCCTGTTGCTGGGCAACGATATCGAGCGCATGAGCGATGCGCAGCTGGCCGAGGCGGTGGAAACCACCAATGTGTTCGCCAAGCTGACCCCGAGCCACAAGGAGCGCATCGTCCGCCTGCTCAAGGCCAACGGCCATGTGGTGGGTTTCATGGGCGACGGGATCAACGACGCCCCTGCGCTGCGCACCGCCGACATCGGCATTTCCGTGGACAGCGCGGTGGATATCGCCAAGGAAGCGGCGGACATCATCCTTCTGGAAAAGAGCCTGATGGTGCTGGAGGAGGGGGTGCTGGAAGGTCGGCGGACCTTCGCCAACATGCTCAAGTACATCAAGATGACCGCCAGCTCGAACTTCGGCAATGTGTTCTCGGTGCTGGTGGCCAGCGCCTTTATTCCGTTCCTGCCGATGCTGCCGATGCACCTGTTGGTGCAGAACCTGCTGTATGACATCTCGCAGATCGCCATTCCCTTCGATAACGTCGATGCCGATCTGCTCAAGCAACCTCAGCGCTGGCAGCCGGCGGATGTCGGGCGTTTCATGCTGTTCTTCGGACCCATCAGCTCGATCTTCGACATCAGCACCTTCGCCCTGATGTGGTACGTGTTCGACGCCAACACCCCGGACCACCAGACCCTGTTCCAGTCCGGCTGGTTCGTGGTGGGGCTGCTGACCCAGACCCTGATCGTGCACATGATCCGCACGCCGAAGATTCCCTTCCTGCAAAGCCGCGCGGCCACGCCGCTGATGGTGATGACCGGGATCATCATGGCGGTGGGGATCTTCCTGCCGATGGGCCCGCTGGCACACTACTTCAAGCTGCAGGCGCTGCCTTCGATGTACTTCGTGTTCCTGCCGGCGATCCTGCTGGCCTACATGGCCCTGACCCAGGCGGTGAAGGGCTACTACGTACGGCGCTTTGGCTGGCAATGAGGAAAGCAGCGGCAAGCGGCAAGCGGTGTGTTGCTTGTAACTTGAGGCTGGTAGCTTGCCGCTTAAAGCCCAGAGGATTTTTTTGCCATGCAAGCCATCGCCAACATCAACCTGGATTCGATGGTCGACACCCTGGTCAGTCTCAGCGCGGCCTTTATCCTGGGTGGCCTGATCGGTTTCGAGCGTCAGTATCGGCAGCGCACCGCCGGGCTGCGGACCAATGTGCTGGTGGCGGTGGGCGCGGCGATCTTCGTCGATATGGCCAACCGCCTGGGGGGCGCCGAGGCTGCGGTGCGGGTGGTGGCCTATGTGGTGTCCGGCATCGGTTTTCTCGGTGCCGGGGTGATCATGCGCGAAGAGGGCAATGTACGTGGCCTGAACACCGCCGCCACGCTCTGGGCCTCGGCGGCGGTGGGTGCCTGCGCCGGTGCCGACCTGGTGCTCGAAGCCCTGCTGGGCACGCTGTTCGTGCTGGCTGCCAACACCCTGCTGCGGCCCATCGTCAACAACATCAACCGCCAGCCGCTGGATGTGATCTCCGCCGAGGTCACCAATATCGTCTACGTGATTGCCCATCGCTCGAAGCAGAAGGCGGTGTTCGCTCTGCTCGAAGCAGAGCTGGCGCGCTGCAACTACCCGGCCAGCGATATCGATGTGCATGCCTTTGGCAGTGATGACGTGGAGATCGAGGCGACCCTGGCCACCACCTCGGTGGATGGCGACGAACTGGATGCGCTGGTGTCACGCCTGTCGGCATCGACTTTGGTGCAACAGGCTTTCTGGAGCCCGAGCACCACCGAGTGATCGGCGACTCAGGCGCTTTACCTTGAGAAATTCCCTACTAAATTACGAGAATTTTCCTGCACCAAAAAACAGAGGCGGCAATTAAGGTGGAGTCCATTCTGGCAAGGGCCAGGCGGCTGTCCGGAACAAGCCAGTGGACCCGTACGAAAGGCTTACCGCAGAGGGGTTTTCAGAATAATCCTAAAGAAAACCCCTAAGCACTTCCCTAGCCTTTTACCGATCTGGAGCCCAAGACCGGCATTGGCCGGTCAGACTCGTATCAGCAGGATCAGGAAAATGTCCAATAGAGCGCTGCGTATATTGATCGCCGATGATCAGCATTTTCATCGGATGCAGATCGAGAGAACCCTCAACCAACTGAATTACTACCGCGTGGCTCCCGTCCACACCCTGGAAGAACTCCTGACCCTGGTGGAGTATGGCTGCGAGCCGTTCGACCTGTTGATTATCAATGGCAACCTGGCCACCCAGAGCGGGTTCGACCTGCTGGCTTTCTGCCTGGACAACCCCCAGGTCGATCACGCGCTGATCTACGACAGCCAGCGTTTCCCACCGATTCCCAGCAGCCTGCGGCACAAGATCCAGGCCAGCCGCGCCGAGTTGCCGGATGGCGAAGCGATCAAGCGCCTGATGCACGCCATAGACCCGCCGCGGCTGGCCCATCGGGCAGGACTGCCGTGGTTGCAGGAATTGCGCGGCAACGGCTGGAGTGCCAGCGCCAACTGACCCACCTCAGCGTGCAAACCAAACGGCATCCCCCAGGGGATGCCGTTTTGCATTCAGGCCATATCGCTGTGGCTGAACTCCTCGCCAAGAAAGTCGATCAGGCTGCGTACCGAAGGCAGCAGGCCGCGGCGCGAGGGGAAGATGGCGTGGACTATCCCGCATTTCGGCGCCCAGCCGGGCACCAGTTCCACCAGGCGCCCGGCATCCAGGTCTTCGCGCACCACCACCTTGGGCAGATGGGCAATGCCGATCCCCGCCAGCACCGCGTGGCGCAGGGCCAGCAGGTCATCGGTGACCATCCGCGGGCGGTGGCGGAGCAACGCCTCGGCGCCATCGGGGCCCAGCAGCTGCCATTGATAGTCCCGTTGCGCGGCGCCCCAATGCAGGCTCGGCAGGCCGCTGAGGTCGGCCGGTGAGGCGGGGCTCGACAGGCGCTGGAGAAAATCCGCATGCCCCACCAGGCACTGGGTGCTGTTGCCCAGCACCTTCATCACCAGGTCGGTGTTTTCCAGGGGCGGGAAACGCACCCGCAGGGCGATATCGAAGCCTTCATGGATCAGGTCGACGCGACGGTTGGTGCTCTCGATAAACAGCTCCACCAGGGGGTATCTGAGCATAAAGCGGGTGAGCATCGGCCCCACCCAGGAGTTGAGCAGGGCCGTGGGGCAGGCGATGCGCACCAGCCCCTGGGGCTCGGAGCGGTTGCGCTCGATGACCTCCGCTGCGCCCTCAGCTTCCACCCGCATGGCCAGGCAGCGCTGGTAGTACTCCTGGCCGATTTCGGTCAGCGAACAGTGGCGGCTGGTGCGCTGTATCAGGCGCACGCCCAGGCGTTCTTCCAACTGGGCAATACGCCGGCTGAGCTTGGACTTGGGCATGTCCAGGGCCCGCCCGGCGGCAGCGAAACCCCGGTGCTCCACCACCTGGGTGAAGTAGTAGAGGGTGTTCAGGTCTTCCAAGATCGTTCTCCAAATAGAACGCTAAGGGCGATTTTTGCAGTCTAGTGCAACAAAGGTGCTGATTTTAAGCTGTGTCCATCAGATAGTTCTGGAGGACGACATGAAAAACATCATCGGCATCTACACCAGTCCCAGGCCCCATTGGGTGGGCGACGGTTTCCCGGTCCGCACCCTGTTTTCCTACGACCACCTGGGCCAGCACATCAGCCCGTTCCTGCTGCTGGATCACGCCGGCCCTGCGCAGTTCAGCCCCACCAGCGCCCGCCGTGGCGTGGGCCAGCACCCCCATCGCGGTTTCGAAACCGTGACCATCGTCTACGACGGTGAAGTGGAGCACCGCGATTCCACCGGCAGCGGCGGCAAGATTGGCCCGGGGGATGTGCAGTGGATGACCGCGGCCTCGGGGATTCTCCACGAGGAGTTTCATTCCACGGATTTCGCCAAGCGCGGCGGCAACCTGGAAATGGTCCAGCTGTGGGTCAACCTGCCGGCCAAGGACAAGCTCGCGGCGCCCGGTTACCAGACCCTGATGGCGGCGGACATTCCGCAGTTTGCGCTGCCGGGCAATGCCGGCAGCCTGCGCCTGATCGCCGGCGAGTACGACGGCCAGCGCGGCCCGGCCCGCACCTTTACCCCGATCGACGTTTGGGACATTCGCCTGCGGGCCGGCAAGCACCTGGAACTGCCACTGCATTCAGGGCGTAACAGCGCCTTGGTGGTGTTGCGCGGCACGCTTCAGGTCAATGGCCAGGAGTTGCTGCGTGAAGGCCAGTTCGCATTGCTGGAGCGCGATGGCCAGGGCATCAGCCTGGAAGCCAACAACGAGGCGATCGTGCTGGTGCTCAGCGGCGAGCCCATCGACGAACCCATAGTCGGCCACGGCCCGTTCGTGATGAACAGCGAAGAGGAGATTCATCAGGCCTTTGTCGATTTCCAATCGGGACGCTTCGGCCGGATGGACGCCAGCGGTCACTGACCGGCTGCGCTGGCGCGGCGGGCATCGGCAACTAGGCTTTGCCCGTCGCGCGCTACACCCCGACGCCCGCCGTTACCCCGGCGGTGCGTGCCACGGGTTTCATTCAAGCCGGGTATTCCGGCATCGATCATTAGCGAGGACTTCACATGAGCACTGCATACAAGCGTCTGGACAAGAACAACGCTGCCGTTCTGCTGGTCGACCACCAGGCCGGCCTGCTGTCCCTGGTCCGCGATATCGACCCCGATCGCTTCAAGAACAACGTGCTGGCCCTGGCCGACCTGGCCAAGTACTTCAAGCTGCCGACCATCCTCACCACCAGCTTCGAAACCGGCCCCAACGGCCCGCTGGTGCCCGAGCTCAAGGCGCTGTTCCCCGATGCGCCCTACATTGCCCGCCCTGGCCAGATCAATGCCTGGGACAACGAAGACTTCGTCAAGGCAATCAAGGCCACCGGCAAGAAGCAGTTGATCATTGCCGGGGTGGTGACCGAGGTGTGCGTGGCCTTCCCGGCGCTTTCGGCCCTGGAGGAAGGCTTTGAAGTGTTCGTGGTCACCGATGCTTCCGGCACCTTCAACGAACTGACCCGCGACTCGGCCTGGAACCGCATGTCCAATGCCGGTGCCCAACTGATGACCTGGTTCGGCCTGGCCTGCGAACTGCACCGCGACTGGCGCAACGACGTCGAAGGCCTGGCGACCCTGTTCTCCAACCATATTCCCGACTACCGCAACCTGATGACCAGCTACAACACCCTGACCCAGGGCAAGTAGTCTCAGCCACGCGGTAGATTGAGCGATAGCTGATCTGTGGCGAGGGAGCTTGCTCCCGCTGAGTGGTGTAGCTGTTCCATTCTTGGGGCCGCTGCGCGACCCGGCGGGAGCAAGCTCCCTCGCCACGACGATTAAAGCGCTTGGTTCGGAGTGAGGAGCCTGGCGGCGCGACAGGCCCTGCTATACCTGTTTCCGGGTCTTTCGTGAGATCTTGCTGCCCTCGTCTTGCCGGAGTGCCTCGATGTCTTCCCTGTTCGCCGATCATCCGTTGTTGGCCGCGCTGTTTCTGCTGTTGCTGGATGTGCTGCTCTGGCGCCTGATCGGCACCCGCGGCGAACACTGGAAACTGGCGGTGCGGGTGCTGATCTTCTCCCTCTACAGCCTGATGCTGTTCAACCAGGGCATGAACCCGATGCAGGCCGCGCCCTGGCCGGAGGATGTGCCCCTGCACCTGGCCGCCACTGGCCTGCAGATCGGTTGGTGGCTGTTTGGCGCACGCACCCTGACCGTGTTGCTGGGCACCCTGATGATGCAGCGGGTCGGCCACACCGGGCGCTTGCTGCAGGACCTGATGGGCGCGGTGATCTTCCTGATCGCTATCATCGCCGCCCTGGCCTATGTGCTGGAGCTGCCGGTCAAGGGCGTGCTGGCCACCTCCGGAGCGGTGGCGATCATTGTCGGCCTGGCCTTGCAGAGCACCTTGAGCGACCTGTTTTCCGGGATCGTGCTCAACACCACCAAGCCCTATCAGATCGATGACTGGATCGCCATCGACGGCACCGAAGGCCGGGTGGTGGACATCGACTGGCGCGCCACCCGCTTGCAGACTTCCCAGGGCAGCATGGTGGTGATCCCCAATTCCCTGGCGTCCAAGGCCAAGATCACCAACTTCAGCCGGCCCAGCGATGTGCATGGCCTGTCGGTAAGCCTGCAGGTGAGCCCCCACGCCCGCCCGCAGAAAGTCATCGAGGCCCTGGAGCGCGCCACCCTCGGCTGTCGTTTCCTGCTGGCCACGCCGTCGCCCAGTGTGGCCATGAAAAGCACCGGCAGCAGCGGCGCGGAATATGAAATCAGCGGTTTTGTCGCCAGCATGGGGCAGAAGCGCGAGGTGCGTAACCAGCTGTTCGACCTGGCGTTCCGGCATTTGCAGGCCAGCGGCATCAGCCTGCTGTCCACCGGCGAGAGCAGCCCGTCGGCCAGCCTGTCACGACCCCGGGCCTTGCTGGATGCCTCGAGCATCTTCTCCACCCTGCGCCAGGAAGAGAAGGACACCTTCAGCCAGAACATGCACCTGCAGACCTTCCGCGCCGGCCAGGTGATTCTCCCGGCCGGGGAGGTCAGCGATCACCTGTTCATCATCGAATCCGGGGTGGTGACGGTGCATATGCAGCGCGACGGCAAGCCGTTCGAAGCCGGGCGCATGGGCCCGGGGGAGGTGATTGGCGAGGCCGGGGTGGTGTCCGAGGAAGCCACCCTGGCGGAGTTCTCGGCCAAGACCTTCTGCAGCCTGTACCGCATCGACAACGAGTTTCTCAAACCCTGCCTGGATGCTCGCCACGACATCGGCGAGGCCATGAAGAACCTGCTGGATTTCCGTCGGCACATGGCCCAGAGCCTGACCCAGGCGGTGCCCAAGCCGGTGGCGCGCAAGGGCTTCCTACAGTGGCTGCGCAGCCGTGCCTGAGGGCAGGGTGGCGGCGCATTGGTCTCCTCAAGTCTGTCGGCATTGGTCATTGGTGCCGCGGGCTGCGCGCTCTAAGGTGGCAGCACCTAGACCCACAGCGGAGCTGACCCATGCAACCTCGTATCGATTTCTACACCGCCTCGCCGGATGCCCTGAAAGCCATGCTGGCCCTGGAAACCGCGGTCTCCCGGCTGCCCCTGGAAAAATCCCTGGTGGAGCTGGTCAAGCTGCGGGCTTCCCAGGTCAACGGCTGTGCCTTCTGTGTCGACATGCACAGCCGCGATGCCCTCAAGCACGGTGAAAGCGAACGCCGCCTGTTCGCCGTATCGGTGTGGCGCGAAAGCCCGTTCTTCACCCCCCGCGAGCGTGCCGCCCTGGCCTGGACCGAAGCCCTGACCCGGCTCAGCGAAACCCAGGCGCCGGACGCCGATTATGAGCTGTTGACCAGCCAGTTCAGCCCCAGCGAATGCGTCGATCTGAGTGTGGCGATCTCCACCATCAACAGTTGGAACCGCCTGGCGGTGGGCTTTCGCAAGCAACCCCAGGATTGAAAACCCGGTCCTGCTGGGCGGGCTGGCGCAGCGCCTGAAACCCGCATTTGCGACGCACGGTCGGGTGAGCGGCGGTTGCTTGACCATGATCAAACCTTTCCCCGGGCGCTGCGTGCAGCCTGTTCCCAGGCCTGCGGATTGACGCAGGCCCCTTCCCGGCACAGGAGATCGGCAACATGGCCAAGATGAAAGCCGCAGTATTCGTGGAGAAAAACCGCATTGTCCTGGAAGACAAGGACATCCCTGAAATCGGTCCACTGGACGCCCTGGTGCGGATCACCACGACCACCATCTGCGGCACCGACGTGCATATCTTGCGGGGCGAGTACCCGGTAGCCCGGGGCCTGACCATCGGTCATGAGCCCGTGGGGGTGATTGAGCGCCTGGGCTCGGAGGTTCGTGGCTTCCACGAGGGCCAGCGGGTGATCGCCGGGGCCATTACCCCCAGTGGCCAGAGCTACGCTTGCCTCTGTGGCTGCGGCTCCCAGGACGGCCCCGATACCCGCCACGGCTTTCGCGCCACGGGTGGCTGGAAGTTCGGCAACACCATCGATGGCTGCCAGGCCGAATACGTGCGGGTGCCGGATGCCCTGGCCAACCTGTGCCCGATCCCCGATGGTCTGAGCGACGAAGCCGTGCTGATGTGCCCGGACATCATGTCCACCGGTTTCTCCGGCGCCGAACGCGCCGAGGTCAGTATCGGCGACAGCGTGGCGGTGTTCGCCCTGGGGCCCATTGGCCTGTGCGCGGTGGCCGGGGCCCGGCTCAAGGGCGCCACCACCATTATCGGCGTCGACACGGTGGCTGCACGCATGAGCGTGGCCAAGGGCCTGGGCGCCACCCATGTGGTGGACTTCAAGCGTGGCGACGTGGTCAAGCAGATCATGCAGTTGACCGATGGCCGCGGGGTGGACGTGGCCATCGAGGCCCTGGGCACCCAGGGCACCTTCGAGTCGGCGCTGCGGGTGCTGCGTCCGGGGGGCAAGCTGTCGAGTCTCGGGGTCTACTCCAGCGACCTGCACATTCCCCTGGATGCCTACGCCGCCGGCCTCGGCGACCTGAGCATCCTCAGTACCCTGTGCCCCGGCGGCAAGGAGCGCATGCGCCGGCTGATGGCGGTGGTCGCCAGCGGCCAGGTGAACCTTGAACCCCTGGTGACTCATCGCTACAAGCTCGATGACATCGAAGCCGCCTACGAGCTGTTCGCCAGCCAGCGCGACGGCGTGATGAAGATCGCCATCACCCCTTGAACCCTGGGCCGGGCGCCGTTGATGCATATCAAGGCGCCCGAACCCTAGAGGGACGACACTCAAGGTCAATCACAGTTCTTGGAGGTGCACCATGAGCCAGTACCAGCGCCTGTTGCTGATTGCCGATCCGCAGCAGCACCAGTCTCCGGCAGCCCGTCGCGCCGCCGCCCTGGCCCGGGCCAGCGGCGCGGCCCTGCATGCCCTGGTGTTCGTCGAGCCACCAGCGCGCACCTACCTCTGGGAAGAGCACCTGGAAGACAGCGAACGCCAGGCCTACCTGCAACGCCATGCCCGCTGGCTGGAGGTGGAGGCCCAGTGGATGCGCGAGCAGGGCGTGCAGGTGACCACCCAGGTGATCTGGAGCACCCAGGTGCTCAAGGACATGCTGGAGTACATCGACGAGTTCAACCCCGACCTGCTGATCAAGGACGTGACCCTGGAGTCGGCCCTCAAGCGGGTGTTCGTCACCCCCCTGGATTGCCACCTGCTGCGCGAGGCGCCGGTGCCGGTGCACCTGGTCAACGACGCGCCGCACAAACTGCCGCGGCGCATCGTCGCCGCGGTGGACCCGGCTCAGTCCGACACGCAGATCCGCGGCCTCAATGCGCTGATCATCCAGACTGCCAACGCCCTGGCCCTGCAATGCGACGCGCAGTTGCACCTGCTCTACGCCTACGACCTGATGCCGATGCTCGACGGTGTGGCGCCGGTGGCATCCACTGCCTGGAGCGTCAATTGCCTGGATGAGTTGCGCGACTCCCTGCACAAGGAATTCGAACGTCTGGGGGACGCGCACAACGTGCCCCAGGAATTCCGCCATTTCATCATGGGCCCGCCGGTGCCGGGCATCGCCCAGTTCGTCGACGAGTACCTGGTGGACGTGGTGGTGATGGGCACCGTGCACCGCACCGGCTTTGGCCGGCTGATCGGCAGCACCACCGAACGCGCGCTGTACTCGATGCCGGGCAGCATCCTCGCGGTGAAGGCCCTGGGCGAGGCCTGACCGTGCGCTAGGGCCGGGCATCAACGCCCGGCCCGCTTCAGCTCCCAGCGGCTATCGACACCGCCAGGTCGATGCCCGGCAGCAGTCGAGCGGCCTCCCGCAGCCCCGAGCAGTAGGCGCCGTCGACATAGCCATAACGCTCGCGGGAGGTGGCTTCCCCCGCCAGCAGCACCCGCCCCCAGGGCGCGGCGAGCCGGGCGATGTCCTCCAGCGAGGCTTCGGGCGTCAGGTGCAGGTAGGCTCCGCGACTGTAGGGGTCGTTGAGCCAGCGGGTACGGTGCACCGCCTTCGGCGCTGGCAGCGTGCCTGGGCAGACCGTGGCCAGTGCCTCCAGGGCCAGGGCCAACGCCGCGTTATCGTCGAGCTTGGCCAGTTCCAGGGCCGATGGTCCGCAAATGTGCGCCGCCAGGGTCGGCGTGCCGGTCAGTGGCGAGAGGTCGATCCAGTAGGGGAACAGCGGATGATCCTTGATCAGCAAACCGCTGCACGGCGCTTGCTCGCTGGCCCAGAACGGCTGCTCGAAACTCAGCAGGAGCTTTTCGAAGGCACCGAAGCCCAGGCGTTGAATGGCGGCGGTCTTGTCCGTCGGCAAGGTCGGTGAAAATTCGATGCTGCCGGCCTTGAGCACCCCCAGCGGTACGCTCAACAGCAGGTGGGAGCCGCGTTCCACTCGCCCATCGCGGCTCTCCAGGGTCACCCCGTCGGCATCCTGGGTGATTTTCGCCACGGGCCAGTCGGTACTGATGGGCAGGCCCTTGGCCAGGCCTTGCAGCAGGTGCTGGTAGCCGCCACGAATGCAGCGATCGGTGCCCTGGTAGTCGCACTCCAGGCTGTAGTTGAGCAGGGCGATGTCCCGGGCGGGCGCCGCCAGGTCGGCTTGCAAACCGGTGCTGATGACAAACCGCACCCAGTCCCGCAGCTCGGGGTCGACGATGTCCTGCAGGCGCTGGTGCAGCCATTGCTCCAGGGACAATTGGGGCGGGTACTCGATGGCGCTGTCCATCAGCTCGCTTTCGATGCTGTCCGCCAGTTCCAGGATCTGCGCCCGCTGTGCAGGGGCCAGGGGTTGCCCGTGCGGGTCGACCAGGGCCAGGCCGGCAATCATCTCGGCGATGGAAAATTCCAGGGTATCGAGGGCCATGAACTGCGCCAGTTCACTCAAGGGGTTGCCCTCTGGGTCGTGAATCCACGAACCGCCGGCATCCACTTGGGCATTGCCCAGGGCCAGGGTGTGGGTACGGCCGCCGATCCGTGGCCGGGCCTCCAGCACCTGCACCTCGATGCCGGCGGTGATCAGCGCATTGGCGGCGGCAAGGCCGGCGAATCCGGCGCCCACCACCAGCACCCGGGTGACGGCGCCGGGCACGGCTTCCAGGGCCGCGGGACGGGCCACCGGCAGCCGGCGGCGGGGTGTTGTAAAAGGCTGTGCAGGCATCTTCCGTGCTCTTGGGTCAGGTGAGGGCAACTGCCAACAATTCTTGGGTCGCTGGCGCCGGGGTTCTATCGGTAAATCTCAGGCTGCTGCTGTTGTGCACCGGGCAAAAATCGCCGTCGCAGTATGGTCTTCTGCGTCTGCACAGTTGTTACTGAATTGTTGTCGAACTGTTGTGAAAGTGCGCCAATTCTCTTTCTTTTGTAAGGCAAATCCGAGAAACTGCGGACCGCTTGAATGCGCCTGGTGGGCGGGCTAGGGTGTTCTGGTCATCGCCAAATCGATGACTCGGACGTGCAAGTTCGATGATTACCAGATGCATAAACGCTCGGCTTCGATTGAGCGTTTTCATGTCCGCGACTTTATGGCGGCCGTGCGTGGGAGATCTTCGGATCTGCCGGGGTTCTGGTAACTCGGTCTTGCACACCCGCGTACGGCTGCCACCTTAAATCGTGTGCAAGCGAAGGGTGTTGGCTCCTCTTCATTACCAGGAGGTTGACCATGAAAAAGATTGTTCCCGATCCACCCACGTCCTATCGCGACCCTGAGCTCAAGGCCGCCAACACCGCTCTGCGTGCGGCTCTGGCCAAGCAATCGGTGGCGCCCACTCTGTTCCAGCTGAAGACCCGAGCCAATGCCGTTGCCCCTGACTCGCTGTTCAGCGTGCGCCCGGGGGTGAGCGGCGAAGAGGCATTGGTGCATGTGTCGTTGTTGCTCAAATGCGCCGAGGAGGTCTGCGATGAAATCGCCCAGCAGGGTGGCGGCATCGAGCGCGGCTTGATCTGGTCGATGGTGCATTCGGTGGAGATGGCCAGGGCAGTGGTGGAGGCCTTGCTCGATGGTCGTCAGGGCCCGAAGGGTGGCGAGCAAGCGGGTCGCCCCTCGGCGGCTCGGCGCCCGGCTGTGCAGCGCTCGTAACGCCTGGATTTCTAGCCTGATGAAGCCTTGGGGGTGCAGCCATTGGGGCGGCTGCGCCACCCAGCGCGAGCAAGCTTTCTCGCCACAAACGACAACTTTCGTTCTGGTCCGATCCTTGGCCTTGCAGAGGTGGGCTATAAAGCTCGCCTCAACCTCACCGCTGGCGGGCCCTTTAGTTTTGCGTGCCGTAAAGGGGTGATTTTCCAGGGCTTTTTTCACTGTTATTCTTGCCGCCATGACCCGCACCTCACCCCATCGCCCCCACATTGCCTGGACGCTGTATTTCTGCGTGCTGTTCAACGTGCTCGTCTGTGGCCTGGGCCATGGGCAGTTGGCGGGGCTGGAGCTGAATGGTGTGGGCGGGCAGTTCTGTTCCGCCATGGGCACGCCGGCCCCGAGCCAGAGCGGCGATTTCAGTGATCAGGCCGCCGCCGGTGGCATGAGCACCTTTATGTGCCCGCTGTGCTCGGCCGTGAGCTTGGGCATCAGCCTGCTGTTCGCCCTGGCCTGGCTGCTGCGGCGCGAGCCCCAGGCACAGCCCCGAGTCGAGCGGCGCAGCAAGGCACCGCCGCGCTATTCATGGCCGGCCCTCAATCCTCGAGCCCCCCCTCTGGGCTGACTCGTCCCTGGCGGCCGTATTCGGTCGTCGCGCTTGTTTCATCTTCCGGTACCGGTTAGGCAGTCGCTCCAGCGATTGGCGCCGGACGCTGTTCGATGCTTTTTTTTCGAGTCCGAGTCCATGAAATTCCTCTATCGCTCTCCCCGTTGCGCGGTGCTGTGCTGCGCCCTGTCATTCAATGCCCTGGCCGACAGCCCGGTGCAACTGCCGCAGATGCGCATCAGCGCCGATGAACAGCCGGCCACCGGCTTGCAGCTCGACACCCAGGGCAGCACCGGTTCGCGCCTGGGCCTGACGCCCCGGGAAACCCCGGCTTCGGTCAGCGTGGTCAGCCGCCAGCAGATCGAGCAGCGCGGCGCCGCCAACACCCAGGACATGCTCTCCGGCGTGCCGGGAATGAACGCCGCGGCGTCGCCGGGTTTCGCCGGGTTTGTCTCCTATCGCGGCTTTTCCGGGGCGCAGATCACCCAGCTGTTCAACGGCATCAGCGTGCAATACGACGCCATCGCCGCGCGCCCGGTGGACAGCTGGATCTATGACCGGGTCGAGGCCGTGGGCGGGCCGTCGAGCTTTCTCTACGGCGCTGGCGCCGTGGGCGGCTCGATCAACTACATCACCAAGCTGCCCTCGCGCACTGAGTCGTTCAACGAAGGGCGGATCAGCTATGGCGCCTACGACAGCACCGAGACCTCCTTCGGCTTCAACCATGCGCTGAACCATGGCGACGGGCCGCGCCACTACGCGCGCCTGGATGTCAGCCACACCACCAGCAACGGCTATGTCGACCGCGAGCAGCGCGATGCCTGGACCACCGCCTTTTCCCTGCTCACCGACTTCAACGACCAGCTGTCCCACACCCTGGCCTACGAGTACCAGAACGAAAGCGTCGACAGCCCTTACTGGGGCACCCCGGTGCTGAACCCCCTGGGGGGCAAGATGGAGGTGGACAAGAGCCGGCGCTTCGAAAACTACAACGTTGCCGATGGCCGCTATGAGCAGCGGGTGCAGTGGCTGCGTTCGATCCTCGACTACCAGCTGGATGAACACACCTCCCTGCGCAACACCCTGTACCACTACAACGCCGACCGCGAATACCGCAACCTGGAAACCTACGCCTACAACAGCAACAACACCCAGGTGGACCGCTCCGGCATCCTGCTCCAGCGCCATGCCCAGGAACTCAACGGCAACCGTTTCGAACTGCTGCATCACAACAGCCTGTTCGGCCTCGACAGCCAGTGGTCGGCGGGCATCGACTACAGCCACAACGTGATGACCAGCTACCCGCGCTCGGTGTCGGGCTCGGCCGGCAGCGTCAACCCCGACGATTTCGACCCGGGCAGTTTCTGGGACTTGCCGGGCATGAGCCGGGGCTTTGCGAAGAACCGCAGCAACCAGGTGGACACCTGGGCCATGTTCCTTGAAAACCGCCTGCAACTGACCGATCGCCTGTCCCTGCTCAGCGGCCTGCGCCACGACCAGATCGACCTGCAGGTGACCAACTACCGGGCGGTGACCGAGGCCAACCCGGCCTTCTTCCAGCGCAAGTACCGGCCCACCACCGGACGCTTGGGGCTGGTGTACGAGCTGACCCCGGCGGCCAACGTCTATGTGCAATACAGCACCGCCGCCGACCCGCCGGCGGGCATCCTCACCACCGCCAGCTACGGCCAGGTGCGTGACTTCGACCTGAGCACCGGCAATCAGTGGGAGGTTGGCAGCAAGTTCGACTACCTCGACGGTCGCGGCTCGGCGACCCTGGCCGCCTACCGTATCGAGCGCAAGAACCTGTCCACCGCCGACCCGAACAACCCCGGCAACAGCCTGCCGGTGGGCCAGCAATCGTCCCGCGGGGTGGAGCTGGCCACTTCGTTGCGGGTCACCCCCAAGCTGCTGGCCGAAGGCAACTTCGCCTACGTCGATGCGCAGTACGACGAGTTCTATGAAAGCGTCGGCGGGCGCCAGGTGTCGCGCAAGGGCAACAGCCCCACCAACACCCCGGACAAGGTGGCCAACCTGTGGCTGACCTATGACCTGGCACCGTCCTGGCAGGTGGGGGGCGACGCGCGTTATGTGTCGTCGATCTACGCCGATGCGGCCAACACCCGCTATGCCCCGGCCTATACGATTTTCGGCGCCTTTGTCGGTTACCAGGTCGACGCCGATACCCGCATCACCGGCCGCGTGCGCAACCTCACCGATCAGGTCTATGCCCGCACCACCGGCTCGACCCAGCTCTACCTGGGGGCGCCACGGACCTTCGAACTGGCGCTGCAAACGCGCTTCTGACCCGAGACCGCGGGGCTCCGCCGAGCCCCGTCCACTGGCGAGAGACCTGTGATGAAGCGTTACCTGTACCTCTGGCACCGTTGGCTGGGCATAGTCGCCTGCCTGTTCATGGCCCTGTGGTTCGTCTCCGGGGCGGTGATGCTGTATGTCGGTTACCCCAAGCTGACCCCCGCCGAGCACCTGGCGCACCTGCCGCCGCTGAGCCTGGAAGGTGAGGGCGCCGACCTGGAGCAGGTGCTGCACGCCGCCGATCCTCAGCGGCCGCCGTCGAGCATTCGCCTGAGCACCGTGGCCGGCGAGCCCCGTTACCTCCTCGACTACCCGGGGGCGCGCAAGGTGGCGCTCGATGCCCGGAACGGCCGCCCGATCGAGCCTGTGGGTGAAGCCGAGGCCCTGGCCGCCGCGCGCCAGTTTGCCCCTGGGGTGGCCGTCGAGGCGCGCGGGGTTGTCGATGGCGACCGCTGGAGCCAGTCCCGGGCCCTGGACGCCGACCGGCCCCTGCACCGAGTGGCCGTGGCCGATGCCGAGGGGCGCCTGCTGTACGTCTCCTCCAGCAGCGGCGAAGTGGTGCGCGACGCCACCGCCACCGAGCGCGCCTGGAACTGGGTCGGCGCCTGGCTGCACTGGCTGTACCCGCTGCGCGGCATCGGCATGGATGGCGCCTGGGGGCCGATCGTCACCTACTTGTCCCTGGGCGCCACCCTGATGGCCGTGCTCGGCCTGGCGGTGGGCGTGCTGCGCTGGCGCTTCACCCGCACCTATCGCAACGGCTCGCGCTCGCCGTACCAGGGCTTTGCCCGCTGGCATCACCTGGGCGGCATGCTTTTCGGGGTGCTGGCCATCACCTGGATCTTCAGCGGCCTGATGTCGATGAACCCCTGGCAAGTCTTCAGCAGCGCCCAGCCGCTGTCGCTGGCGGCCTACCAAGGCGGGCCGCTGCAGGCCGCGGCCTTCCCCCTGAGCGCAAGCCAGGCCCTGCAGCGTTTTGCCGAGGATGGCCTGCGGGCCCGGGAGCTGGAGTGGCGGATGATCGCCGGCAAGGGCTATGTGATCGGCTACGACGGCGCCGGGCGCACGCGCATCCTCGATATGGCCGAGCAGCGGGTGCTGCGTTAGTTCGATCCGGCCACCCTGGAGCAGGCGGCCTGGGCCATTCGTCCCGAGCGGCCGCTGGTGGTGCAGCAACTCGATGCCTACGACTTCTACTACTACGCCCGCGAGCCCCACAGCATGCTCGGGCACATGCAGCAGCGCCTGCCGGTGTTGCGCGTGGCCTTCGACGACCCGGCCCGCACCTGGCTGCACCTGGACCTGTACACCGGGGCCGTGGTCGGCCAGCTGGATCAGCCGCGGCGCGCTTCGCGCTGGCTGTTCGCCCTGCTGCATAGCTGGGACTGGCTGCCGCTGCTGGCCAATCGGCCGCTGTGGGACCTGTGGATGCTGCTGTTCAGCGCCGGCGGCCTGCTGCTCAGTGTGACCGGGGTGGTGCTGGGCTGGCGGCGCCTGGGCCGTGGCTTACGTCCGCGCAAGCGTTGAAGCGAGGTTCAGCGGCCGCAAATGCCGACCTGGATCAGCCCGCGTGCAGATATTTTTCCCTGGCCGACGATTTAAGCCGCCGGCCAGGGCGCCAGCGGTGATAATGCCGGTCCATTTGTCTCAGCCAGCGGAGCCCGTCGCGCCCATGTTCGTCATCACCCCCCAGGACCCTGAAACCTATCGCCGGCAAACCCGGCGCAGCACCCTGATCATCGCCCTGGTGTTTATCGCCCTGGCCATGCTGTTCTCCAGCGCTTCGGTGGCCCTGTTCGGCCAGCCCGGCGGCGACAACCTGGTGTGGAACGCTGGCGGCGTATTCTGCGGCCTACTGATCAGCGCGGCCCTGGTGCGCCAGGTGTTCTGGAAGCAGCCGTGGATGGCGGCTGCGGTGTATGGCTGGCGCCTCAAGCGCAGCCTGATGCGGGTGACCAATGTGATGCACCAGGTCACGGCCGGGGTGGCCGCAGGCGATCCGGCGGCCCTCAAGCTGTTGCGCTTCTATCACCTGGGGCTGGCGCAGATGCATCAGCTGGACGCCAACTCCAGCGCCCATGGGCAAATGCTGGGCGAGGTGGAGCGGCACCTGGCGCTGCTCGCGGAAAAAGGCATCGACCCGCAGCAGGAGCGTCTCGACGCCCAGTGGCTGGCGGCGGTGAAGGCGCACCAGCCACGCTGAAGCGCCAGGCTTGGTGCGCCGCTCATTCCAGGTAGCGCCACAGGGCCTTGGCCATCTCGTTGCTCTGGCCGCTCTGGCCAAACAGCTGCTGGCCGATGCTCAGCCCCAGCTGGCGATAGCTTTCGAACTGCGCCTCATCGAAAAACTGATCCACCGTGCTCTGGTTGGGAAAGCCCGGGTTGGCCCGGGCGTAGTTGGCTACGTCCGGGGTCAAGCCGGCGATCAGCCGTGGCTTGAGCAGCAGGATCCGGCAATGCGGGGTGCTGGCGACCTGGGCCTCGGGGCCCGGGCCGTGGGCGTAGACATTCAGTAGCAGGGCGCACTTCTGGCTGTCGGCACTGGCGGGCTGGCGAAACTCCTCGATGCTGGCGAACACCGACTTGAGCAGCGGATGGCTGAGCACGCCCGGGTCCTCGCGGATTTCCAGGGCCTGGTCGATACGCGCCAGGCGCACCAGGTTGGCCAGGTCGTCGAAGCGGTAGTCGGGGTCGCAGCCACAGTCGCAGGTGACGATCAGCTCTACCTGGCGTTCGCGGCGCAGCAGTTCGTAAGTGGCGGTGTTCTCGAAATGCCCGCCGTCGGACAGGTACTGGTAGTCGCGGCGATAGCCGTGAAAGCGCGCGGTCAGCTCGTAGAACAGGTAGGCCTGGGTGCTGAAGTAGGTCCAGGGCTTGAGGTCCCGGGGCGTCCAGCGGTCCTTGCCAGGGTCGATGAAATGGCTCGGCCACCACAGGCCCAGGCGCACATTGGCCAGGCCGAAGATCAACGACAGGCCGAGGTTGCCGGCGCGCCCCAGGCCGGTGCTGAAGGCCGCGCCGGATACGCCGATCCACTGCCCCAGGCTCAGGGGCTGCATGATTTCCGAGGCCGGGCCCTGGCTCAGGTCGCGACGATAGGGCTTGCCGTCGAGGCTGTAGCTTTCCGCCGCGCCATTGTCGTTCGCCGTGGGCGCCCAGTTGGGGCCGATGCACAGCGGCTGGCCCTTGCGGTCGCGCTGCACCAGTTGCTCGGCGGGGTCCAGGGTGAGGTTCATGGTGACGTTGATCAGGTGCACCGGGCCGGCACTGGGGCTGGCGTAGTACTGCTGCAGCGACAGGTCGTCGCTGGACATCGGCTCGGCCACGCTGAGGTAGGTGCGGCGCTGCTGCGCCGGGCCGTTGAAGCGTCGGCCATTGGAGGCGCCGAGGTAGGCGCGGGTCAGCCGGGCGCTGTAGAAGGCCTGCAGCGAGGAGCTATTGAGAAAGCCGATAAAGCGCCCGCTGAGGCACACCAGCAGTGCCGCCACCAGGCTCAGGGCCAGCAGGCGCCAGGCTGCGGCATCGCTGTAGGTCACACTGCCGCCGTCATGGGCGATCCATTGCACCAGCAGCGCCCAGCACAGGCACAGCAGCCCCAGCAGCAGGCCGCCGGCAATCAGTGCCAGCACATCCAGCGGCAGTTTGCGCATCCAGCCGGGCAGGGGCTTTTCATCCTTGAGCACCACCAGCCGGCGGATCAGCCACATCAGCCCGGCCAACAGCAGCAGGGTGCCCAGGGCCCGGTAATCCAGCAGGTAGCGGTACAGCACCTCGGCGCCGGTAACCAGCAAGGCCAGCACCCCGAGCACCGCCACCGCGGTCATGGCCCGGCCCAGGGCGCGGGTGATCTGCACCCGATAGTTGCGTACGCAGTTGTTGCAGCTGTAGTCCCGCGCCGGGTCGCCGGGTTTGCCCAGGCTGCGTACCAGCCGCCAGCTGATCAGCAAGGCGCTGCTGCCCACCAGCGCGGCCCCCAGCGCCAGGGCGCCCACCGCCTGCCAGTGGGCCACGGCATAGGCCAGGCCGCCGCCCAGCCACAGCCCGGCCACCAGCACCAGCATGGCGCGATAGGCCGGGTTGCCCAGCTGTGGCGGCTGGTCCAGGTCGCCCCGGGGAATCACCAGCCAGTACGCCACGGCGCAGGGCAGGGCGAACAGCAGCGCGGCCATCAGCGGCCAGAGCAGCAGGCTGGCCTGGCTCAGCACCTGGAACAGGGTCAAGAGGCTCAGCAGCAAGAGAATCGGCAGGCCGATCATGGCGTGCAGCGACAGCCAGTTGCGCCAGGTCATGGCCAGGGCGTAGAGCATGTCACCGGAGCCAGTGGGGGTCAGGTAGCGGCCGTTTTCCCGCAGCCAGGCACTGGGGCCCTGACCCACGGGCTGGCTGTTGTAGTTGACCCCGGTGCTGATGCGTCCCGGCGGTTCGAAGCGCAGCGTTTGGTAGGCATCCCGTGCGGCCTGGGCCACCGGGTCCTGGGCGGTGCTGGCGCGCAGCCGGCCAGGCAGGAACAGGCTGCTGAAGAAACTGCCGATATAGCCGCCGCCACTGACAGTGGACAGGTAGTCGATGCGCGACAGCAGGCTCTGCTCGCTGCCGGCCTCGGTGCTTGGCTGGGGGCTGGCGTCCGGTGCCGGCGCCCTGGCCATGGCCTGCAGCACCCCCAGGCAGAAGGTGGCGCTGCGGATGCCGCCACCGGACAGCGCCAGGGCCCAATTGCCCCGTGTCGGCGGTGCTTGCCCGGGGCCTTGCTCCTGTAGGGTCAGGCGGCGGAAGCGGATGCGTTGCTGCTCGATCGAGTAGGGCGTCTGGTCGGCTGTCATGGGTCTTCCTTGAAGGAGCGAGGCACACCGGAGCCTGGGTCGGCTGCCTCGGCGAGCGACCGGCAGAATACCGGATGTACTGCCACTGTGCGGTCTTGATTGTGCAGGTAAAGGTACGGGCTAGAGAGGTGCGGGCTCGGCGTCCACTGGGGCGGCCGGGGGGTGTTTGGCCTGTGCTCGATGCAAGCCGGGCAGCCCTGGTATGTGCCGTGCGCATGGAAAACTCGGTGCTGGTTATAACGTTAGATTTTATTCATATAAATGGACATAAGCTTTAGCCGCTATGCTGCCGCCAGTTTTTTACCTGACCGCGTGATCTGTAGGGCTTTATCGATGGATGTAGGCAATTTCGGTTTTGTGGTCGCGGGCTTGATCGTGGGTTTTATCGTCGGCATGACCGGGGTCGGCGGCGGTTCGCTGATGACCCCGATTCTGCTGTGGTTCGGCATCAACCCGGCCACCGCAGTGGGCACCGATTTGCTGTATGCCGCCATCACCAAGTCCGGCGGGGTGCTGGTGCACCAGAAGAACCGCAATATTGACTGGCGCATCACCGGCTGGCTGACCCTGGGCAGCGTGCCGGCGGTGCTGGCGACCCTGTGGTTTCTGAACCACCTGGACAGCGATCCCCAGGCCCTGAACTCGGTGATCAAGCAAGGCTTGGGGTTCGTCCTGCTGCTCACCGCCCTGGCGATTGTCTTCAAGAAGAAGCTGATGGCCTTCGCCCAGCGCCATGGCCGCGATTACCAGCCAAGCCCGAGCGGCCTCAATGGCCTGACCGTGGTCACCGGGTTGATCCTCGGCACCATGGTCGCCCTGACCTCCATCGGCGCCGGCGCCCTGGGCACCGTGGCGCTGTTTATCCTCTATCCGTTCCTGGCCACCAAGCGCCTGGTGGGCACCGAGATCGCCCACGCCGTGCCCCTGACCCTGGTGGCCGGCCTGGGCCACGCCAGCATGGGCAATATGGACTGGCACCTGCTGGGCTTTCTGCTGATGGGCTCGCTGCCGGGGATCTGGATCGGCAGCCACATGACCGGGCGCATTTCCGACGAAATCCTGCGGCCGTGCCTGGCCGTGATGCTGTTTTCCATTGGCTACAAGTTGGCATTTTAGGAGCAGCGGCAAGCTTAAAGTGGCAAGCCGCAAGCGCTTCAGTTGCGGCGGTAGAGTGCCAAGAATGCTGCCAGCGACAGCATGGTGGCGCCGCAGCATTGATTGAGCCGACGCATGCCGGTGCGGGTGAGGAACTTCGCCGCTTGCACCCCGCCGGCGGCATACAGCCCCATCACCAGCACTTCCACCAGGGCAGTGACCAGCGCCAGGGTGGCGTACTGGACGAATACCGGTTGGCTGGGGTCGACGAATTGCGGCAGGAAGGCGGTGAAGAACAGCAGCACCTTGGGGTTGGTCATGGCCACCGAGAAGCTGCGGCGAAACACCTCGCCATGTCGTGAGCCGGCCTCGACCTGCTGGGTGTCCAGAGCCTGGGGCGCGCTGCGCCACAGCTGGATGCCGAGCCAGGCCAGGTAGCCCACCCCCACCCATTTCAACACCATGAACAGCTGCTGCGAGGCCATCAGCATGGCCCCCAGGCCCAACCCCACGGCGGCGATGATCAGCACATCGGAAAGCGCCGCGCCGGCCATGCCCACCGCCACCAGCCGGCGGTTGCGCGAGGTGCCGTTGGCCATGGCCAACAGCGAGGTGGGGCCGGGAATCAGCGCACCGATAAAGCAGCTTGAGGTGTAGAGCAGCAGGGTGGTGGCGTTCATGCAGGGCTTCTCGGCAGGCGGGCAACAAACCACAAGCTACAAAGTGCAGCGGCAAGCGGCAAGCTGCAAGCTGCAAGCTACAAACTTACCGCTTACCGCTTACCGCTTACTGCTTTCCTGCACCGTGCGCCACAGGCATACGCCCATGAAGTAGGCCGAGGCCACCAGCCACAACCCCATGATCGGCGGGCTGTGCTGGGGGTGGCCAAGGATCAGCAGCGCGCCGCTGAGCAGCCAGACGAAGGTCACTATGATGTTCAGCGGCATCCACTTGCGCACCCGGAACGGATGCAGGAACTGCACCCGGGTGGCGGTCAGTAGGGCCAGGCCGAGGATGCTCAGCAGGGTCGGCCAGGGGCCGGGTTCAAGCAGGTAGAAACACAGTGCGACTACGTTCCAGGCCGCGGGAAAGCCTTGGAAGTAATTGTCGTGGCTCTTCATGTTGACGTTGCAGAAACACAGCAGTGATGACAGCAGGATCAGCGAAGTGGCCAGCAGTGCGCTGTACTCCGGCAGGGGAATGTAGCGGTAGATGAACAGCGCCGGAATAAACACGTAGGTCAGGTAGTCGATCACCAGGTCGAGCACCGAGCCGTCGATATTGGGCAGCACCGAGCGGGTGTTGACCTTGCGCGCCAGGGAACCGTCGACCCCGTCCACCAGCAGCGCCACCCCCAGCCACAGCAGGCAGGCCTTGGGCTGGTTGTCGAACAGCGCCAGGGTCGCCAGCAGGGCGCTGACCACCCCGGTAGCGGTAAAGCCATGGGCGCCCCAGGCTTTGATTCTGGCGATCTGCAGGGTCGATATCACAGGCGTTTCTCCAGCGGTGGTGGTGGGGTTGGGCGCGCGACGGGCGACCCGCATCAGCTTGCAGTTATCGACCGGAGCGCCTGGCAGAAGGTTCAGCGCGTGCCCCGAATCTACTCCGCCCCGACATCAACACCATTGCGCCGGGACAATCGCGGGCGTGCGCAGCCTGGCCCGGGTGCCGGATCGAGAAGGATTTTTTCAGTCTAGGCGCCTTGGCCGAAGCAACAAGAAAAACGCCACGCTGCCGGGGTTGGCAGGTGGCGTTGTTGAGCGCTGGCTCGGATTTGTTACTGGGCTGTTTGCAGAGCGCCGAGGATCCGGTAGGCGGCCTTCACCCGTTCGCCATTGGGGTAGTTGCTGTTGGCCAGCATGACAATGCCGATCTGCTTGCTCGGAACGAACAGCACATAGGCTCCGAAGCCGTTGGTGGCGCCGGTCTTGTTGTACAGGGCATCGGCCTTGGGCGCCTCAGGTGTGGCCAGCCATTGCACGGGGTGGGATTCGGTGACCATCTCCGGAGCGTTGCCGGCCACCAGCCGGGCCAGGGGCAGGGGGTAGGTGTAGCGTTCCCAGCCCAGGCCCTGGGTCATGTCGCCCACCTGGTAGTAGCCACTCTGGGCGCTGGCGACGGCCTGCTGCAGGGGCTTGTCGAGCTGGCCCGGTTGCAGGTTGCCGGCAATGAATTGCAGCAGGTCCGGGGCACTGGTCTTGATCCCGTAGGCTTCGGCGTCCAGGGGGCCGGGGCCGACCCGCACCGGCTTGCCCTGTTTGTCATAGCCCATGGCGTAGTGCTGTTGCTGGTCCTGCGGCACCTTGAGGTAGCTGTGCTTGAGACCGAAGCCCTGGAACAGGCGTTGTTCCAGCAGCTGCTCGTAGCCCTGGCCCAGGCTGCGGGCGGCGAGGTAGCCGAACAGGCCGATGCTGGGGTTGGAGTACTGACGCTGGACGCCGGGGCTGAAGCGGGGCTTCCAGGTGTTGAAATAGTCCAGCATCTTGGCTTCGCCCTGTACCTCATCGGGGAACTGCAAGGGCAGGCCGCCGGCGGTGTAGGTGCCCAGTTGCAGCAGGCTGATGTGATCGAAGGCACTGCCGCGCAAGGCTGGCAGGTACTGGCTGGCGTTGTCGGAAAACTTCAGCTTGCCCTCGGCCTGGGCCAGGGCGGCGAGGGTGGCGTTGAAGGTCTTGCTCACCGAACCCACTTCGAACAGGGTGTCGTTGTCCACCGGGCGCTGATTGTCCTTGGAGGCAACCCCGTAGTTAAAGTAATGTCGCTGGCCATTGGCGATGATTGCCACCGCCATGCCGGGGATGCTCTGCTGCTGCATCAAGGGGAGGACGGTGGCGTCCACGGTGTTTTTCAGGCTGTCGTCCTGGGGCGTGGCCAGGGCATTGGTGCTGCCCAGGAGCAGGGCACAGGCGCTGCCAAGCGCGAATCCGGTTAAGGTTTTTTGCCGCATGATCGGTGTCTTTCCCTGTGTTTTGAGTAGGTTGGCCGCAACTTCAAGCGCGGCTCTGCAATCGGAGCTTGTTCGCAAAGGGCTCGGCGCAGGACATAGGCAGCCTGTGGCGAGCCCGCTTAATGTAGGCAGTTGGCGCCAGGTTGACAAACGACGATATCTCGCAGGAGTCATTAGAAAAACTATGGAGTACCTATGCTGCGCCCCCATCTGCCACTGAATGCGCTGCGGGCCTTCGAGGCCTCGGCGCGGCACCTGAGCTTCACCCGCGCGGCCATCGAGCTGTGTGTGACCCAGGCGGCGGTCAGCCATCAGGTCAAGAGCCTGGAGGCCCAGCTCAAGGTCACCCTGTTCAAGCGCCTGCCCCGGGGCCTGATGCTCACCAGCGAGGGCGAGACCCTGCTGCCGGTGCTGCGCGAATGCTTTGACCGTATCGCCCAGACCCTGGGGCGCTTCGATGGCGGGCACTACCGGGAAATGCTCACGGTGGGCGCGGTGGGCACCTTCGCGGTGGGCTGGCTGTTGCCCCGGCTGGGGGATTTCCAGGCGCGCCATCCCTTTATCGACCTGCGCTTGAGCACCAATAACAATCGGGTGGACGTGGCGGCCGAGGGCCTGGACTACGCCATCCGTTTCGGCACCGGGGCCTGGCACGGTATCGAGGCCCTGGAGCTGCTGCAGGCGCCGTTGTCGGTGCTTTGCGTGGCGGATATCGCCCGTCAGTTGCACAGCCCCGCGGACCTGCTGGGACAAACCCTGCTGCGCTCCTATCGCACCGATGAATGGCCGCAGTGGTTTCACGCAGCGGGGTTGGCGGCCAACAGCCTGTTGCCCCAGAGCATTGTTTTCGACTCGTCCCTGGGCATGCTCGAGGCGGCGTTGCAGGGCTTGGGGGTGGCCTTGGCGCCGCCGCTGATGTTCGAGCGCCAGCTGGCCAGCGGTGCGGTGGTGCAGCCCTTCGAGATCGGCATAGTCACCGGCAGCTATTGGCTGACCCGGTTGCAGTCCCGGGCCGAGACAGCGGCCATGAGTGCCTTCAAAAGCTGGCTGCTGGAGCAGGCGCGGGGCTGAGGATCGCCGTTGCGCCCGCGCCGCAGGCCGCAAGGCCGTGGCCTCAATAGCGCCAATGCCCCGGCACCCAGACCCATTGGTTGGCGCGCCAGCGGTAATGCCCGGCGACCCAGTGATAACCCGGCGCCGGGGCCACTGGCACCACCTCGACAATGGGCGGCGGAGGCCGGCGTGGATGGGCCGGGGCCACCACGCAGCCGGCCAGGGTGGCGCCGAGCAGGGTGGCGACTAGGGTGGTCTTGAGGGTGGCAAACATGGTCGGGTTTCCTGGCAAGGGTTGCAGCGCCCGCCATCAGGGCGGGCTGTCGGAGGTTTAACGCGGGCGCCGGGAAAATCCGTCGCCGCGCGCTCAGTTGCGTTGCGCCGGGCGATTCTTGCCCGCGCCCCGCAGGTACATGGACTGCACCAGTTGCTGGCGTTCTTCCAAAGACAGGCTGCCGGCGAAATTGGCCAGGGCTTCGTCCACCCGGGCTCGCAGGGCGCTGTCGGCCTCGCGGGACTTGCCCAGCTCGACATCCAGGGCATTGCGGTCCAGTGGTTCGGCCTCGAGCTGGCGAATCACCGCCTGGCGCGCCTCGCGTCCAGCGCTGATCTGCGGCTGGCTGTCGAGGCGGGTCTGGCGCAGCAACTGGCGCAGTTGGCGCCGGCGCTCCTCGGGCATCTGCGCCATGGCCTGGCGCAGGCCATGCTGAGGCATCGCCAGGGCCTGGGCCGGCTTGGGTTGGCCAAGCCATTGATAGAGGCCGCCGGCCACGCCGCCCATCAGGAACACATTGAGCAGCAGCGACAGCACCAGGAAGGTTTTCAGCGGACGGGTGGGCAGGTTCACTGTTCGGCCTCCTCGGCATTGATGCTCAGGACGAATTCTGCGTCGCTCTGGTCGAACACGCTGGGCAGGGTTTCGTGGGAAGGTGCCAGGGGCAGGCTCAGGGTGACCGCCAACATGCCCGCCGCCACACCCGTAAGGCCGACCCCGACCCAGCCCAGGGACGCTAGCCAGCCGGAGTAGTGGCTCCAGAACCGGGCCCTGGGCCGGTGGGCGGCAGCGCTGGCGACAATCTGCCGGACCAGCGCTGGATCGGGCGCGGGCAACTGGTAACTGTCGAGCTGCTGGTCCAGCCAGCGGGCCTGCTGCAAGGCTTGCAGGGCCTGGGGCTGCCGGCTGTCGAGCAGCACCTGGGCCGCACTGCGCTCGCTGGCGGGCCAGTGCTGCAGGTTGGCGCCATAGGCGTCGGCCAGGTGCGCAAAGCGTTCGGGGGTCATGGTGTTCTCCTTCCTGAGAGGTCCGCGCCGGGGGCCTCGGCGAGGTGGCTACGCAGGTTGCGACGGGCCCGCGCCAGCAGGCTTTCCAGGGCTTCGACGCTGATCTGCATCAGTGCCGCCGCCTCGGTGTTGGACAGTTCCTGGTAGTACTGCAGGACGATCGCCTCGCGCTGGCGCTCCGGCAGTTTGTCCAGGGCCGCGGCCATGCGCCGGCTTTGCGCGCTGGCTTGCAGTAGTTCGTCGGGCGCCGGGCCATGGTCCACCGCCTCCAGGGCTGGTTGGCTATCGACCGACAAGTGCTCCTTGCGCCGACGCAGGCGGTCGTAGCACAGGTTCAGCACCACCCGGTGCAGCCAGGTGTCGAAGCGAGCCTGTTCGCTGCGCCAGCTGGCCGCCTGTTTCCAGATCCGCAGGAAACTCTCCTGGGCAATATCCCGGGCCTCGTCGGCGTCCCCCAGCAGGCGGCCGGCCAGGGCCAGCAGGCGCGGCAGCTTGCGCTCGACCATTTGTTTCACGGCCTGTGCGTCGTTGTTGCCGATGCGGGCCAGCAGCTCCAGATCCGGGTCGGTGTCGTTCAAATGGGCAAGTCTCGGTGCACTAACGGGGCCATCCAGGGCATGACGGAATCAGCGCACCCAGTGGCCTTCGATCCAGAACCAGTTCGGGCCGCGGGCCTGCCAGTGCCCGGGCACCCACTGGCCACGGCGCATCACCGGCTGCCAATGGCCGGGCACCCAGGCATAACCGCCGCGGTGCCAGCGCCAGTGCCCGCGATCCCAGGCGTAGCCGGGGCGGGCCAGGGGGACCGGCTCATAGCGCACGGCGGGCGGCGCCTGCTGGATGATCAGGGGCTGGGCATAGGTGGGGGTGCTTGCCAGCGCGCCGAGTGCCAGGGGGATCAGCAGCACAGTGCGCAGACGCAGCAGGGAACGGACAAGCTTCATGGTGACTCCTTCAGGCCTGCGTTCGCTGATGAACGCAGCTGATGGGTTCAACGATAGATGGGCGAGGAATCCGTCGCGGGAAAATGAAATTTTTATCCGCGCCCGATTCAACCGCGGTTCAGCTTCCGGGGCGCGGGGCGGGCAGGGGTGGCTGGGAAATTTTTATCGAGGGCGGCGACGGATGTTTCCAGGGTGCGCCGTTGAATCGGTAACCCTGTGCAATCGCTGGCGATGGTCGCCAGCGACGCTTGCCGGTCCCATCACACAACCCATGAGGAATTCACCATGTCCCGTCGTATTGCACTGCTGATTGTCATGGCCACCATGCTGTCCCTGGGCGGTTGCGTGGTGTACCCCGGGCACTATCACGGCTGCTGCTATCGCTATGGCTACTACCGCTAGGGCCTGCCCGCCAATGACCCGTGCCCCTGGCGCACAGGGATGAGCGCGGGTGCGGCCGGCGGTTCTTGGCTAACGCCCAGGGGCTCGGCACAATCCTCGACCTTGCAGGGCTTGCTCCGCCGTCACGCCGGTGGCGGGTATGGCCCGATGCGGTGGAGGAAGGTGGATGCCCGAGTTGAAACAGCAGGCCCAGGACCCGGACGCGATTGCGCGCCCGGTGTGCGCCCTGCGCATTTCCACCCAGGAGCAGCGCTGGGAGCGGCCCTGGCACAGCCATCGCAAGGCCCAGCTGTTGTTTCCCCTGTCCGGAGTGATCAGTTGCGAAAGCGCCGAGGGCCTGTGGCTGGCGCCGCCGCAGTGCGCGGTATGGATTCCCAGCGAAGCCCGGCACAAGGTCCAGGGCCTGGAGAACGCCCAGGGTTATTGCCTGTTCGTCGAGCCGGAATATGCCCGCGCCTTGCCCGAAAGCTGTTGCACCCTGGCAGTTTCACCGCTGTTGCAGGAACTGCTGCGGCGCTGTGCACAACTGCCCGTGCTCTATGACCTGGAAGGCGCCGCAGGACGGCTGATGGCCGTGGCCCTGGATGAGCTGGCCGCCGCCCCCCGGGAACAGATCCACCTGCCCATGCCCCGGCATGAACAGCTGCGGCGCCTGGCCGAGCAGATCCTCGAGCAACCGCAACGCCGCCTGAGCCTTGGCCAGTGGGCGGAGCAGATTGCCCTCAGCGAGCGCAGCCTGAGCCGCTTGATCCAGGCCGAAACCGGCCTCAGCTTCGGTCGCTGGCAGCGCCAGCTGCATATTCTTCTGGGGCTCAAGCAACTGGGGCGGGGCGATTCGGTGGAGTGCGTGGCGCTGACCCTGGGCTACGACAGCGCCAGTGCCTTTATCCGCATGTTCAAGAAAGCCGTCGGCCAGCCGCCCGGGCGTTTCTTTGCCGAACGCCGCCAGGTGCTGGAAAGCGATCAGCCCTAGCCAGGTTGTTGGCTGGATTGATCAATAACTTGTCGATATTGACTGATGCGGACAATGGGTTCGGGGAAGATGATAAGCATTCTTGTTTATCAGCTTTCCGAGGTGCCCCATGTATTTCGATCATCAGCATTTTCCCCTGGTCTGGATGCGCCGCGCCGAGGGCGCAGGGCAGCCTGAACTCGATCCTTTCCAGCAGTTGGAGGCGCTGATGCAGCGCGGCCAGGCCTTCGTCCTGGTCAGCGATGCCCTGCCCGACCCGCAACAGCGCAACAGCGAGCAAGGCAAGGCATTGCTCAAGCAGGGGTCGCTGTGGATGAAGCGCAACAAGGCGGCGATTCGCCGCTGGATCAAGGCGCTGATCGTGATCGCCCCGGAGCCTGCGGCGCAGGTCGGGGTCGAGGCCTTTGCCGACACCTACGAAAAGTTCTGGGGCTACCCGCTGTTGCACAGCGCCTCGCCACTGGCCGCCGCCAGCCTGGCCCAGCAACTGCTGGCGCCACCGCGCAGCAACCAGCACAACTGGTGAAGGCGGCGAACCTGCCTTCAGCCTTGCAGGTGCTCGGGGATATTCGCGGTGATGAGCTTGCCCATGCTGATCCGTGGTTCGGCCTGGTAGCCCAGGGCCTGGTAGAAATCCTGCACGGGCGCATTGCTGCTGAGGATCTGCAGGTTGATCTTCAGGCAGCCGCGCGCCTGCAGGGCCTGCTCGCCGTGCTGCACCAGGGCCCGGCCGATGCCGAGCCGCCGCTGTTGCGGGTCCACCGCCAGGGCGTAGAGCCAGCCACGGTGGCCGTCGTAGCCGGCCATCAGGGTGCCGATGACCTGGCCTTCGGCCAGGGCGACGAAGAATAGCCCGTCATCCACCGCCAGCTTGCGGTCGATGGCCAGGCTGGGGGTGTTGTGGGCGGTCTCATAACCGAAGGTGCCATTCCACAGGTCGATCACGGCCTGGCGGTGGTGGGGGTTGCTGTATTCAACGAGTTGGATCATGGCGCAGGCTCGGCGAGGGTTGAGGGGCGGGGTGCGGGCGTTGCCGGCAGCGGCTTTCAGTCCTGGCGGCCGGGCCAGGTTTCCATGGGGAAATAGGCCTCCAGCCCCGGTTCCAGGTGCTCCACCCCGTTGTTGAACCAGTAGCAGCTCAGGCGCGAATAGTTGTCCAGGTCGCCGCGCACCAGGCAGGTGGCGCTGTGCCCTGGCCAGCTGAAATTCACCACGTCGGCCTCGGCGATGGTGGCGCGTTCCACCTTGCCGATGGCGGTGGTGGCCTGGCCGTCGATGGTCTTGACCAGGGTCAGGGCCTGGTTCTCATAGCGGATCACCGCCGTGCCGGCATACGCCGGGCCGCCATCGGGATACTTGCCGATCAGCATGAACTGGCCGGGCAGCATGCTGTAGTAGATGTGCGGTTCGGCCGGGTCTGCGGCCTGGATGCCGCAGCTCGCCAGCAGTGCACCCAGGGCAAGGCCCAAGCGGGGGGCGTGGTTCATGGGGGCTCACTCCTGTTGAGACGGGTGGGCATGATTCCAGACTTGGGTGGGTAGATAAATACCCGGTATCTGTTCGGGGGGCTACTGCGCCTGCGGTCTTGGCTGTTTGCCGAGCTGGCCCTGCGCACCGCCTGTGTTTGGCCTCCTTCATGCGCTTTTTGTAGGAGCTGTCGAAGGCTGCGAAGCAGGCGCAAGGCCTGAATCCCGGGTTTTTTGGGTGTACATATCCGTTGGCGTGGTGATGGCTGCTATTGGTTTCGCCCTTACGGCGCGGGACTGGGTACATATCCGTTGCTGCGGGTGTTGCGGCTATTGGTTTCGCTCTTACAGCGACTCACTTTTGAGGGGCGCAAAAGTAAGCAAAACGCCTCTGCCCTCGCATCCGGCGCCTCGCTAAGGCTCGGCGTTCCCTCGCTCCGGCATTGCTCCGGGGGCACGCCGCCACAGGCCATCCATGGCCTGGGGCGGCTAGCTCGGCATCCATGCCGAGCTGCCCCCTACGCAATGCCTGCACTCGGCCTCCTGAAGGGGCAGGAAGATCAAAAGCAAGATCAAGATCAACAGCGCGTTTTACGCGCTTTTCGTAGGAGCCGGCTTGCCGGCGAAGAGGCCCGTGAATCATGCATCGCTCTGGCGGACGACTTCGCTGGCAAGCGGAACGCCGCCCGGCCAGCTCCTACGAGGAAGGGGGGGCCGGGAGTGCGCTGGAATGGCGTTTAGTCTCTTTCTTTTGTAAGGCATTTCCGAGAAACTGCGGGCCGCTTGAATGCGCCTGGTGGGCGGGCTAGGGTGCCTGGGTCATCGCAAAATCGATGACTCGGATGTGCAAGTCCGAACTTTGCTAAGGCGTAGAAACGCTCAGCCATCCTTGAGCGTTTTTCATGTCCGCTGTTCTATGGCGGCCGTACGCGGGAGATCTTCGGATCTGCCGGGTGTCCTAGCAAACTCGGTCTTGCACACCTGCGTACGGCTGCCACCCTCATTCGTGTGCAAGCGAACGGTGTCGGCTCCTTTCCTTTGTTAGGAGTTTGACCATGAAAAAGATTGTCCCCGATCCACCCACTTCCTATCGCGATCCCGCACTTAAAGCCGCCAACGCCACCTTGCGCGTGGCCCTGGCCCAGCAACCGGCAGACCCGGCGCTGTTGCGGCTTCGCACTCAAGCCCAGCCCGTTGCCGCTGATTCTCTGTTCAGCGTTCGTCCGGGTGTCAGTGCCGAAGAGGCGCTGGTGCATGTCTCGCTGCTGCTCAAATGCGCTGAGGAGGTCTGTGATGAAATCACCCAG
The DNA here is from genome assembly GCF_049887815.1 of Pseudomonas sp. NFXW11. Lineage (NCBI taxonomy): Bacteria > Pseudomonadati > Pseudomonadota > Gammaproteobacteria > Pseudomonadales > Pseudomonadaceae > Pseudomonas > Pseudomonas sp. NFXW11. The sequence goes on along the minus strand of NZ_JAGEKI010000011.1, from coordinate 106,290 downwards.
CAGGGCAGCGGGGTCGAGCGCGGCCTGATCTGGTCCATGGTGCATTCCGTGGAGATGGCTCGGGCGGTGGTGGAGGCATTGCTTGATGGTGCTCCCAGAGAAGCTGGTGCTTGCTCGCTTGGCCTGGGTTCTCGAGCTTTATTGGAGTAGGAACTCTCTTTAGTTGATTGACGGGGGCGGTTCGGCATTCATGCCGAGCTGCCTCCTGCGTATCGCCTGCGTTTGGCAGCCTTGATGCGGTTTTTGTAGGAGCTGCCGGAGGCTGCGAACGGCTGCGAAGCAGGCGCAAGATCTGAGTCCCAGGTTTTTGGGGTGTACATATCCTTTGTCGCGGGTGTAGCAGCTATTGGTTCCGCTCTTACAGCGGGTCACTTTGGAAAAGGCCCAAAGTAACCAAAGGCCTCCTGCCCCCGCATCCGGCGCCTCGCTAAGGCTCGGCGTGCCCTCGCTCCGGCATTGCTCCGGGGGCGCGCCGCCACAGGCCATCCATGGCCTGGGGCGGCTAGCTCGGCATCCATGCCGAGCTGCCCCCTGCGCAATGCCTGCACTCGGCCTCCTGAAGGGGCAGGAAGATCAGAAAACAAAGCTGCAAGCCGCAAGCCGCAAGCCAAAGCCAAAGCCAAAGCCGCAAGCTTGTAGCTGCCAGCTTGAAGCTTGCCGCTCAGTTTTTAGAGCTTGAGTATTTTCCCGCTGGCGGCCACCGCCACGAGCAATGCGGCAATCAGGCCGAAGGCCGCGCTCAGGCTGCTGCCGTGGGCGATGAAGCCGATCACGGCGGGGCCGGCGAGGATGCCGGCGTAACCGAGGGTGGTGATGGCCGGTACGGCAATGGCTTCGGGCATGACGGTCTGTTTGCCCACGGCGCTGTAGAGCACCGGCACTATGTTCGAGCAACCCGCGCCCACCAGGGCATAACCCAGCAGCGCCGCTTCCCAGGCCGGGGCCAGGGTGGCCAGCAGCAGGCCGGCGGCGGCGGTGCTGCCGCCGATGACGATCACTCGCCGTGCCCCCAGGTGATGGACGATGGCGTCGCCGGTGAGGCGGCCCAGGGTCATGGTCAGGGCGAAGGCGGCGTAGCCCAGGCCGGCGTAGGCCTCATCCAGGCCGCGTTCGGCGCTGAGGAAGACTGCGCTCCAGTCCAGCACCGCGCCTTCGGCGAGGAACACCACGAAGCACAGGCAGCCGATAAACAACACCACGCCATGGGGCACGGCGAAGGCCGGGCCCGAGCTCTGGCTGCCGTAGGGCAGCATGTGCGGCGCGGCCTTGAGCAGGGCCAGCAGGGTCAGGACGATTACCACCAGGGTTGCCCCCAGGGGCGACAGGCCCAGGCCCAGCAGGGCGCTGACCCCGGCGGCGCCGACGATCCCGCCGAGGCTGAACAGGCCGTGAAAGCCCGACATCATGGTCTTACCACTGGCGCGTTCGACGATCACCGCTTGCAGGTTGACTGTGGAATCCACAGCGCCCAGGCCGGCACCGAACAGGAACAGCGCGGCTATCAGCAAGGGTATCGAGCTCAGGGTCGCCAGCAGTGGCAGCGCCAGGCAGATCAGCAGGGTGCCGCCGGCCATCACCCGGCGGCAGCCAAAGCGCCCGGCCAGGGCCCCGGCGATGGGCATGGCGAGGATCGAACCCACCCCCAGGCACAGCAGCAACAGGCCCAGGGTGCCTTCGTCGAGCCCGGCCCGGGCCTTGGCGTAGGGCACCAGTGGCGCCCAGGCGGCAATGCCGAAACCGGCGATGAAAAAGGCGATGCGCGTGGACATCTGTTCAAGGCGGCCAGGGCTGGCCTGGAGGTGGGTGTTGCTGGCAGTCATAACAATCCTTGGCGGTCAGGTGCCGGTGCCGGGCAGCCTGCGGTACACGAGTCCTGATGCGCGCCGGCAACGGGCAGCCATCAGGGCCGGGGCGCGATTGTGACAAAACTGGCGGCTGAAGGTTGCACAAATAACCGTTCTGTTACTGCCCGCGGTCTGCCGGGAACCTGAACGACGCTGATTGCCCCCGGCGAAATAACCGTGGGCGATCGGGCGCTTATTTCGCATAATTGCCGCCCTTTGCACAAAGACCCCAGCAGTGTGCGCCGCTGCTTTTTGGAACCCTCGCCCGCATGAACACCAGTCTCGACGCCTATGACCTGAAGCTGCTCGCCGAGCTGCAGCGCGATGCCAGTACCCCGCAGAGCGAACTGGGGCTGCGGGTCAATCTGTCCACGGCGGCGGTCAATCGCCGGCTCAAGCGGTTGAGCGACGAAGGGGTGATCGAGCGCTACACCGTGCAGGTGGCGCCGGATGCCCTGGGCCATGAGCTGAGCATCATCGTCGAGGTGGAAGTGGAGAGCGAGCGGGCCGATCAGATCGATGCCCTCAAGCGCCATTTCCAGGCTTGCCCCCAGGTGCAGCAGTGCTATTACGTGGCTGGCGACTGCGACTTCGTGCTGATCTTCTGCGTGCGCAGCATGGCCCAGTACACCCAGCTGACCCACGAGCTGTTCTTCGGCAACGACAACGTCAAGCGCTTCAAGACCCTGGTGGCGATGAACCGGGTCAAGGTCGGCCTGGAAGTGCCCACCGCCAGTTGAACCTCAAGGGGCTTGCAGGGCTTGCACCAGGAAGTCGACAAACACTCGCACCTTCTGCGACAGGTGCCGCTGGCTGGGGTACAGGGCGTAGATCTGCCGGCTGCTCAGCTGTTGCTCCGGCAGCACCCGCTGCAACTGGCCGCTGTCCAGCAGCGGCTGGGCGATAAAGCCGGGCAGGGCGCCGATGCCCAGGCCGGCCACCAGCATGTCGCCCAGCAGCAGGCTGTTGTCCACGGCAAAGTGCACCGGCAGTTCGAGCCGGGTCTGGCCTTGTGGGCCTTCCAGTTGCCAGCGCCCGGGATGCTCCGCCAGCCGGTAGGCCAGGCAGCGGTGGCCCTGCAGGTCGGCGATCGAGGTGGGCGTGCCCTGGGCCTGGAGGTAGGCCGGGGCGGCGCAGATGATCTGCTGCACCTGGCCCAGTTGGCGGGCGATCAGGCTTGAATCTTCCAACTGGCGGCGAATCCGCAGCGACACGTCGAAGCCTTCGCCAACCACGTCCAGCACCTGGTCGTTGAGGGTCAGGTCCACCTGGATCTGCGGGTAGCGCTGCATGAAGTTCACCAGGATCGGCGACAGCACCTTGAGCCCGAACGACAGCGGCGCATTGACCCGCAGGCGCCCGCCAGGCTCGCGGCTGCCGGCCTGGGTGGCGCGCTCCAGGGCGTCCAGTTCATCCAGCAGGTGGCAGCATTCGCGGAAGTAGTTCTGCCCGGCTTCCGACAGGCTCATGCGCCGCGTGGTGCGCAGAATCAGCAGGCTGCCCAGGCGTTCCTCCAACTGGCGGACCTGTTTGCTCACCGCCGCGGTGGATTGCCCGAGATCGCTGGCGGCCTGGTTGAAGCTGCCCCGTTCCACCACCCGGCGGAACACCCGCATGCCCATCAGTACATCCATATTATTTCCTCTGGGTTGAATATCTATCCACGAATCGGCTGATTATCTCTGATTGCAAGCTCAATACCATGGCCACTTCACTGTCTAAGGAGCTTGGTCATGGCCAATCGCGCAATCTCGAAAATGCTTCCCGGGGTCTTGGCCCTGTCGCTGTTCAGTGGCCTGTGCAGTGCTGCCGCTGCGCCCCACCCCGAGGTGGGCATCAGCCCCTGGGGCCCCAAGGATGAAATCGGCCGCCTGAACCTGATCACCCCTGAATCCCGGGCGGCGATCATGGCCCGGGTCAGCGGCGCCCAGGCCTACGACCTGGCGGTGGACTACTTCGTCGGTATGCCCAGCTGGCAGGCCGCCGGCGATCCGCCTTATCAGATGTGGATGACCCACACCCCCCACGGCAATGTGATCGCCGACCCGATGCAGGTGGGCGAGCCGATGAACCAGCACGTCAGCTACAGCGGCTCGGCGGTGTCGATGTACGCCCATATGGGCACCCATATCGACGCCCTCAACCACTTCGGCCTCAACGGCAAGATCTGGAACGGCTTCAGTGCCGAGGAGCACCTGGGGGATCGCGGCTGGAATGTCACCGGGGCGGAGAAACTGCCGCCAATCATTGCCCGCGGGGTGCTGATCGATGTGGCCGCGGCCAAGGGCCTGGAGCAGTTGGCGGACAACTACCGGGTCACCCGCGCCGACCTCAAGCAGGCCCTGGCCAAGCAGCAGGTGAACCTGGAGAAGGGCGATGTGGTGTTGATTCGCACCGGGCGCATGCGTGACTACGACAAGGCCCAGCAGTACATGGCCAACCCGCCGGGGCTGAGCCTGGACGCCGCCAAGTTCCTGGTGGAAGAGGGCGGCGCCATGGTGGTGGGGGCCGACAACCTGAGCTTCGAGACCTTCCCTTCCGAGGTCGAGGGCAACTACCTGCCGTTGCATACCTACCTGCTGGCCATGCAGGGCGCGCCGATCATGGAACTGGTGAACCTGGAAGGCTTGTCCCGGGACAAGGTTTATCAGTTCGCCTTTATCGGTGCTTCACTCAAGTTGCGCGGCGCGGATGCGGCGCCGATCCGGCCGATGGCCCTGCCGATTCGTTGAACCTAGCCCATTTCATTGATGCAGGAGATACCCATGTCAAGCCAAGCGGCGCCCCAGGGCGTGCTCAACTTGTTCAACCCGACCGGGCTCTATGACCCCAGCGCCAACGGTTATTCCCATGTCGCCCAGGTGGCTGCCGGCGCGCGCCTGGTGTTTATCGCCGGCCAGGGCGGCGAGAACGTCGATGGCCAGTTGCCGGAAGATTTTCCCGGTCAGGTGCGCCAGGCCCTGGCCAACCTGCAGACCGCCCTGCACTCGGTGGATGCCGAGGTGCATCAGGTGGCCAAGCTCACGGTGCTGATCGTCGATCACAGCCATGAACGCCTGGTGACCTTCGGCAGCCAGCTGCAACAGCTGTGGGGCGATGCACCGACCCCGGCCTGCACCCTGATTCCGGTGCCGCGCCTGGCGCTGGACGGCATGCTGTTCGAGATCGAGGCGATTGCCGCCCTGGCCCCCTGAGTGTTTCCCGCCGCTGGTGGAGGCGCCGCATTTGCCCTAATGTCGGCGCCTCGGTTTTTTCTGGAGGCGGGGCGATGGCGGCGTTTTACGATGCGCGAGGCAATATCTATGCAGTGGTGGCTCCGGCGGCGCTGCGGCGCTTGGGCATTGCCCTGCCCGGTAGCGCGGCCGAGGCGGCGCGGGACCGGCGCCTGTGGGCCGAGCGGGCGATTGCCGCCTTGTGCGACTGGGCCCCGGGCACCCGCCCACCGGGGGCCAAGGCCCATCGCAGCGATGGCTTGCTGGTGGGGCCGTTCCAGGAGGCCGCACCCTTCGACCTGTTGATCGTCAACACCGACGGCACCCTGGCCGAACGCAGCGGCAATGGCTTGACGATCTTTTCCCAGGCGCTGACTGAGCAGGGGCTGTTAGCAGTCCAGGCGCCGACGCTGTTGCAGGTGCATCACGATCAACCCACAGGCGTCTCGCCGGTGGCCACGCTGGTGGAGCCGGCGCAAGTGGCGGGGCAGCAGGGCTTCTGGCTGGATCTCGGCCAGCCGTCCTTCGGGCCCGAGGCGGTCGCCGCGCTTGGTGTCGAGGCGGTGACCCTGAACGGCCGCAAGCTGAGCCGGGTGGCGCCGTTGCAGGCACTCAACCCGCTGTGGGAACACAGTCAGTTCGTGCGGGTGGGCAACCCCCATTGCGTGACCCTGGTGGAGGAGGCCGAGGCCTTGCCGAGCAATCGGCAGATGCTTGAGTCGCCCCTGGCCGAGGGCCTGACCGCTATCGCCTTTGCCTTGCCCCTGGGCAGCGGTGTGCCCTGTCCGGCGGGGGTCAATCTGCAATGGGCGGCGCGGGAATCGGCGCAGCGCATCCAGGCCCGGGTGTTCGAGCGCGGCGAAGGGCCGACCGCCTCCTCGGGCACCAGCGCCAGCGCGGTGGCCTGCGCGGCGTGGCGCCATGGCTGGGTCAAGGCCGGCGAGGTGCAGGTGGTGATGCCCGGCGGCACCGCGCCGTTGCTGCTGCAGGAGACTGACGGTGAGCTGACCCGGGTGAGCCTGTTTGGCTCGGCGCTGAAACTTGCGCAGTGAAGTGCAAGTTTGGTGGCGTCTGGCGCGAGGTGCATGGCATGGGGGCGGCCCCGATAGCTAAACGCCTGGCGCTGCTATAGGGTGGCGGCGGGCTCGGGCCATGACCCGATACAGAGGCCAATCAAAGAACGGATTCGACATGCAAAAAGCAATGCCCCGTCGTGCTGTGGTCAAGGGGGCGCTAGCGGCCCTGGGCGCGCTGGTGGCCGGCAGCCTTGGCGGTTGCCTGACCAGCACGCTGTATGAAGAGCAAGGCAGCGATGAGGTCTATACCGAAGCCGTCGGCCAGTTCTACCTCACCGGTGACGAGCAGAGCTTTGTCATCATTGGCAAGCAGTACCACTACTTTATGCAGGTCGATCCGCAGTTGCTGAAGGCCATTCGCTCAGGCTTGCATCGCAGAATGCAGGCCGAGTTCCTGCCGATCCGCGTCTCTTACTGGCAAACCCTGGAGGGTGAATTCATCCTCCGGATTCCCCAGCTGGATCAGCTTGACCCTGGCCAGATCGAAGAGGCCAGGGCCCTGGGCTTCGTTGCCTCAACGTCGCAGAATGCCCTGCTGCAGCGCTTTGCCATCCGCGGCAGCCGCTTCACCTCCAAGCGCGATATCAGCGCCTATCAGGCCAACCCGCTGAACAGCACCTACACCCTGCACTTCTCGGCCTATCGGGAGAAGAGCAAGGTCGCCCAGGTGCTGTTGACGCCGGTCACCGTCACCGCGGACGGTGTGCTGATGATCCTCGCCCTGCCGTTGCTGCCGCTGGGATTGATGGTGGCCAAGCCGTTCAAGGTCAAGTAGACAGGCCAGAGGCACGGCGGCTCAGTCGCCGATCAGCTGCACCTGGGCCATCTGCCGCTGCATCAGCACCTTGCCATTGCGGATCGAGTACAGCGCCAGGCCCTGGCTGCGGAGCATCTCGTAGTCGCTGTCGGCGGAGAGAATCAGCAGGTTGGCCGGGCGACCTTCCTCCAGGCCGTAGCCATCGCCCAGGGCCAGGGCACGGGCGCTGTTGTCGGTGACCAGGTCCAGGGCGCTCTGCAGGTTGCTGTAGCCGAGCATGTGGCAGATATGCAGGCCGGCTTCCAGCACCCGCAGGATGTTGCCGTTGCCCAGGGGGTACCAGGGGTCGACGATCGAGTCCTGGCCGAAGCAGACGTTCATCCCGGCGTCCAGCAACTCCTTGACCCGGGTCACCCCGCGGCGTTTCGGGAAGCTGTCGAAGCGCCCCTGCAGGTGGATGCTTTCGGTGGGGCAGGACACGAAGCTGATGCCCGAGTGCCCCAGCAGGCGGAACAGCTTGGCGCAGTAGGCGTTGTCGTAGGAGCCCATGGCCGTGGTGTGGCTGGCGCTGACCCGTGAGCCCATGCCGCGGCTGCGGGCTTCCTCGGCCAGCACTTCGAGAAAGCGCGAGTGCGGGTCGTCGGTTTCGTCGCAGTGCACGTCCACCAGGCAGCCCGTGCGCTCGGCCAGGTCCATGAGGAATTTCACCGAGCTCACGCCCTGGTCGCGGGTGTACTCGAAGTGCGGGATGCCACCCACCACGTCGGCGCCCAGGCGAATGGCTTCTTCCATCAATTCGCGGCCGTTGCGGAACGATTCGATGCCTTCCTGGGGGAAGGCGACGATCTGCAGGTCGACCAGGTGCGCGGCTTGCTCGCGGACTTCGAGCATGGCCTTGAGTGCGGTGAGGTTGGGGTCGGTGACATCGACATGGGTGCGCACGTGCTGGATGCCGTGGGCGGCCAGGGCGCGGATAGTCTTGTGGGCGCGCTGGCGGGTGTCTTCGGCGGTGATCGTGGCCTTGCGTTCGCCCCAGCATTCGATGCCTTCAAACAGGGTGCCGCTCATGTTCCAGCGCGGCTCGCCGGCGGTCAGGGTGGCATCCAGGTGAATGTGCGGCTCGACGAAGGGTGGCACCACCAGGTTGCCGCCGGCATCCAGGTGCTCGGGGCCGAAAGCTGGAACGCTGGCACTGGTGTCTGGGCCCTGGCGGACGATGCGGGCAATGCGGCCGTTCTCCAGGTGCAGTTGGTGCAGACCTTCACGGTGGCGCAGGCGGGCGTTGGTGATCAGCATCGGGACGGTTCCTCGGTTCAGGCAAGCAGTGATTCTGTAGCGCGATCAGGGCCGGGCCCTGTCGCGCTTTCGTTGGGCTGTCCCGGTAATGCCGGGGGACAGGGCGTGGCATGCGCGGGCCATGATAGACCCGCAAGGGCGCGGTTGACCAAGGCCAAGGGTTCCACGCCGTGGTTCAGGCCTCGGCGTCGGCGCCCAGGGCTGCGCGGCTGCCAAGCAGTGCGCTGAGCAGGATATAGCTCAGGCTGGCCGTGGCGATGCCCACCAGCGGCGCGACCCAGGGCGAGCTGAAGGCCGCCAGGGTGCCGATGCCGTAGGCGCCCAGGCCCGGCCAGTTCCAGGCCGGCAGTTGGCTCTCGGCCAGCAATGGGTAGCGGCCGCGCCAGCGGTAGAAGAAGTCGGCCATGATCACCCCGCCCACCGGCGGAATCACCGTGCCCAGCAGCACCAGGTAGGGCACCAGCAGGTCGTACATGCCGAGCATCGCCAGCAGGGTGCCGATCAGTGCGCCCACCAGGGTCACGGTCTTGCGCCGGCCAGTGCGCAGCAGGTTGCAGCCGGCCACGGCGAAGTTGTAGATGGTGTTGTCCTGGGTGCTCCAGATGTTCAACAGCAGCATGGCCATGGCCGCCAGGGCGAAGCCTTGCAGCAGCAACACTTCCACCACATCCGGCTGCTGGTAGACGATGGCGCCGTAGGCACCGATCAGCACCATCAGGCCATTGCCGATAAAGAAGCCGATCAGGCTGGCGCTGATCGCCACCTTCGCCGAGCGCGAAAACCGCGTCCAGTTGGTGGCCTGGGTGGCGCCGCTGACAAAGGTGCCGAACACCAGGGTGATGGCGGTGGACAGGTCCAGGCGGGTGCTTGGCGTCACCGCCAGCAGGCCGTCGAGGCCGCCGATATCCACCGTGGCGACCCACATCGACAGCACCAGCAGCAGGCCCATGGCCGGCACCGCGATCCAGGACAGGATCTCCAGCCCGCGATAGCCGATATAGGCCGTGGCGCAGAAGGCCATGCCGAACAGCAGCATCAGCCCCAGCACGGCGCCGGCATCCAGCTCGAAGTATTTGCCCAGCACCACCGCGGCGGTGGCGGTGCCCCAGGCGTACCAGCCGATCTGGGTGAAACCCAGGATCAGGTCGCACAGCTTGCTGCCCCGTTCCCCGAAGCAGAAGCGCCCCATGAGCACGGTGTTCAGCCCGCTCTTGAAGGCGATATAGCCCAGGCTCGCGGCATACAGGCCCAGCAGCAGGTTGCCCAGGACAATCACCGCCAGCAGGGTGGTGAAGTCGTAGGCCACCCCCAGCTTGCCGCCGGCAAACATGGTGGCGGTAAAGAAGGTGAAGCCCAGCAGCACCATAGCCATGGAGGCCAGACCCTTGCGGGCGTGCTGCGGAACTTCGCTCAAGGGGTAGTCGTTGCCGGGCTGCTGCTGGGTCATGGGCCTGTCCCTGGTCGCTGGTTGAGAGCCCGTTGTTGCAGTCGGCGTGCCAAACGGCGTGACAGCTGCGGGCTGCCCGGCAGGTATAGACGATGGTGGGCATTGCGCCACAGCTGGCCGCCGGCACCAGCACGAAAGCGGTGCAGGCGGCGTCATCTTGAGTCACTGGCTGTGCGTGCGGCTCAGTCGAACAGCACCAGGCTGCTACGGCCGTGGTGGAAATCGAAGGCCTCCTGGATATCCCGCAGCACGGTGCGCCCCTGGGACAGCTCGGGCAGTTGATCGAGGGCGAAGAACGCCGCGTCGCTGGTTTCGCTGCCGGCCACCGGGCTGTCGTCACCTTGCCGTTCGCAGAGGAAGTACAGCTTGTAGAAGTCGCGGTGATCGGCCTTGTAGGGGCCCTTGGCCTTGTGCCGCAGGCCGTAGAGCTGGCGCACCGTGACCTTGAGCCCGGCCTCTTCGTGGATTTCCTTGATGATGTTCTCGCCCGCCGACAAGCCGACATCGGCGTAGCCGCCGGGCAGGGCCCAGAGGCCGTCGTGCTGTTCGCGCACCAGCAGAATCCGCTCGTCCTCGATCAGCGCGCCGCGCACCTCCACCATGGGCGTGGAGTAGCGCTGGGCGAAGTCCGAGACCAGGTCGGTGATGCGTTCCAGGGGCACATCGCCCAGTTGTGCGAGCATCTGGTGGGCAATATCGGCGATTTCCTGGTAGCGCTCGCGGTCGTGTTCGTCACGGCAGAAGTGCAGGCCGGTGGAGGCGATGGCTTGCAAGCGTTTGGCGTGGGTCAGCCAGCGGCTTTCCATGGTTGAGGCTCCTGGACAATCCAATTTGAGGCGCCTGTTTTAATCCCTTGGCCGGCCCGGAGCAAGCGCCACGCCGCCGTTTGCGGCGTAGCGCCGGCCACTTAGCCCGGAGCGCCCTGCAGATGGCAGCGCACCTGCTGGCTGGCCGCGCCCTGCAAGGCTTGCGGGTTTTCGCAGCCCGGGCCACGGCGGCTGCAACGTTCGAGGAAGAAGCAGCCACCGGGCAGCTTGCGGTTGCCCGGCAGTTCGGTGGGCGCCGCGCTCTGGCTGTGGGCCAGGGGTGCACCGAGGCGCGGCACCGCCTCCAGCAACAGCCGGGTGTAGGGATGGCGCGGGTGTTCCAGCACCTGCTCGGCGCGGCCCAGCTCGACGATCTGCCCCAGGTACATCACCGCCACCCGGTCGGCCATATGCCGCACCACCGAGACGTTGTGCGAGATCAGCACGAAGGTCAGGCCGCGGCTGCGTTGCAGCTCGGCCAGCAGGTTGAGGATCTGCGCCTGCACCGAGATGTCCAGGGCCGAGGTCGGTTCGTCGAGGACGATGATGTCCGGGTCCGACGCCAGGGCCCGGGCAATGGCGATGCGCTGGCGCTGGCCGCCGGAAAACTGATGGGGGTAGCGCTCCAGGTATTCGCTGCGGATGCCCACCTGCTGCGCCACCCTGGCGGCGATCGCGCGCATCTCGGCCACCGGGGTGCCGCCGAGGGCGAACAGCGGCTCGGTGATGATCTTCCAGATTGGCAGGCGCGGGTCGAGGGACGATTGCGGGTCCTGGAACACGATCTGCACATGTCGGTGGCGTTCGCGCTCGCTGGCGTAGGCCCAGCGCAGGTCGCCGCTGCTGGGCTGCACCAGGCCCATCAGCAGTTGCGCCAGGGTGCTCTTGCCGCAGCCGGATTCGCCGACAATGCCCAGGGTTTCCCCGGGGCGCAGTTCCAGGTCGATGCCGTTCAGGGCGTGGGCGAAGGCCCGGGGTTGGCCCAGCCAGTTGTTGCCCAGGGGAAAGCGTACGCGCACGTCGTTAAGAAGCAGCAGCGGTGCGGCTTGAGTTGGCGAAGCGGTCATTGCGCGGACTCCTTGGCGGACAGCCAGCAGGCGCTCTTGCGCTCGGTGCTGGCGTCGATCGAATGCAAGGGCGGGCGCCGATTGCAGGCCGGCATGGCCTGGGCGCAGCGTTCGCGGAAGGTGCAGCCTTCGGGCAGGTGGGCCAGGTTCGGCACTTGCCCGGGAATGGTCAGCAGCGGCGCGCCGGGCGCCACCTGCTCCGGCAGGCCGCTGAGCAGGCCGCGGGTATAGGGGTGCTGCGGGTCGAGCATCACCTGGGCGGTGCTGCCTTGCTCCACCACGGCGCCGGTGTACATCACGTAGACCCGGTCGCAGAACTGCGAGACCACCGCCATATCGTGGGTAATCAGCAGAATCGCCGTGCCCCGTTGCCGGGCTTTCTCGCGCAGCAACAGCAGCACCTGGCGCTGCACCGTGACATCCAGCGCGGTGGTGGGCTCATCGGCGATCAGCAGTTGCGGGTCGCAGGAAAACGCCAGGGCGATCATCACCCGCTGGCGCATGCCCCCGGACAGCTCGAAAGGGTAGGCCTGGAGCACCTGCTCGGGGTCGGCGATATGCATGTCGCGCAGCAGTTCGATGGCCCGGGCCCGGGCCTGCTCCTGGCTCAGGCGCTGGTGATGGACGATCACGTCGAGCATCTGCCGGCCGATGCGCCGGGTCGGGTTGAGAGCGGTCATCGGCTCCTGGAAGATCATCGCCGCGTCGCGGCCACGGATCTGCAGCAGTTGCTGTTCCGGGGCGGCGAGCATGTCGCGGCCCAGCAGGCTCAGGCTGCCGGAAGTGATGCGGTAGCTGCGCTCGGGCAACAGCCGCAGGCTGAGCATGGCGGTCACCGACTTGCCCGAGCCGGACTCGCCGACCACGCCGACGATTTCCCCCGGGTTGACGTGCAGCGACACGCCGTTGAGGGCTTGCACCTTGCTGCGGTAGGCGGGGAATTCCAGGCTCAGGTTTTCGATGTTGAGAACGGCGGCTTGGCTCATGGTCATTTCCCCTGTTGCCGTGGGTCGAGCAGGTCACGGACGCCGTCACCCAGCAGGTTGAAACCGGTGGCGGTGAACAGGATCGCAAGCCCGGGAAAGGTCGAGTACCACCAGTTGTCGAGGATGAAATTGCGCCCGGTGGCCACCATCGCCCCCCACTCCGCGGTGGGTTGCTGGGCCCCCAGGCCGATGAAACCCAGGGCCGAGGCCATGAGGATGGCGCTGCCGATGTCCAGGCTCAGTTGCACCAGCAACGGCGGCATGGCGTTGCGCCCCACGTGCCAGCTGACGATGTGCCAGCGCCCGGCGCCGTAGGTTTGCGCGGCCTTGACGTAGCCCATCTGGCGGATGCTCAGGGCCTGGCCCCGGGCCAGGCGCACATAGAACGGAATGCGCACCAGGGTGATCGCCAGCATGGCGTTGAACAGGCTCGGGCCCAGGGCGGCGGCCAGGGCCATGATCAGCACCAGCGAGGGCACCGAGAGCATGATGTCCATCAGGCGCATGATCAGGCTGTCGAAGCGCCCGCCGATGATCCCCGACAGGCAGCCCAGCAGGCCCCCGGCCAGGCACGAGGCGAAGGCCACGAACAGGCCCACGCCCACCGATTGGCGGCTGCCGTGCAGCACCCGGCTGAACAGGTCGCGGCCCACTTCATCAGTGCCGAACCAGTGGGCGGCGCTGGGGGCGGCCAGGCGCTGGGCCAGGTTCAGGGCGTTGGGGTCATGGCTCGACAGCCAGGGGGCGAAGGCCATGCACACCAGCACCAGCAGGGTCATGCCCAGCCCGGCGATGGTCAGCGGGCTTTGCCGCACGCGGTAGCCCAGGTAGGCCAGGCGCGCACTCAGGGGGTTGCTGCGGGCCGTGGCCAGGGGAAGATTCAAGGGGGCGGACATCTCAACTTACCTCGCCAATGCGCGGATCGATCACCCGGTACAGCAGGTCGATCGCCATGTTCAGCAGCACATAAATGAATGACACCAGGATCGCGAAGCCCATTACCGCGGGGAAATCCAGGGCCTGGATCGACTTCACCACATAGGCCCCCATGCCCGGCCAGGCGAACACGGTTTCAGTCAGCACCGCGCCGTAGAGCAAGTCGCCCAGGGTCAGGCCGAGCACCGTCACCGAGGGGATCAGGGCATTGGGCAGGGCGTGGCGCAGGATCACCGTCCAGCGCGACAGGCCATAGGCACGGGCGGTGCGGATATAGTCTTCGCCGAGCTGGTCGAGCATGGCCGAGCGAATCTGCCGCGCCACCACCCCGAGGTTGACGAAGCCCAGGGTCACCGCCGGCAGCACCAGGTGCTGCAGGGCATTGAGGAACAGCGGAATATCCCCGGCCAGCAACGAATCGATCAGGTAGAAACCGCTGACCGTCGGCGGCGGTTCCAGGCCTTCATCCAGCCGGCCGCTGCCGGGCATCCAGCCCAGGTGGCCGTAGAACAGCACGATCAGCCCCAGGCCGAGCCAGAAGGCCGGGGTGGAAATGCCGGTGACCGCCAGGGTGCGGGCGATCTGGTCGATCAGGCGGTTGTGGTAGACCGCCGACAGCACCCCCAGCGGCACCCCCACCAGCACCGACAGCAGCAGCGCCGCCAGGGCCAGTTCCAGGGTCGCCGGGAAGAACGCCTGCAGGTCTTCCAGCACCGGCCGGCTGGTGCGGATCGAGGTGCCCAGGTCGCCGTGCAGCAGGTCGAGCATGTAGCGCCCATATTGCTGGTACAGCGGCAGATCCAGGCCCAGTTGGTGACGGATGTTCTGCACGATGGCATCGCTGGCCCGGTCGCCGGCGATCAGCCGCGCCGGGTCACCGGGAATCAGGTGCGAGATGGTGAAGGTGATCAGCGAAACCCCGACGACGACCAGCAGCAGACCGAGCAGGCGTTTGCGCAACATATTCAGGAAGGCCATGAGGCAACCTCGTTAACGCTTGACGAACGGCCGGGAGCACCACGCCCCCAAAGCCGGGCACACAACGCTCCGCCGCAGGCCCGGCGGGGCCTGCGAACGGATGGGCACAACGCCTGTTACTTGCTGATCTGGGCGATGTTGAACACCTGCTCCAGCATCGGATGGAACACGTAGCCCTTGACCGCATCACGCATCGGCAGGCTGTAGTTCTTCTGAAACAGGTAGGCGTAGGCGTTGTCCTTGAGGACGATTTTCTGCGCGCTCTGGTACAGCTCGACGCGCTTGGCGGTGTCGTTGGTGGCCGCAGCTTCGCGCACCAGGCGGTCGACCTCGGGGTTGCTGTAGAACGAGCGGTTGCCCGGCAGCCCTTGCAGGCTGGAGTCGAACCAGAAGTTCATGAACATGTAGGGGTCGGCGAAGTCCGGGCTCCAGGAGCCGATGGCCACGTCGAAGTCACCCTTGCCCACGCGCTCGCGCATGGTGGCGTTGGCCAGTTTCTCCATCTTCAGGTTGATGCCCAGGGGCGCCAGGCCCGCCTGCAGGGTCAGGCCAATGGATTCCCAGTTGGCGTCCTTGTCCGAGTAGAGGTAGGTGAGGTTGCTGATTTTCTGCGGCGCCTTGGCCAGGCTGGCCTTGGCGCCCTCGAGGTTCTGCTGCATCAGCGGCAGGCTCGGGTCGTGGGCCCACATGCCGTCGGGGATCGGCCCGTTCATCAGCTTGGCCTGGCCCTTGAGGATGCCGTCGACGATGCCCTGGTAGTCGATGGCCTGCACCAGCCCCTGGCGTGCCTCGACATTGTTCAGCGGTGCGCGCTGGTTGTTCAGGTACAGGTAGTTGACCCGCAGCGAGGGGAAGGTCTGGATCACCACCCCGGGCTTGCCGGCCAGGGTGCCGAGCTGGTCTTCGGGCATGTCCTCGATGATGTCCAGGTCGCCGCGTTCCAGTTGCAGGCGGCGCACCGAGGCCTCGCTGATGATCTTGATCACCACCTTGTTCAGGCTCGGCTTGGGTCCGGCGTAATAGCTGTTGGGTTCCAGGGTCAGGGCCTGGCCCTTCTGCCAGTTGCTCAGGCGGAAGGCCCCGGAGCCGGCGGTGTGGGTGGAGAGGTAGGCGTTGACGTCGCCCTGCTTGGCCACGTCCGGGTTGATGATGCCGCCACCGTTGTGGGCCAGGGTGTAGAGGAAGGGCGCGTAGGGTTTCTTCAAGGTGAAGCGTACGGTCAGCGGGTCAACCACGGCCACGCTCATGTCATCCGGGAAGGCCCCGGACGGGCCTTGCTTGAGCTGCATCAGGCGGTCGAAGGAGAACTTCACCGCGGCGGCGTCCACCGGCTTGCCGTCGTCGAACTGGTTGCCGCTCTTGAGCTTGAAATCCCAGGTGAGGTTGTCGGCGGAGGTGCTCCAGCTCTCGGCCAGGTCGCCCTCGACTTCGGTGCTGCCCTTGCCGTTCTCGACCTTGTAGGTCACCAGCTTCTGGTAGGCCGGATAGGTCACGGCCCAGTCGTTGTTGTCGATGGTCACGGCCGGGTCGAGGGTTTGCGGGTCGGCGGCCTTGCCGATCATCAGGGTGTCCTTGGGCGCGGCGGCGCTGGCTGCCTGCCAGGCGCCCAGGCTCAGGGCGGCGCACAGCAGCGACAGGGCGACACGGGTGGACAGGCGTGCATCAGGTTGCATACGGGTGCTAGGGGTCATGCCGGTTTCCTTGATCATTCGATTATTGGAAGTTCGTCAGGTTTTTTATAAAAGCTATAACCGGGCAGTTGGAACAGAAGCGGTGCTGCGGGTAACGACCGGCTTGGGGCAGTGGCCTGCCTGTTGTTGTGGCCGGTGGGGGAATGCTCGATCAGTGGTCGAAGGGCTGCTCGTGCTCCTGGATCAGGGGGAAGTCCTCGGCGTTGGGCAATTCGTAGTGCCACCACTCGGTGGGGATCGCCTCGAAGCCAGCGCTGAGCATGATCCCCAGCAACAGCAGGCGGTTGCGCTGCACCTCAGGCGGCAGGTCGCTGTAGAACTGGTGCGACTTGGGCTCCATGGCGTCGAAGGCGGTGCCCATGTCCAGCGGCTGGCCGTTCTCGTCCACCAGGGTCAGGTCCACGGCCACGCCGCGGGTGTGGTGCGAGCCCAGGCGCGGGTCGCGCACATAGTCCGGATTCGGCAGGGCCTGCCACAGCAGTTGCTGGGCGTAGGCTGGGCGGTAGGCGTCGTAGATGCGCAGGCCCAGGCCGGCCATGCGCGCCAGGCGAGCGGCCTGGTACAGGCAGGCCGCGGCGTCCTTGTGCAGCAGGCAGCGGGCGTTGCGGTAGATCACCTGGCCGGCCAGGTTGTCGGCGCTGGCGTACACCAGGTCGACTTGCATCTGGTGGCGCTGGGCGTCGATTTCGACAAGGGGGCTGTTGTTCACTCACTCACTCCATCTTGGGTAACGCTGGAAGATCAGGACTCGAACTGGCCGAAGGCTTGCTGCAATTGGCGGTTCTTCGCCAGGCGCTGGTCCAGGCGCTCGCCATAGCCCTCGGCCACGGCGGACACCATCAGGTTGAACAGGCAGGTCAGGGGCGCCAGGGAATCCCAGAACTGGCCGACATCGGTTTTCAGTTGCAGCAGGTCCAGCGGGTAGTCCCGGGCCCAGGGGCATTGCAGGTCGGTGACCAGGGCCAGGGGCAGGGCATTGGCGTTGGCCACTGCGCAGAAGGTCTGGGTGAGGCTGGAGTAGGCGCGAAAGTCGGAAATGATCGCGTAGGGCTTGGCGAAGCCGGAGTTCAGGGTTTCCGCGTAGATGCCCGACAGCCCGTCGACGTAGTAGACCTTGGGCCGGATGTATTCCAGGTGGCTATGGAAGGCGTTGAGGATGCCCCGGGTGGACTGGATGCCGATGATGAATACTGCGTCGGCCTCGACTATCTGCCGCACTATGTCGGCGAAGGCCTGGCTGCGGGCCAGGCCATAGACATGCTGGATGGCCTCGATCTCGCGGTGCATCGAGCGTTCCAGGGCATCGTCCTGATCGGCTTCGCTGCGAAAGGCGCCCAGCCGGTCGGTGATCAGCCAGGAGGCCGGGGCATCTCCGCGCAGCCCTTGCTTGACCTCGTCCAGGTTGCGGTAGCCCAGGGAACGCAGGAAGCGCCCCACGGAAATGCCCGTGGTGCCGGCTTGCTGGGCAATGCTGTCGGCGGTCTCGAAGGGCAGTTGCTGGAGGTTGGCCAAGAGGTAGGTGGCGATGCGCTTGCCGGTGGGCGTCAGGCTTGCAAACTGCTGTTCCAGGGTGACTTGGAAAGGGTTCTTGTCCATGGGCATCTCACCAGGCATTTGCGGGGAATGTTATTTGAATTTCATTTTTATAGTTTGTGTTAGAAACATAACATCGGCATTCGCGACAAGACAAGGCTTTTGTTCATCGCCCAGGTGACGTGCCACTCAAGCGGTTTTGGTCGAGGTTCAGCGGGCTTGGGCGCCCGCGTTCAGCCATTGGCCGAGGTCGTGGATGGCGCTTTCCACGGTGACGCTGCGCCCGCTCCAGGTGCAGGCCAGCATCAGGTTGCGCGGCAGGTTGAAATCTTCCACCAGGTAACCCTGGGCATCGCGCCCGGCGCCATCGTGGGGCACTTGCTGGCGCAGGCTGGCGGGGCCTTTGAAATACACCCACACCGGCTTGCCCAGGGCGATGGCGGCGCCCACTTCGAAGGCGGTGCCGGAGTCGGGTTCCAGGCCGCGAAAGTCATTGAGGTTGGCCAGCAGGGCGTCGCAGTCGCGGATCATCGCCAGGTTCTGCTGGCAGATCCACTGCGCGGTGGCTTCGGGGCGAGGTTGTGCGGCCCCTGGTTGTCCAGGGGGAACAGCCCGGCAAGGCCCTGGGCCCGGCACAGGGCCTTGAGGTGTTCGCCGTGGGCTAGGGCATCGGCGCGAAACACATCGAAACCGGCGAGGTAGATACGTGGCGGCATGTGGGGGCTCCTAGGGGTATCAGTCCAGCGACTTGTTCATGTACACCCGATGCAGCCCGTGCTCCACCGCGCGATGGGTTTCCACATAGCCGTGGCGGCCGTAGAGGGCAATGTTCTCGCCCATGGCCTCATTGGTGTAGAGGCGCACGCAACTGTGCCCGGCGGCCCGGGCCTGGGTTTCGGCGAAGGCCAGCAATTGCCGGCCATGGCCACGGCCCTGGGCCTCGGGGCTGACCGCGAGATTGTCCAGCAACAGGGCTTCCTGGGCATCGAGCAGGACGATAAAGCCGGCGATCGCTTGTTCCTCCTCCAGCACCCAGACCTGATGGGCCAGCACCAGGCAGGAATAGTCTTCGAGCATGGGGGCAGGTTCCCGGCCGATGCGCGCGATATAGGGCGCGTAGGCGCTCTTGGCGATGCTTTCGATGGCGGCGAGGTCGGGCGGGGCGGCGGGGCGAATGATCGGCGGCATGCTGGCGGGCGCTCGGGCGAAGGGGATGGCGCCAAGCATAGGTGGGAAAAGCCGCGCCTGTCTGTGGACCGCGCCAGAGGTTTGCCTCAGGCCAGGCAATGCCCCGTTGTGGCGAGGGAGCTTGCTCCCGCTTGCGTGCGTAGCGCGCAAGGGCGGCGCAGGTATCAGGTGATTCAGCGAGGGGCCGCGAGCGGCCCAGCGGGAGCAAGCTCCCTCGCCACGCAAGGGCTGTTTATTCGCCGCGGTAGATGCAGCCGCTGGTGCAGGTTTCGTGGATGCGGATCGCGCTCAGCTCCGGCAGCAGGGGCTTGAGCTCGTTCCAGATCCACTTGGCCAGTACTTCGCTGGTGGGGTTTTCCAGGCCGGGAATGTCGTTCAGGTAGTTGTGGTCCAGGCGCTCGTAGAGCGGCTTGAAGATCGCCTTGATTTCCGAGAAATCGCGAATCCAGCCGGTGTGCGCATCGATTTCGCCACTCAGGTGGATCGCCACCTTGAAAGAGTGGCCATGCAGGCGGCCGCACTTGTGGCCTTCGGGCACGAAGGGCAGGCGGTGGGCGGATTCGAAGGTAAATTCTTTGAAGATTTCCACGGTGTCGGTCAGCTCTGTCAGAGGGTAATCGCCAGGTGCGGTTCGAGGCAGGCGGCGAGTTTATCAGCTTGGCCTGCGGCCTGCGGAAAAACCCTGACTAAAGGGTCAGTCCGCAGCCCTGGGCCTTCTCTTAGAGGCTTTGCAGGCGTTCGCCCAGGCGGTTCTGCGCCGCCAGTTCGAGAAACTCGTCACCCAGGCGCCGGCTTTCGTCCATGGCGCTGCGCCAGTATTTCTGTCGGCTGGCGTCGTCGCCCATAAAGCGCTTGAAGTCGTTGCGGTCCGGCAGTTTGCCGTAGGGCAGGCGCGCCAGGTATTCCCGCGATGGCGCCAGCAGCAGGACATCCCGCAGGCGCTCGGGGCTGGCCCGGCGCCAGGGCAGGGTCTTGTCGAACCAGCCGGGGATCACTCGGTCGGTGAAGTGCGGGTAGAGCACGATATCGCTGCCGCTGTAGGGCAGGTCCAGGTGGTAGTCCAGCAGGCCGCCATCGCGGAAGGTGCCAGTGCCGGCACCGGGCAGTTCGCGCACGCCCTGCATCACCATGGGGATCGAGCCCGAGGCCAGCAAGGCCTGGCGCAGGTTGCCGCGATCCAGGGGCACGAAGCGCGAGGGAAAGTCTTCCAGGGCCTGCAGCGGCGGCGCCAGGCGCGGGTCGTGCAGCACCAGGCGCTCGAAATGCCGGGACAGCCGGGCGCGGCCCCGCAGGTTGTCGGCGATCACCGAGCCCAGGCCCAGCCCCAGGCGCCCGCGATGATCGTCGGCGAGCAGGCCGTGGCTTTTGACCACCATGATGTTCAGCCGGTAATGGGGGTTGTCGAGGATCGACGCATCGCGGCCATCCAGCAGCTCGTCGAGCATGCGCTGCGAGCTCTGGCTGATCTGCGCCATGCTCACGCCCTTGGCGAAGCTCTGGGCGTTGTACAGCTGGCCCAGGCGACGGATGCCTTCGGCTGCGTCCGGCAGGCAGGCGCTGGCGAAGCGCCAGGAGCCCACCGAGGCGCCGATCAGCGAGCGTTCCCGGGGCGCGGCGGGCAGCCATTCGCCGAACAGCGCCAGGTCCAGGCCCTGGATGCCCAGCGCCTTGGGCCCGCCGGCAGCACCGGGCAAGGTGCCGACTTCGCTGGCCTGCAGCCCTTGCCGGCGGATGCGCGCCAGGGCGCGAGGGCCGGCCTTGAGGGTCAGGGCGGGAAACTTGATATGGATGGCGGTCATACCGGGCTCACTGTCGAATCAGCCGGGCAGTATAGAGAACCCGCGGGCTGCGGGCCGAGTGAAACTTCTGTCAGGCCCTGTGGCCATTCAGTTTCAATTAAGTTGCCTTGGTTATTGTCGGCGCCATCGGCCTTTGGCCATTGATTCCGGAGACCTGCCATGAAGACCTTCACCCTGCTGTTGAGTGCCGCCCTGGTCACCCTCACCGCCAGCCTGGCCCACGCCCGCGACCTGGGCCCCGACGAAGCCCTGCGGTTGCGCGACGCTGGTACCATTGTGTCCTTCGAAAAACTCAATGCCACGGCCCTGTCCCGGCATCCTGGGGCGAGCATCAGCGAAACCGAGCTGGAACAGGAGTACGGCAAGTACATCTACCAGGTCGAGTTGCGCGACCCCGAGGGCCTGGAGTGGGACCTGGAACTGGACGCGGTGAGCGGCCAGGTACTCAAGGATCATCAGGACACTTAATGAACTCGACTTCGCGTATCGGTCGTCGCGCGGCCCTGGGGCTGTTGCTGCTGTGCTCCCTGGCCCATGCCCGCGATCTGGACCAGGACGAGGCCCTGCGCCTGCGCCAGCAGGGGGTGATTCTGCCCCTGGAGCAACTGCTCAAGCAGGCCCTGGACCGCTACCCGGGGGCCAAGCTGCTGGAGGCCGAGCTTGAGGAAAAACACGATGTGTATATTTACGAGGTCGAGCTGTTGACCCCGGACGGCGTGGTTCGCGAACTGGACCTGGACGCCGCCACCGGGCGCCTGTTGAAAGACGAGGAAGACGACTGATGCGCCTGCTTGTGGTGGAAGATCATGTACCCCTGGCCGACGAGTTACTCGACGGCCTGAAGCGCCAGGGTTACGCCGTGGACTGGCTGGCCGACGGCCGCGATGCCCTGTACCAGGGCGCCAGCGAACCCTATGACCTGATCATTCTCGACCTGGGCCTGCCCGGCGTGCCGGGCCTCGAGGTGCTGCGCCAGTGGCGTGCCGGTGGCCTGGCGACCCCGGTGCTGGTGCTCACCGCGCGGGGTTCCTGGGCCGAGCGCATCGAGGGACTGAAGGCCGGCGCCGACGATTACCTGAGCAAGCCCTTTCATCCAGAAGAGCTGCATTTGCGGGTCCAGGCGTTGTTGCGCCGCGCCCATGGCCAGGCCAACCAGCAGACCCTGGAAGCCGCCGGGCTGCAGCTGGACGAAAGCCGCCAGTGCGTGCTCCGCGATGGCCAGGACGTGCAACTGACCGCCGCCGAGTTCCGTTTGCTGCGCTACTTCATGCTGCACCCGCAGCAGATCCTCTCCAAAAGCCACCTGGCCGAGCACCTGTATGACGGTGAGACCGAACGCGATTCCAATGTGCTGGAAGTCCACGTCAACCATCTGCGGCGCAAGCTCGGGCGTGAGGTGATCGAAACCCGTCGCGGCCAGGGCTACCTGTTCGGCGGGGCGAGCGCGTGAGGTCGATCCAGCGGCGTTTGAGCCTGGGCCTGGTGACGGTGCTGGTGGTGGTCGGCCTGGTGCTGGCGCAAACCAGCCTGTGGTTGTTCGAAGTGGGCCTGCAACGTTACCTGGAGGCCGGCCTGCGCAACGACAGCGAGAACCTGCTGCTGGCCCTGGTACGCGGGCCCCAGGGTTTGCAACTGGATGAACGCCGGCTGTCGCCGGCCTATCAGCGGCCCTTTTCCGGGCATTACTTCCGTATCGATTTTGCCGATGTGCACTGGCGTTCCCGTTCGCTGTGGGACCAGGAACTGCCACAACTGGAGCGCGCCGGCCTGCAGAGCGGCCTGCAACTGGGGCCGGAAGGCCAGCAACTGCTGGTGCTGCGCAGCGACTACAAGCGCCTGGGGCAGTCGATCGCCATCAGCGTGGCCCAGGACTACAGCCCGGTGCGCGAGAGTTTCCAGCGCCTGCGGCAGATCGGCCTGGGCCTGGGGCTGGCGGGGTTGTTGCTGATTCTGCTGCTGCAACGCCTGACCGTGCGCCGCGCCTTGCGCCCGCTGGAAGCCGCTCGCGAGCAGATCGCCCAATTGCAGCAGGGCCAGCGCTCGCAGCTGGACACCCAGGTGCCCCAGGAACTGGAGCCCCTGGTGGCACAGATCAACCATCTGCTGACCCATACCGAAGACAGCCTCAAGCGTTCGCGCAACGCCCTGGGTAACCTCGGGCATGCGCTGAAGACGCCGCTGGCGGTGCTGCTGAGCCTGGCCTCCGGGCCGAGGCTTAAGGCCCTGCCCGAGGTGCGGCGGATACTTGAGGAACAGTTGGAGCAGGTGCAGCAACGGCTCAATCGCGAGCTCAATCGTGCGCGGCTGGCGGGGGATGCCTTGCCGGGCGCGCTGTTCGATTGCGACGCCGAGCTGCCGGGGCTGCTGGCGACCCTGAACATGATCCATGGCGAGCATCTGCACCTGAGCGCGCGGGCCGTGCCCGGGCTGCGCCTGCCCTGGGACCGGGAAGACTTGCTGGAACTGCTGGGCAACCTGCTGGACAACGCCTGCAAATGGGCGGATGCCGAGGTGCGCTTGAGCGTCGAGGAGCGGGCCCAAGGTTTTGTGCTGGCGGTGGACGACGATGGCCCGGGCATTCCCCCGGAGCGCCGCGACCAGGTGTTCAGCCGTGGCACGAGGCTGGATGAGCAGACCCATGGCCACGGCCTGGGCCTGGGCATAGTGCGCGACATAGTCGAGGCCTGGGGCGGGCGCTTGAGTTTGCTGGACAGCGACCTGGGCGGCTTGCGGGTGCAGATCGAGCTGCCCGGGCGCTGAGTGTGCTGCTGGGGTGACGGGGGGGGCCGTTTTCGGGCCCCGCGGGAGCAAGCTCCCTCGCCACCAGCTTGGCTGCGCTTGCTGTGCCACGGCTCAGACGCGGAACTGGTCCATCAGGCTCTGCTGCTGGTTGGCCAGGCTGTTGAGGGACTGGCTGACCCGCGCCGATTCATTGGCCTGCTCCGACAGCGATTCGGTGACATCGCGAATGGTCGCCACATTGCTGTTGATCTCTTCGGCCACCGCGCTCTGCTGTTCGGCGGCGCTGGCGATCTGCAGGTTCATGTCGCTGATCACCGTCACGGCGTCGCCGATCTGGCGCAGGGCGGTCACCGCCTGGCCCACCTGTTCGACGCTGCCCTGGGCATGTTGATGGCTGCTGTGCATGGAGCCGACCACTTCCCGAGTGCCGTTTTGCAGTTGCTCGATCACCTGGCGGGTTTCTTCCACCGATTCCTGGGTGCGCTGGGCCAGGTTGCGCACCTCGTCGGCCACCACGGCGAAGCCGCGCCCGGCTTCCCCGGCGCGGGCGGCTTCGATGGCGGCGTTCAGGGCCAGGAGGTTGGTCTGCTCGGCGATCGAGCGGATCACTTCCAGCACCGAGCCGATCTGCTCGCTGTTGGCCGCCAGGCCTTCGACCTGATTCATCGCGGTGCTCATGTCGGCGGCCAGTTGGTCGATGCTGCGGGTGGTGCGATCGATCACCCCCAGGCCCTGTTGCGTGGCCTGGTCGGCATCGCGCGCGGCCTGGGCCGCCTGGGCGGCGCTGCGGGCCACGTCCTGGGCGGTGGCGCTCATCTCATGGGAGGCGGTGGCCACCTGGTCCACCTGGCGATACTGCTGCTCCATGCCGGCGCTGGTCTGGTTGGCGATGGCCGAGGACTGGTCGGCGGTGCCGCGGGCGTCCTGCACCGAGCGTTTCACTTCGGCAATGATCGGTTGCAGCTTGTCGAGGAAACGGTTGAACCAGCCGGCCAGTTGCCCCAGCTCGTCCTTCTTGTCGTAGGCCAGGCGCCGGGTCAGGTCGCCTTCGCCGCTGGCGATGTCTTCGAGCATATGGGCCACGCCGAGGATCGGCCGGGTCACGCTGCGGGCCATCAGCCACACCAGCAGCAGGCCGACCACCGCGGCCAGCAGGCCCAGGCTCAGCTCGATCAGGGTGCCGCTGCTGTTGCTGGCGTCCAGCTCGCTTTTCAAGGCTTCGGCCGGGCCCACCAGGACCTTTTCCGGAACGTCGAGCAGCACGCCCCAGTTGTTGCCGCCGGGAATCGGGGTGAAGGGCGCCAGCACCTTGAGCCGGTTGTTGTCGTGCAGGCTCTGGGTCTGGCTGCCGTTGGCCAACTTGCGGATCAGTTCGGCGCCGTTGAGGCTGTCGACGCTGTCCAGGCGCTGGCTGAGCTTGCCGGCATCCGGGCTGTAGCCGGCCAGCAGGCCCACCGGGCTGAGGATGCTGACGCTGGTCTGGCCGGCGTAGAGCTTCTGGCTGGCATTGCGGCTGACGGCCTGGAGGCTGTTGAGGTTGATGTCCACCGACAGTGAGGCGATCACCTTGCCGTTCACCAGCAGCGGGAAGACGATGCTGGTCATCAGCACTTGCTGGCCGTCGATGTCATAGAAGTAGGGTTCGATCACGCAGGGCTTGAGGGTGCTGCGCGGGCAGGTGAACCAGGCGTTGGCCGGCTGGCCGCTGGGGCCGCTGCGGGTGTCGCTCATATCGCTTTCCGGCAGCGACATGGAGGTCAGCTTGCCCGGGGTGGGTTGCGACCAGTACAGGGCGAAGCGGCCCTTTTCATTGCTGCCCAGCTCGGCCTGGCCGCTGAACAGCTCGTCCTTGCCATCCAGGGCGTTGGCTTCGAACACCAGGGACAGGCCCAGCAGGTCGGGGTTGGCCTGCAGCGCCGACTTGACCTGGCGGGTCAGGTCTTCACGCAGGTCGAAGGCGTCGAGGAAGCGTTTCTCGGCCTGTTCGCGCAGGAACAGCACCTGGCGCGAGAAACCGTGGCCGTATTGATAGGCGTCCATGAACTGCTGGCGAATGCCCAGGGCCTGGACTTCGCCCTGGGCCTCGATCCGCGCCTGGGCGGCTTCATTGAGCATCTCCATGCTCGAGGTTTTCACCAATTCGGAGCTGTGCTCCATGCGATACAGCGAAAGTCCCACCAACAGCGACACGATGGCCAACAGGCAGAGCCCGGCCAGCAAGGTGATCTTCCATTGGATGGAAAGTTGTCTGAGCGACATGGAGGCGTCCTTTATTCGATAAATATCTGAGACTTTGCACTGTAGCGGCCGACGAACGGTAATCTTTAAACGCGCGTTCGATTTTCTGGGAGGGGGTGGCGGTCTCAGAGAGCATCGCGAGCAAGCTCGCTCCTACAGGTGTTGATGGGAGTTGATGGGGTGTTGGTTTTGACAAGCCGGGCGTGCTGCTGCAAAGTGCGCGCCCTCTAATAAGACCCAATTTCCATTCGATGTCGGCAGCCCGCTGCCTTCCGGTCGGTCACAGGCTTTTGCCCGGTTTTTGCCGGCACTGTAATGAGGTAACGATGATTAACGCAGTAATTGCCGCGGTTGGCGTGATGCTGGTGCTCAGCCTGTCCCGTGTGCATGTGGTGATCGCCCTGATCATTGGTGCGCTGGTGGGCGGGTTGACCGGCGGCCTGGGGATCGAGGCCACGCTCAAGGCCTTCAATAGTGGCTTGGGCGGCGGCGCCACGGTGGCCTTGTCTTATGCGTTGCTCGGCGCCTTTGCCGTGGCGATTGCCAAATCCGGCCTGGCCCATGCCCTGGCGGACAGGATCCTGCTGCTGGTGGACCGCCAGGACGCCAACGGCGGCGGCCAGGTCAAATGGCTGCTGATGGGCCTGCTGTGGGTGGTGGCGATCGCTTCGCAGAATATCCTGCCGATCCACATTGCCTTTATTCCGCTGCTGGTGCCGCCGTTGCTGTATGTGCTGACCAAGCTGCAGCTGGATCGCCGGCTGATCGCCTGCGTGATCACCTTCGGCCTGATCACGCCTTACATGTTCCTGCCGGTGGGCTTCGGCAATATCTTCCTCAATGAGATCTTGCTGGCCAACGTCGCCCGCAGCGGCGTTGACGTCAGTCAGATCAACGTCACCCATGCCATGGGCATCCCGGCACTGGGCATGCTCTGTGGCTTGCTGCTGGCTTTTGTCAGTTATCGCAAGAAGCGTGTCTATGACCTGGAGCGGATCGAGAAGGTCGAGCAGGTGGCGGTGCAGTACAACCCGCGGACCTTGCTGGTAGCGGCGGCTGCGATCATTGCCGCGTTCGTGATCCAGCTGCTGCTGGACTCGATGATTATCGGCGCCCTGTGCGGCTTTCTGATCTTCTCGCTGTCGGGCATCGTGCGCTGGCGCGAGACCGACGAGCTGTTCACCGAAGGCATGAAGATGATGGCGATGATTGGCTTCATCATGATCGCTGCCTCGGGTTTTGCCGAAGTGATGAAGGCCACTGGCGAGGTGAAGAGCCTGGTGGAGGCTTCGGCCGCCTGGATCGGCCACAGCAAGGGCGTGGGTGCGCTGCTGATGCTGCTGGTGGGCCTGCTGGTGACCATGGGCATCGGTTCGTCGTTTTCCACGGTGCCGATCCTCGCGGCGATCTTCGTGCCTTTGTGCGTGCAACTGGGCTTCAGCCCGCTGGCCATCGTCTGCATCGTCGGCACAGCCGGGGCCTTGGGCGATGCCGGTTCGCCAGCCTCGGACTCGACCCTGGGGCCGACCTCGGGCTTGAACGTCGACGGCCAGCATCACCATATCTGGGACACCGTGGTGCCCACCTTCCTGCATTACAACCTGCCGCTGCTGGCCTTTGGCTGGGTGGCTGCCATGGTGCTTTGATAGCCCGGGCAGGGCGGGGCTCAACTTTTGTATTGGCGTGCCGTTAACGCGGTTATCACGCCAATAAAAAACACGAGTGAGCCCACTATGCGCTTGAGCCTGAAGGCCAAAGTTTTGTCCCTGGCGGTACTCCCGGTACTGCTGTTTGCTCTGGTGATCAGCCTGAGTACGGTGTTCATGCTGCGCCAGCAGGCGCAGAAGGAAGTCGAGGAAACCCGCCAGCGCCTGATGGGCGAGGCCAAGGCCACGCTGCAGAGCTATGTCGAGGTGGCCCTGAGCACCGTCAAGCCGCTGTACGACGCTGCCGCGTCCGGGGATCAAGCGGCCCGGGCCGAGGTGGTCAAGCTGCTGTCGAACATCACTTACGGCAAAGACGGCTACTTCTTCGGCTACGACTCCGAGACCGTGCGCCTGTTCAAGGGCAACAGCGCGGATGGCGTGGGCAAGAGCTTCAAGGACAACCGCGACCCCAATGGCGTGTACGTCAACCGCGAGCTGGTGCGGGTGGGCAAGGACGGCAGCCACTACGTGCAGTACAGCTCGACCCAGCCGGGCAGCGATGTGCTGGTACCCAAGCTCGGCTACACCGAATACCTGCCCAAGTGGGACATGGTGCTGGGCACCTCGGTCAATCTCGACGGCATCGACGCCCAGGTGGCGGCGGTGGAGGCCAGCGTCAACCAGCGCATGGAAGGCATGGTGCTGAGCATTCTCGGGATCGCCGCGGTGCTGCTGGTGGTGATCGCCGCCCTGGGCATGCTGGTGGCCAACGCCATGCTGCGGCCGCTGAACCTGATGAAGGCCAACCTCGACGATATTGCCGCCGGCGAAGGCGACCTGACCCGGCGCCTGGCGATTACCAGCCAGGACGAGCTGGGGGACCTGGCCGCCTCCTTCAACCGCTTCGTCGACAAGATCCATGGCCTGGTGCGGCAGATCACCGAGATGACTGGGCAGCTCACTGAGTTGGTGACCCAGGTGTCCGACCAGGCCCATCGTTCGGAGCAGGCCATGGAGCGCCAGCGCCACGAGACCGATCAGGTGGCCACTGCGATCAACGAAATGTCTTCGGCGGCCCAGGAAGTGGCCCGCAGCGCCCAGGGCGCAGCGGTGGCGGCGCAGCAGACCGATGAGGAAGGCCAGGCGGCCAAGCGGGTGGTGGATGGCAGCATCCAGCAGATCCATGCGCTGGTGGGCGACATTCGCAACAGCGGCACTTCACTGGACAGCCTGCAGCAGGACGTGGCGTCGATCGTCAGCGTGCTGGATGTGATTCGTTCCATCGCCGAGCAGACCAACCTCTTGGCCCTCAACGCCGCCATCGAGGCGGCCCGGGCCGGTGAGGCCGGGCGCGGTTTTGCCGTGGTCGCCGATGAGGTGCGGGCCCTGGCCAGTCGGACCCAGCAGAGCACCCAGGAAATCCAGGGCATGATCGATCGCCTGCAGCAGGGCACCCGGGTGGCGGTGGACGCCATGCGCCGCTCCAGCGATGCCGGCGACGGCACCTCGAGCCAGGCCAATCAGGCCGGGGCGTCGCTGGACACCATGGCCCAGCTGATTGGCACCATCAATTCGATGAACGCGCAGATTGCCAGCGCCGCCGAGGAGCAGACGGCCGTGGCCGAGGAGATCAACCGCAGCGTGCACCAGATCGCCGTGGCGGTGGACAGTGTGGCCGACGAAACCCAGCGCGGCGCCCAGACTTCCCGCAGCCTGGCGGACCTGGGCCAGCGCCTGGGTCGTCTAGTGGGACAGTTCCGGATCTGATGCATGTCCCGGCCGCGGCGAGCCGCGGCCTCAGGCGCTGATATCGCGCATCAGCAGGCCGAAGCGCAGGTCCACCTGGTCGGGGATCGGCAGGTACACGGTGTGGCCATCCCCCGGGGCGACTTCGATGTTCTGGCCCTGGGCGTTGTGCAGCTGCTGCAGGTCGAACTGGAAGTTGCCCTTGGGGGTCATCAACTCCATGTGATCGCCCAGGGCAAAGCGGTTCTTCACCTTGACCTCGGCCAGGCGGTCGCGCCGCTCGCCGGTGAGTTCGCCAACGAACTGCTGGCGCTCCGACACCGAGCTGCCGTTCTGGTAGTTCTGATATTCATCGTGCACGTGGCGGCGCAGGAAACCCTCGGTGTAGCCGCGCTGGGCCAGGGACTCCAGGTCGCTCATCAGGCTGCGGTCGAACTCGCGCCCGGCGGCGGCATCATCGATGGCCCGGCGATACACCTGGGTGGTGCGGGCGCAGTAGAAGTGGGATTTTGTACGGCCCTCGATCTTCAGCGAATGCACGCCCATGCGGGTCAGGCGCTCCACGTGCTGCACCGCGCGCAGGTCCTTGGCGTTCATGATGTAGGTGCCGTGCTCGTCCTCGAAGGCCGGCATCAGCTCGTCCGGGCGGTTGGCTTCCTGCAGCAGGAACACCTGGTTGGTCGGCGCGCCCAGGCCCAGGGTCGGCTCCGGTTCGAAGCTCTGGACGATCTCCCCGAGGTTGTTCTCGGTGGCTGCCTCGGCCTTGTACTTCCAGCGGCAGGCATTGGTGCAGGTGCCCTGGTTGGCGTCGCGCTTGTTCATGTAGCCCGAGAGCAGGCAGCGCCCGGAATAGGCCATGCACAGGGCGCCGTGGACAAAGACCTCCAGCTCCATGGCCGGCACTTGCTGGCGGATTTCCTCGATCTCTTCCAGGGACAGTTCGCGGGACAGGATCACCCGGCACACGCCTTGCTGCTGCCAGAACTCGACGCTGGCCCAGTTCACCGTGTTGGCCTGCACCGAAAGATGGATCGGCATCTGCGGGAAGTGCTTGCGCACCAGCATGATCAAGCCCGGGTCGGACATGATCAGCGCGTCCGGGGCCATCTCGATCACCGGCGCCAGGTCCTTGAGGAAGGTCTTGAGCTTGGCGTTGTGCGGGGCGATGTTGACCACCACATAGAAGCGCTTGCCCTGGGCCTGGGCCTCGCGGATGCCGAGCGCCAGGTTGGCGTGGTCGAATTCGTTGTTGCGCACCCGCAGGCTGTAGCGCGGCTGGCCGGCATACACCGCGTCGGCGCCGTAGGCGAAGGCGTAGCGCATGTTCTTCAGGGTGCCGGCGGGGGCCAGGAGTTCGGGTTTGGCGAGGAGGGTCATGGGCCTGTCGATCGCAAAAGGTCGCGAGGGTAGGGCAGTGCCGCACAAGATTCATTGATCTGGATCTATGTCTGTTGCACAAAGCCCCAGTGGCCGGTGTCCGGGGCGTTCAGTCCACCACCTGGTCGAGCATGTGCAGTACTTCATGCTCGTTGAGCAGGCCCTTGCGCACCAGGTTTTCCGCCAGCAGCGAGAGGAACTTGGCGCTGCGGTGGCCTTCCAGGTGCTTGAGTTCGGTGAGGGCGTCGTACACCCGGCTGGAGGTGCAGCGGCCGGCGACACGGTGCGGGTTTTGTGTGGGCATGGCTTCGTCCTTGTTGTAATGGGCCTGTGGCGCGCGGACTGGATCGATCTTGCAGTCCTTGAATGACACAAAGGTGACCGTCCCATGTCGCCCGGAGCGCTGGTGAGACCGGCACACTATTGGCGAATTTGAACGCAAATACTGTTCCAGCAGCGACATCGCGCAGAATTATTCAGATAGTCGGGTGATGGCAGAATGCAACAGGCCCCGCTGGTGGGGCGGGGCCTGTGGGGTTGCTGTCGGTTACCAGCGGCCGGGGCCGTAGTAGTAATGCGGGTGGCCGTAGTAGCCACGGGGCGGGCCGTAGTACACCGGCGCCGGGCGGTAGTAGATAGGTTGCTGCACATAGACCGGCGCCGGCTGGTAGTAGACCGGAGGCGGCGGCGCGGCATACACCGGCTGCGGCTGCACATACACCGGTGCCTGCTGCACGTAGACCGGGCGCTCCTGGTTGGCGACCACCGAACCCACTACGGCCGCACCGACAACCGCGCCCAGGGCCGCAGGGCCGACCCAGCCGCCGCCATGGGCCGACGCCTGGCCGGCCACCGCCAGAGCACCAACAAGCAAGGCAATCTTGGGGATTTTGGAGATCATGATTCTTCCTCGGTTCAACCCTGCGTTTATGGTCTGCACCAGACTCAAGAACTGACGCGGGGATACTACTGAGACAGCACAATGGGTGAAATCTGCACAGTCGTTGAGTAAATATTGTGTAAGGTCTGTACCGGCTTCTTTACCGTCATCCCTGGGCGGTGGGCAGAGGCCCGCGAACAAGCGTCGATATGATCAGGCACAGCGCTACGGCTGACCAATCCCGTCTATCCGAAAGTCCCCAGCGAGGAACACCACATGCAAATGAACCCCAATAAAGACACCCAGCTGTGCATGTCGCTGTCTGGGCGTCCGGGGAATTTCGGCCTGCGCTTTCACAACCACCTGTATGAGCAACTGGGGCTGAATTTTTACTACAAGGCCTTCAGCAGCCAGGACCTGCCCGGTGCGGTGCAGGGCATACGGGCCCTGGGGATTCGCGGTTGCGGGGTGTCGATGCCGTTCAAGGAGGCGTGCATCGCCCTGGTGGATGAGTTGGACGCTTCGGCCCGGGCCATCGATTCGATCAACACCATCGTCAACACCAACGGCCACCTGAAGGCCTACAACACCGACTACATGGCGGTGGCACAGTTGCTGGCCGAGCACCGGGTACCGCGTGATACGAGCTTCGCCCTGCGTGGCAGCGGCGGCATGGCCAAGGCGGTGGCCAGCGCCTTGCGCGACGGCGGGTATGCCCGGGGCGTGATAGTGGCGCGCAATCAACGGGCCGGAAGCGCCCTGGCCGATTCCCTGGGTTATGGGTGGCAGGCGGAGCTGGGGGAGTGGCGCCCGCAGATGCTGATCAACGTCACGCCCATTGGCATGAGCGGCGGGCCGGAAGCCGAGCAACTGGCGTTCTGCGTCGAGGCGATTGCGGCGGCAGAGCGGGTATTCGATGTGGTGGCGGTGCCGGCCGAGACGCCCCTGATACTGCGCGCCCGGGCCGAGGGCAAACAGGTGATCACTGGCCTTGAGGTGATTGCCTTGCAGGCCCTGGAGCAATTCGTGCTCTACACCGGGGTGCGTCCCAGCGCCGAGCAGTTCCAGCAGGCCGTGGCCTTCGCCCGGGGCTGAACGGCCAGTGCTGTAGCCGCTGCGGGCGGCTACAGAGGTTGCGTTTCCCTTAGCCTTCGAGGCGGGCCAGGCGCTCTTCCAGGGCGGCGATCCGTGCTTCCAGTTCTTCGATGCGCTCCACCGAAACAGCGCCGCCGCTGCTGCTGCGCTCCGCTGGGTTGCCGCGGGCGGCGAGTATCGCTTCGATATCCGCCGGGTCGCCCAGGGCGTGGGTGTAGCGGTCTTCGCGCTGGCCGGCCTGGCGTGGCAGGTGCAGGGCCAGGCCCCGGGCGATCAGGCGTTCGAGCTGGTGCAGCACCTGTTCGCTGTCTTCGAAATCATGCATGCGGCCGCTGCGGGTCAGCAGCTCGTTGATGGTCTGCGGGCCCCGCAGGAACATCAGGCCGCAGAGAATCAATTGCGCCGGCACCAGTTCCAGGGCCTTGTCCAGGCGCTGCTCCCAGCGATCGGCGCGGCTGCCCATCACCAGCCGGGTGAAACCCTGGGCCTCGAGGGCGCGCAGGCTTTGCCCAACCTGGCCTTGGGTCAGGTTCATCACTGGCTCGCGGCTGGTTTTCTGGTTACAGGCGATCACCAGCGCATTGAGGGTCAGGGGATAGGTTTCCGGGCTGGTGGCCTGCTTTTCGATCAACGAACCCAGGATGCGGATGTCGGTGCTGCTCAGTTGCAGTGCTGCGCTGGCGTTCGCGTCGTCGCTGTTCATAAGTGCTGGTCCCTTGGTCACTGATGGAGAGGAAGCCGGGCAACGGCCCTAGTCACGCAGCTTCAGGCGTAGCGTGACCGGGGCGGCCGGCTTCGAGGGGCTCTGTTTTACCTGTAGAAGGCGCTTCTGGCCATCGGAACTTGATTGGGCGCGCCGCCGATCGGCCGCGGCGCGCCGGCTGTTCAACCGGCCACCGGCTCGCTGGGCGCCGGTTCGGCCGCTTGCGGCTCGACACTGGGCTTGGAGTGGGCGGCGCTTTCCAGGCATTGCCGGGCAAACCGCGCCAGGTCGGCCAGGGCGGTGCGCGCCGAGCGCAGGTAGAAAGCCTGGAGCTGGAACACATGCCAGCGCTCGGCATGGATTTCCAACCGACAGGGCACGGCGCATTGCCTGGCGCGCTCGGCCAGGCGGCAGGCGTCGGACAGCAGCAGCTCCTGATCGCCGACCTGGATCAGCATTGGCGGCAGCCCACGCAGATCGGCGTGCAGCG
Organism: Pseudomonas sp. NFXW11; assembly: GCF_049887815.1. Taxonomy (NCBI): domain Bacteria; kingdom Pseudomonadati; phylum Pseudomonadota; class Gammaproteobacteria; order Pseudomonadales; family Pseudomonadaceae; genus Pseudomonas; species Pseudomonas sp. NFXW11. The sequence goes on along the minus strand of NZ_JAGEKI010000011.1, from coordinate 72,757 downwards.
GGCGGTGGGCCGAGGCGGGCGGGGCGTAGGCGGCGAAGGCCTGTTGCAGCCAGTCGCGGCGGATCATCGGATCGGCGTTGCGCCGTGTCTGCAGGCTGGCACCGTTCAGTTCGGGATCAGTTACCGGCGACAACAGCATCAACCCGGCGGCGGGCTCGGCACCGAGGGCCTTGAGGGCCAGGGCCAGCTCCAGCACCAGGGCGCCACCGGCGGAGTCGCCGGCGATCAGCACACGCTGCGCCGGGCAGCCCTGGGCGCGGATCGCCTCGTAGCAGGCCAGGCAGTCGTCCAGGGCGGCGGGGTAAGGGTGTTCCGGCGCCAGGCGGTAGTCCGGCACCCAGACCGTGCAGCCGCTGTCCCGGGCCAGGCGGCGGGTGATGCTGGCGTGGCTGTGGGGGCTGCCCAGGCAGAAGGCGCCGCCGTGCAGGTAGAGGATCACCGCGTCCGAAGTGCTCTGGCGGGGCTCGATGATTTCCACGGGCAGTTGGCCCAGCAGGCTGCGCCGACGTTGCACGCCGCCACACCCGGGCATCAGCCAGGACAGGCCGGCGACCAGTTGGCGCTGGGTGGGCAGGCTGCGTGGCGGGCCGATCAGGGCGCGGAAGCTCAGGCGCAGGAACAGCCGCAGAAAGGCCGCATTAGCGCGCTCCAGCCAGTCCCGGGGGGCTGCCACCTGTTGCCCGGCGGCGGGCGAGGGCGCATCCGCCAGGGGGCTGGCGAAGCGATAGGCCGGCAGCGCGGCGTAGCGAGTCAGCAGCCGGTAGGTCCAGGTAAAGCCCGGCCAGTTGGTGCTGTTGTGGCCCTGGCTGTCGACATACCAGCTCTTGCAACCGCTCCATACCGAGGTGGCCAGGCGCCGCTGGATGCCCCGCTGAAAGCGCTGATGCAGGTTGGCGTCCACTTCCAGGGTGCGTGCGCCGCTGTCCAGCAGTGCCCGGCGGGCCTTGATGATGTGGGCGAACTGGCTTTCGAGCATATGGATGATCGAGTTGTGGCCCAGGTTGGTGTTGGGCCCGTAGAGCATGAAGAAATTCGGAAAGCCGGGCACGCTCAGGCCCTGGAAGGCCGCGGCGCCCTGTTGCCAGAGCTGATTGAGCTCCACCCCGTTACGGCCGCTGATGCGCATGGGCGCGAGGAACTCGGTGGCGGCGAAACCGGTGCCGTAGATGATGGCATCGAGCTCATGCTGGCGGCCGTCGAGGGTTTCGATGCCCTGCGCGGTGATGCGCCGGATGCCCTGGGTCAGCAGCTCGACATGGGGCTTGGCGAAGGTCTTGAGGTAGTCGTTGGAGAGCAGGATGCGCTTGCAGCCGATGGGGTAGTCGGGGGTCATTTGCCGGCGCAGCTCGGGGTCGGCCACGGAGCTTTCCAGCAGTGTGCGGAAGGGTTTGCCGACCACCCATTTGGTCAGCCCCTTGAGGCGGGTGAAGCCCAGGGCGCGGGATTCGAAATGCAGGTAGTGGGCGGCGCGCAACAGCTTCATCCGCCACGGATGCTGGAGGAAACGCTGCTGTTCCCTGGCGCTGTAGGGGCGATCGGCCTTGGGCATGATGTAGGCCGGCGAGCGCTGGAAGACCTTGAGCTGGGCCACCTGGTCGGCGATTTCCGGAACGAACTGGATGGCCGAGGCGCCGGTGCCGATCACCGCCACCCGTTTATTGGCCAGGGGATAGTCGTGGTCCCAGGTGGCCGAGTGGAACACCCGCCCCTTAAAGTCGTGCATGCCGGGCAGGTCCGGCAGGGCCGGGCGGCTCAGCTGGCCGGTGGCGCTGATCAGCAGGCGGGCGACATGTTCCTGGCCGTCGTTGCAGGTCACGCGCCAGAGGCCGTGGGTTTCATCGAAGACGGCATGGCGCACTTCAGTGCCGAAGCGGATATGCCGCAGCAGGTCGTAGGCGCGGGCGCAGTGCTGCAAGTAGGCATGGATTTCCGCCTGGGGGGCGAATGCTCGGGACCAGTAGGGATTGGGCTCGAAGGAGAACGAATACAGATGGGAAGGCACGTCGCAGGCGGCGCCGGGGTAGCGGTTGTCGCGCCAGACGCCGCCGACGTCCTGGGCTTTTTCCAGGATCAGCAAGCGGCTGACATGGGCCTTGCGCAAGGCGATGGCCATGCCCAGGCCGCCAAAGCCGCTGCCGATGATGATTGCCTCCATGGGCGCGGTGGAACTGGATTGCAGGTTTTCCGTTGCGGTGAATTCGGGCATGACGACCTCGTTGTTATTGTTGTGCGGCGCGGGGTTGAAGCACCCGGGGCCACTTCCTTGTGTGCTGGGTTGCAGCCCCGTTCAGTGAAGCATGCGAACAATCTGTGGTGGAGCCCATGCTGCAACGGGACAAGTGCTTTAGTATTTGGGCCAAATCAGCTGCTTGATGAACCCGTCCATGAGCGTCCAGTCATTCACTCGCGGGCCCGCCAGTGCCCTGCTATTGCTGAACTTTGGCCGTGAGCGGGGCTTGTCCACGGCGCGCCTGCTGGCCGGCAGCGGCTTGTCCCTGGCGCAGTTGCAGAACCCCGACAGCCTGCTGGCGGCGGACCAGGAGCTGCAACTGGCGAGCAACCTGCTGCAACTGTTGGGGCATCCCCCGGGCCTGGGTTATGTGATCGGCGCGCGTTATCGCTTTTCCAGCTACGGGCTGTTCGGCTATGGCCTGATCAGCAGTGCCACCGCGGCAGATGCCCTGGGGCTGGCCCTGCGCTTTCTGCCGCTGACCTATGCCTTCGCCGGTATCGGCTATCGGCTGGAGGTCGAGCTGGGGGTGCTGACCTTTGATCCGCCCCAGGTGGCGGATGCCCGGGTGCGAGAATTTCTGCTGCAACGGGATATGGCCGTCGCCGCGGTGTTGATGCAAGAGATTGTCGGCGAGGATTTTTCCCTGGCGGGTTTCACTCGCAGTGGCGCCGCACCCCGGGAGGCTGTGGCCACCCAGGGGATTCTCGGCTTGGCGCCGGTGTATCGGGCGAATGGCCACAGCCTGGCCTTTGCCCGGCACTTCCTGGCTCGCGCCTTGCCCCAGGCCAACCCGCTGACGGTGGCCATGTGCGAACAGCTGTGCCAGCAGTTGCTGGAGCGGCGCCAGGCCCATCTGGGCATGGCGGCCCTGGTGTTGCAGCACCTGGACGCAGGGCCCGCCGATGCGCCGCCGGACTTGCCGGGCATGGCGCGCTTGCTGCACACCAGTGCGCGCACCTTGAAGCGGCGGTTGCAGGAGGAGGGCAGCAGTTATCGCCAGCTGCTGGCCCGCCAGCGCAGCGCCCGGGCCCTGGCGATGCTGGGCAATCCCGGGCTGAGCCTGACGCAGATTGCCGAACGCCTGGGCTTCAGCGACCTGTCGAGTTTTTCCCAGAGCTTCAAGCGCTGGTTCGGCGTCGCCCCCAGCCACTATCGCCAAGGGCCGCCGGGATAAGGGCCCCGAAGCGGGCCGCTGTGGCTATAATCGCGGTTCGCTGTTTTCCCCTCCTGCCTGTCGAGACTGTCATGACCATTTCCCTGTACGCCGCCTCCGTTCCTGTCTTCAAGCAAATGCTCAATGCCTTGAGCGATGTGCTGCACAAGGCCGAAGCCCATGCCACGGCGAAGAATATCGAGCCCAATGCGCTGCTGCAGGCGCGCCTGTACCCGGACATGTTCCCGCTGGTGCGCCAGGTGCAGATCGCCGTGGACTTCGCCAAGGGCGTATCGGCACGCCTGGCCGAGGTCGAACTGCCCAAGTACGACGACACTGAAACCAGCTTCGCCGACCTGCAGGCGCTGATCGCCAAGGTCCTGGCGTTTGTCGACGGTATCCAGCCGGCACAGATCGATGGCAAGGAAGGCATCGAGATCGTCACCCGTCCGGGCACCCCGAAAGAGAAGCGCTTCAGTGGCCAGTCCTACCTGCTGACCTATGGCCTGCCGCAGTTCTTCTTCCACGTCACCACCACCTACGCGATCCTGCGGCACAACGGTGTGGAAGTGGGCAAGCGCGACTACATGGGCGCGTTCTAAGCTTTCCGAGCCTGAAAAAAAGCCCGGCCAGGTTGACCCTGGCCGGGCTTTTTAATGACCGCGAATCAGGCGGCGGCTTGCGCCTTGCCTTCCTGGGCCATGCAGGCCGCTGCGGTGAACAGCACGTCGGTGGAGGAGTTCAGCGCGGTTTCCGCCGAGTCCTGCAGCACGCCGATGATAAAGCCCACGGCCACCACCTGCATGGCGATCTCGCTGGGAATGCCGAACAGGCTGCAGGCCAGGGGGATCAGCAGCAGCGAGCCGCCGGCCACCCCGGACGCGCCGCAGGCACAGATGGCCGCCACCACGCTGAGCAGCACGGCGGTGGGCAGGTCGACGGCGATGCCCAGGGTGTGCACGGCGGCCAGGGTCAGCACGGTGATGGTGATGGCCGCGCCGGCCATATTGATGGTGGCGCCCAGGGGGATGGACACCGAGTAGGTGTCTTCATGCAGGCCCAAGCGCTTGCTCAGTTCCAGGTTGACCGGGATGTTGGCCGCCGAGCTGCGGGTGAAGAAGGCGGTGATGCCGCTTTCCCGCAGGCAGGTCAGGACCAGCGGGAAGGGGTTGCGGCGGATCTTCCAGAACACGATCAGCGGGTTCATCACCAGGGCCACGAACAGCATGCAGCCGATCAGCACCGCCAGCAGGTGCAGGTAGCCGAACAGGGCGTCGAAGCCGGAGGTGGCCAGGGTCGAGGCCACTAGGCCGAAGATCCCCAGGGGAGCGAAGCGGATCACCACGCGGACGATGACGGTGACCCCGTTGGACAGGTCGTCGAGCACGGTGCGGGTGGTTTCGCCAGCATGGCGGATGGCTACGCCCATGCCGATGGCCCAGGCCAGGATGCCGATGAAATTGGCGTTCATCAGGGCGCTGACCGGGTTGTCCACCACGCTCAGCAGCAGGCTCTGCAGCACTTCGCCGATGCCGCCGGGGGCGCTGACGGCCACATCATGGGTGGCCAGGACCAGGGACGAGGGAAACAGGCTGCTGGCGATCACCGCCACCGCGGCCGCGGCGAAGGTGCCCAGCAGGTAGAGCACCAGGATCGGCCGGATATGGGTTTCCTGGCCGTGCTTGTGGTTGGCGATCGAGGCCATTACCAGTACGAACACCAGGATCGGTGCCACGGCCTTGAGTGCCGAGACGAAGACCTTGCCGATAAAGGTGGTGGATTTCGCCACCTCGGGCGCCAGCAGTGCCAGGGCGATGCCGGCAATCAGGCCGATGACGATCTGGGTCACCAGGCTCAGGCGTTTGAGGGCGTGGAAAAAGGAAGGAGGTGCGGCGCTCATAGCGGTATCTCTGTTTTTTTAATGTGCAGTGCGTGACAGGCGCTCCTGGCCGTATAGCGGTCCCGGCGCAAGCCGCGGCAGGCATGGCCGGGAAAGCAACGGGCGCTGGTGTAGCGCTTGGGCCAGGGTCCGTTTTTGGCAGGGGCGGACTTTATCACAGCAGGCCTGGCTCGCTGTGTCGATGTGACGATCTGCCACTCGCTGCCGATCGCCATCAGGCGGTGTTTGCCCTGAGCCAGGCTCACTCTGTTAAGATCCGCCATCCTCTTTTCCCATCCAGTCAGCGGGCCCTTCGGGCTGTCGCTGCTGTCGTTGTTTGCGGAGCTTTCCATGTTGTTGCCCATCCTGCTGTTGTCGGCCGCGGGTTTTACCGTGCTGACCACGGAATTCATCATCGTCGGCCTGTTGCCGTCGATCGCCCGCGACTTGCAGGTCAGCGTGTCCCAGGCGGGTTTGCTGGTAACCCTGTTCGCCTTCACCGTCGCCGCGTTCGGGCCTTTCCTGACGGCCTATTGCGCGCGTTTTCCGCGCAAGCAGCTGTTTATCTGGGTGCTGGTGATGTTCGGCCTGGCCAATACCCTGGCAGCACTGGCGCCGAATATCTGGGTGATGTCCCTGGCGCGGCTGGCGCCGGCCCTGGGGTTGCCGGTGTTCTGGGCCCTGGCCAGCGAGACCGCGGTGGATATAGTCGGGCCGGACTACGCCGGGCGGGCGATTGCCAAGATAGGTTTCGGCATCGTTTGTGCCACGGTGTTCGGCATTCCCGTGGGTACCCTGATCGCCGATGCCTGGGGCTGGCGCAGTGCCTTTGGCATTCTGGCGGTGGTGGCTTTTGCCAAGGCCTTGCTGCTGTGGGTGTATTTGCCCAGGACCGCCTCGAAAAACCAGCAGGCGAGCTTGCGTTCGCAGTTTCGCATCCTGCGCAGCCCGCTGATGCAGGGGCATGTGCTGCTGTCGATCCTGGTGTTTTGCGGCATGTTCACTGCCTACACCTACCTGGCGGATATTCTTGAACGCTTGGCCGGCTTCGACGGCACCCTGGTGGGCTGGTGCCTGATGGGCTTCGGCGCGGTGGGGCTGATCGGCAATTCCCTGGGTGGTCGGGCGGTGGACCGCCATCCGTTGATCGCTTCCATGGTGTTCTGTGGCTTGATGATCGGCGGCATGGTTGCACTGGTGCCGAGCATTCATTCGACCCTGGGGCTGGCCGCGGCCATGGGCGTCTGGGGCGTGACCCAGGCGGCGATGTTCCTGGTCAGCCATGTGCGCCTGATCAAGGCGGCACCGCAGGCGCCGGCGTTCGCCGCGTCGCTGAATATCGCCGGGGCCAACCTGGGCATCGGCCTGGGAGCGCTGGTGGGTGGGCGGGTGATCGATACCCTGGGCCTGGGCAGCCTCGGGTTCGCGGCGTCGGTCTTTATCCTGCTGTCCATCGCCCTGGCCCTGTTGCTGATGAGGCTCAAGGCGCCACAGGCCTGCGCTTCCTGATCAGTGCGCCAGCGGTGTGAACAGTTCCCGGCGTGCGCCTTCGGTGATGGCCAGGATGCCGGGGTGCTTGACCTTACGCTCCACCGAAATGGCATAGAAGGATTCGGCCACGGCGTCGGTCTGGCCAATCAACTGCACGCCGTACTGCTGGCGGACTTCGTCGGCGATCACGCTGGGGGCAATAAAGATGCCGCTGCCCGACTGGCCGAAGGCCTGCATCAGGGCGCTGTCGTCGAACTCGCCGATGATCCGCGGTTGCAGCTGTTGCTCGGCAAACCAGCGCAGCAGGCGGCTGCGAACCACGGTTTCCTGTCCGGGAATCAGTAGCGGTGCGCCGTGCAGGCCGCGGGGGAAGTCGGCGCCGTGCCGGCGTGCCAGTTCCTCGGTGGCGAAAAAGCTGATGCCGCATTCCCCGAGCTTTTGGCTGTAACCCTTGATGTCCAGGTGCGAAGGCATGGGGCTGTCGGAGATCACCAGGTCCAGGCGCTGGATGGCCAGGTCGGCGAGCAGGCGTTCCAGTTTGTCTTCGCGGCAAGTGAGGCGGATCGGTTCGCTGAGTTCCATGGTCGGGGCGATCAGGCGGTAGACGATGGACTTGGGCACCACATCGGCCACGCCGACGCGGAACTGGATCTGCTGTTCGTCGGGGCGGGCGCGGAACATGGCTTCCAGTTCGCCGCCAAGCTGGAACATCTGCTCGGCATAGGGCAGGGCCTGGCGCCCGGCTTCGCTGAGTTCGAGCTGGCGGCCGACCCGATGGAACAGCTCGATGCCGTAGGTCTGCTCCAGCAGGCTGATCTGCCCACTGATGGTTTGTGGGGTGAGGTTGAGCTGCTCGCAGGCGCGGACGATGCTGCCCGTCTTGGCCACGACCCAGAAGTAGTGCAGTTGGCGGTAGTTGAGCATGGCGACCAATCATTCGTGAAAAGCGAATTATAAGCCAAAAAAATACGAATTTTCCTGAAGTATCGACCTCCTTAGAATGCCTCGCTATCGACGCGGCGCTACTGGGCCCCGTGCGTTCTATCGAGGAATACGGCATGTCATTCAAAACCTTGGGCGCGGCATCGATGCTGGCCCTGTCTATGCTGGCTCTGGGCGGTTGCGAGCAGGCGGAAAAAAGTGCCCAGCAGGTGCTGGATAAAGCGGCCGAGAGCGCCAAGCAGGCCATCGACGACACCCACAAGGCGGCGGAGCAGGCGTTGAGCGATGCCACGCAGAGCGTCACCGGCAAGGAAAAACCGCGGGACGACGAGGCCAAGAAGCCTGAGTCGTCCCAGGAAATCTGATCTTTCATTACAACCGAGTCGGGATTGACCCATGGATTACCTTTTACAGCTCGCTGCCAGCCCTACTGCCTGGGTCGCCCTGGCCACCCTGGTGGTGATGGAGATCGTGCTTGGCATCGATAACCTGATCTTTATCTCCATCCTCACCAACAAGCTGCCGGAAAAGCATCGGGCCAAGGCGCGGCGCATTGGTATCGGCATGGCGCTGTTCTTGCGCCTGGCGTTGCTCAGCACCATCGCCTTCATTGTCCAGCTCACCGAGCCGGTGATTGAGGTGATGGGCCAGAGCTTCTCCTGGAAGGACATGATCCTGATTGCCGGTGGCCTGTTCCTGGTGTGGAAAGCCACCACCGAGATTCACCACAGCATGGTGCCGGAGCCTGAGGAAACCAAGACCGAGACCCCGGGCGTGGCCATTGGTTTTGCCGCGGCGATCGGCCAGATCCTGTTGCTGGACATGGTGTTTTCCATCGACAGCATCATTACCGCGGTGGGCATGACCGAGCACTTGCCGATCATGATCATTGCCGTGGTGGTGTCGGTGCTGGTGATGCTGCTGGCCGCCGAACCGCTGGCCAAGTTCATCAACGACAACCCGACTGTGGTGATGTTGGCCCTGGGCTTCTTGATCATGATCGGCATGACCCTGATCGCCGAAGGTTTCGGTGCTCATGTGCCCAAGGGGTATGTGTATGCGGCGATGGCCTTCTCGGCGGCCATTGAAAGCTTGAACATGCTGTCCCGCCGGGCCAAGCAGAAGCGGTTGGCGGCCCAGCACCAGGGCTGATTCGCTGGCAGGAACAACGGCCGTCTGTACTCTCGGGAGTCAGGCGGCCGTTTGCTTTTCGGGGGAAAGGCTGGTCAGTGCGCGGTGGCGTGGCGGCGGGCGGATTTTTCCGCGCTGCGTGGCTGGGGCTGAGGATGGTGGCGGCGGGTGATGCGCAGTACGCCCCAGAGCATCGCGGCGGCAACCGCCAGCCAGCCCAGGATCAGCATCAGGATCGTCGTTGTCAGGCTCATTTGTGCCTCCTTTGTGCCCAGGTCCGGGCACACACTCTTGCCAAGGGACAGTCTAGTCGGCGCTGTGTTGCAGGCTATTGACCAATAGTCGAGAGTCTTCGAACACTTCGCTCTATGGATTTCCATTTACTGTTATCTGACGCTATACCGTCGCTCCAAGGCACCCTATGATCAGGGCCCTCAGCCAGGGCGGGGTCGGCCCGGCGTCTGAATATAGAGAGTGATGATGGAGCGGGTTTTTCCTCGATTTCGCGTGGTGTTGCTGGCTGCTACCTGTGTCCTGGGTCTGGTCGGTTGCGCCGGCAATGTGCAACCCGAGATCCAGCGACTGCCGGAGCGGGTGGAGCTCAACAGCGTGCCGTTCTTTCGCGGGGAGCTGTATCAGAGTGGCCCTGGTGCCCTGGCCAGCATGCTGTCGCAGCAGGGCATAACCATCACCCCGGGGCTGCTGGACAAGCCCCTGCATCTGCCGGGCGCCGAGGCGCAACTGCAGCAGAACATGCAGAAGCTGGCGCGGGAGTACGGGATGCTGGTGTATCCGCTGGACGATCATCTGCCGGCCTTGTTGGCCCAGGTGGCGGCGGGGTATCCGGTGCTGGTGCGCTTTACCGAGGGTTCGGCCTTCTGGGCCGAGCCGCGCTATGCGGTGCTGGCCGGTTACAACCGGGACAAGCGGACGGTGCTGTTGCGGGGGGCGAAGAGCCGTCGGCAGTTGATGAGCTTCAGCGAGTTCGAATCGTCCTGGACCAATGCTGGCAATTTTGCGGTGCTGATCCAGGCGCCCAATCAGTTGCCGGCCAAGGTCGATCACCAGCGCTGGCTGAAAGCCGCCAATGAACTGGCCCAGGCTGGGCAGGAGCAGGCGGCGGCCCAGGCGCGCAAGGCACTCGAGGGGCATTGATTTCTGCTGGATAGAACAACGGCGCCAAGTGGCGCCGTTGTTCTATCCGGGAATCAGTGTGAGGCCTGGGGGGCCGCGGTCTGACGGTTCTTGAGGTTCTTGTCGGCCTTGTAGCGCAGGGCGACATCCGGTGCCGTGCCGCTTTTGCCGGTTTCCACCCAGTTGCGGATGCGGCTGGCATCGGCGAAGTGGGTGTATTTGCCAAAGGCGTCGAGGATTACCAGGGCGACCGGACGATTGCCCATGCTGGTGACCAGCACCAGGCAGTGACCCGCTTCATTGGTAAAGCCGGTCTTGGTGATCTTGATGTCCCATTTTTCCTTGTTGACCAGATGGTCGGTGTTGCGAAAGCCCAGGGTGTAGTTGGGCTTGCGAAAGGCCACGGTCTTTTCCTTGGTGGTGCTCAGTTCGCTGAGCAGCGGGTACTTGCGCGCGGCCACCAGCAGCTTGCTCAGGTCGCGAGCGGTGGAGACGTTGTGGATCGACAGGCCGGTGGGTTCCACATAGCGAGTGTGAATCATGCCCAGGGACTTGGCCTTGGCGTTCATCGCCGCAATAAATGCCGCATAGCCGCCTGGGTAGTGGTGGGCCAGGCTGGCGGCGGCGCGGTTCTCGGAGGACATCAGGGCGATCAGCAGGGTTTCCCGGCGGCTCAGTTCGCTATTGAGCTTGACCCGGGAAAACACGCCCTTCATCTCCGGGGTGTCGCGGATGGTCATGCTGATGTACTCGTCCAGGGGCAGCTTGGCGTCGAGCACCACCATGGCGGTCATCAGTTTGGTTACCGAGGCGATAGGCACCACCACGTCCGGGTTGCTGGAGTAGATGACCTTGTTGGTCTGCAGGTCCAGCAGCAGGGCGCTGCCTGAAGCGATATGCAATTGTGAAGTGTCTCTTGGCGCCGCGGTGGTTTCGCTGGCGTCGACGCTGTGCGCGATCAGGGTGCCGGACACAGCAAATAACAAGCTGAGAATGGAGAGACGAATTTTCACGCGGGCGGACTCGATAAAGATGGATGTGCCGTTTGGCAACGGGCTTTTTCGGAAAAGCGTTACATTTTATGAGTATGGCTGAAGTACTGTCGATTGTTCTTCAGCGGTCGGCTGAAAACCCTTAAAAACCAAGAAAAAACCCGTTTTTTTCCTGAGCGGCAGCCTTGATGCAGGATAGGCCGGGGAGGGGCTGGCAGGCTAAGAGTCTGGGGCAATAAAGAGCCTGCGGGGCTGTGCTGTCGCAGAATAAAAAAGCCCGCCGGGGTGGCGGGCTTTCGTGGAGCTGGGAAACACTCAGTTGTGCAGCGATTCTGCAGCGTACAGGGTATTTTCCAGCAGGCAGGCGCGGGTCATGGGGCCTACGCCGCCCGGCACAGGAGTAATCCAGCCGGCCCGGGGCAGGGCGGTGTCATAGACCACGTCACCCACCAGCTTGCCGTCTTCCTGGCGATTGATGCCGACGTCGATGACGATCGCGCCTTCCTTGATCCACTCACCCTTGACCAGGCCTGGCTTGCCAGCGGCGACCACCACCAGGTCGGCACGACCGACGTGGCCGGCCAGATCCTTGGTGAAGCGGTGGGTTACGGTCACGGTGCAGCCGGCCAGCAGCAATTCCATGGCCATGGGGCGGCCGACGATATTGGAGGCGCCCACTACTACTGCGTCCATGCCATATAGATCGGCACCGGTGCTTTCCAACAAGGCCATGATGCCTTTGGGGGTGCAGGGGCGCAGCAGCGGAATGCGCTGGGCCAGGCGGCCGACGTTATAAGGATGGAAGCCGTCCACATCTTTGTCCGGGCGAATGCGCTCTAGTAGTAGAGAAGCATCCAAGTGTTCGGGCAATGGCAGTTGTAGCAGGACGCCATCGATGTTCGGGTCATCATTGAGGCGATCGATCAGGCCGGCCAGATCTTCCTGAGTAGTGCTGGCGGGCAAGTCATAGGCTTGTGAGAGGAATCCGACCTCTTCGCAGTCTTTACGCTTGTGCGAGACATAAACTTGAGAGGCTGGATCGCTGCCGACCAGAATCACCGCAAGGCCAGGAGTACGCAGGCCTTGTTGGCGACGCTCGGCGACACGCTGGGCGATCTGCTGGCGCAGGCTAGCGGCGATCGCTTTGCCGTCGATTAGTTGTGCAGTCATGACGCGTGATTAACCATCGAAAGGGTGAGAAAAAGAGAACGCATTCTCGCATGTCGGAACGTGAGGGCAAAGGCGCTTGGTCTGCAAATTCCCCTAACCCCTTTAATTAAATGAATTTTTTTCAAAAAAGAGTTGACGACCTAACGGACCGTCTATAACATTCGTCGCACTTGTCGGGCACAGCCTAGCACTGGTTAAGAAGGTCGGGCAGAGTTAGATGTTTAGCTCGTAACGACTGAAGCAATTAGTTTGTAATCCCTAAAGAATACAGATTAATAAGGCGCCCGTAGCTCAGCTGGATAGAGCATCCGCCTTCTAAGCGGATGGTCGCAGGTTCGAGTCCTGCCGGGTGCGCCATTAGGCAGCTTTGGCACAAGTAACGCAATATGGTGGGCGTAGCTCAGTTGGTAGAGCACAGGATTGTGACTCCTGTTGTCGTGGGTTCGATCCCCATCGTCCACCCCATATTCGAAGAAGGCGCCAGATTAACAGTCTGGCGCCTTTGCTTTAAAAGCTTGTTACGCGGACGTGGTGGAATTGGTAGACACACTGGATTTAGGTTCCAGCGCCGCAAGGTGTAAGAGTTCGAGTCTCTTCGTCCGCACCAATCAAGTAGCTAGTTGATAGCAGAATACGGCGCAGTTCCTGAAAAGGGCTGCGCCGTTTTCGTTTCTGGGATCGATGTCTTGGCATGGGCCTCTGTAGTGGGGCGTCAAGATGTGTTCGAGTGCAGCTATCGCTGGTGTTGCTGGGGGTGCCGATTGCTTCCTTCTATATATAGAAGGGCTGGTGTAGAGGCCCTGGCTTGATTCGCAGTATTTGCTCTTATGGCAGGGTGCTGTCGTTTGTCCCTGTCTTCACATTGCCGGTGGTTTTTTACCCCTTTCCAGCAGGGTGACTTCTTGAGTTCGACCCTCTAGAATGCATGCCCTTGATTCTGGGGTCGGAAAACGGCCGGCTAACGTCTGTGCAACGAGGAATATCCATGCAAGTTTCTGTTGAAAATACTACTGCTCTTGAGCGCCGCATGAGCATCACCGTGCCGGCTGAGCGCGTCGAGAGCCAGGTCAACAAGCGTCTGCAGCAGACTGCCCAAAAGGCCAAGATTCCAGGCTTCCGTCCTGGCAAGGTTCCAATGAGCGTGATTCGTCAGCGTTATGAGGCTGATGCGCGTCAAGAAGCTGTAGGTGATGTGATCCAGGCTTCCTTCTATGAAGCTGTTGTCGAGCAGAAACTGAACCCGGCTGGCGCTCCTTCGGTCGAGCCGAAAGTGCTGGAGAAGGGCAAGGACCTGGAATACGTTGCTACTTTCGAAGTGTTCCCAGAGTTCACCGTTGCCGGTTTTGAAGGTATCGCTATCGAGCGCCTGAGCGCTGAAGTGGCTGATGCCGATCTGGACAACATGCTGGAAATCCTGCGCAAACAGAACGTCCGTTTTGAAGTGGCCGAGCGCGCCGCACAGAAAGACGACCAGTTGAACATTGACTTCGTTGGCAAGATCGACGGCGAAGCCTTTGCTGGCGGTTCGGCCAAGGGTACTCAGCTGGTGCTGGGCTCCGGTCGCATGATCCCTGGCTTTGAAGAAGGCCTGGAGGGTGCCAAGGCGGGTGAAGAGCGTGTTCTGAACCTGACTTTCCCTGAGAACTACCAGAACCTGGATCTGGCCAACAAGGCTGCCGAGTTCACTGTTACCGTCAACAGCGTTTCCGAGCCTAAGCTGCCAGAGCTGACTGAAGAGTTCTTCGCTCAGTTCGGTATCAAGGAGTCCGGTCTGGAAGGTTTCCGTGCCGAAGTTCGCAAGAACATGGAGCGCGAACTGCGTCAGGCCATCAAGTCCAAGGTGAAGAATCAGGTTATGGATGGTCTGCTGGCCGTCAACCCGATCGAAGTGCCTAAGGCGCTGCTGGACAACGAAGTCAACCGTCTGCGCGTTCAGGCCGTTCAGCAGTTCGGTGGCAACATCAAGCCGGACCAGCTGCCAGCCGAGCTGTTCGAAGAGCAAGCCAAGCGCCGCGTAGTGCTGGGTCTGATCGTGGCCGAAGTGGTCAAGCAATTCGACCTCAAGCCTGATGAAGATCGCGTTCGTGAGCTGATCCAGGAAATGGCTTCGGCTTACCAGGAGCCTGAGCAGGTCGTGTCCTGGTACTACAAGAACGAGCAGCAATTGAACGAAGTCCGTTCGGTTGTGCTGGAAGAACAAGTTGTGGATACTGTTCTGCAGAAAGCTAGCGTGACCGACAAATCGGTCTCTTACGAAGAAGCGGTCAAGCCGGTAGAAGCACTTCAAGCCGACTGATTCTCTTCTAGTTCGAAGCACACACCATAAGCCAGCCTTCGTGCTGGCTTATGCGTATTCAAGACATGACTATTTGGGAGTGACTGCAGGACATGTCCCGCAATTCTTATTATCAGCAGAGCTCTGACATCCAGGCCGCAGGCGGCCTGGTCCCGATGGTTATCGAGCAGTCCGCCCGTGGCGAACGCGCCTATGATATCTACTCGCGCCTCCTGAAGGAGCGGGTGATCTTCCTGATCGGCCCAGTAGAGGACTACATGGCCAATCTGGTTGCGGCGCAGCTGCTGTTCCTTGAAGCGGAAAATCCGGACAAGGACATCCATCTCTACATCAACTCGCCAGGCGGTTCGGTGACTGCAGGCATGTCGATCTACGACACCATGCAATTCATCAAGCCCGATGTTTCGACTATCTGCATTGGTCAGGCTTGCAGCATGGGCGCATTCCTGCTTGCTGGGGGCGCTGCTGGCAAGCGTCACTGCCTGCCCAACTCGCGAATGATGATTCACCAACCGCTCGGCGGTTTCCAGGGCCAGGCATCGGATATCGATATCCATGCCAAAGAGATCCTGCATATTCGTTCGCGCTTGAACTCGCTGCTGGCTCACCATACTGGCCAGAGCCTTGAAACCATTGAACGTGACACTGAGCGTGACAACTTCATGAGCGCCGAGCGCGCAGCGGAGTACGGTCTGATCGACTCCGTGATCAACAAGCGTCAAATGCCCGCCTAAGCAACTCAAATGTGGGTGGCCGGTTTAACCGGCTGCCTGCGGACTTGAAAAAGCCCGCAATTGCCTTCATCTTGTGTTGCAAGCCTATCGGATTTGGATCGATCGAATGACTGACACCCGCAACGGCGAGGACAACGGCAAACTGCTTTATTGCTCCTTCTGTGGCAAAAGCCAGCATGAAGTACGCAAATTGATTGCCGGCCCCTCGGTCTTTATCTGCGACGAGTGCGTCGACTTGTGCAATGACATCATCCGTGAGGAGGTGCAGGAAGCACAGGCCGAGAGCAGCGCGCATAAATTGCCTTCGCCTAAAGAAATCAGCGGCATCCTTGATCAGTACGTGATTGGTCAGGAGCGCGCGAAAAAGGTTCTGGCGGTAGCGGTGTACAACCACTACAAGCGTCTGAACCAGCGTGACAAAAAGAATGACGATGTCGAGCTCGGCAAGAGCAACATCTTGCTGATCGGCCCTACCGGCTCGGGCAAGACGCTGTTGGCGGAAACCCTGGCTCGTCTGTTGAATGTCCCTTTCACCATCGCCGACGCTACCACTCTGACCGAAGCCGGTTATGTGGGTGAGGACGTCGAGAACATCATTCAGAAGTTGCTGCAGAAGTGCGACTACGACGTAGAGAAGGCCCAGATGGGTATTGTCTATATCGACGAAATCGACAAGATTTCCCGCAAGTCCGACAACCCTTCGATCACTCGGGATGTTTCCGGCGAAGGCGTGCAGCAGGCTCTGTTGAAGTTGATTGAAGGCACGGTCGCTTCCGTTCCACCTCAAGGTGGTCGCAAGCACCCGCAGCAGGAATTCCTGCAAGTCGACACCCGTAACATCCTGTTCATCTGCGGTGGTGCGTTCTCGGGTCTGGAGAAGGTTATCCAAAACCGCTCCACCCGTGGCGGCATTGGTTTCAATGCCGAAGTACGCAGCAAGGAAGAGGGCAAGAAGGTTGGCGAATCGCTGCGTGAAGTCGAGCCTGACGATCTGGTCAAGTTCGGTCTGATCCCGGAGTTCGTGGGTCGTCTGCCAGTGTTGGCTACCCTGGACGAGCTGGATGAAGCCGCTCTGATCCAGATCCTCACCGAGCCGAAGAACGCCCTGACCAAGCAATACGCCAAGTTGTTCGAGATGGAAGGTGTAGACCTGGAGTTCCGTACCGACGCATTGAAGTCGGTGGCCAAGCGCGCGCTAGAGCGCAAGACTGGTGCTCGTGGTCTGCGTTCGATTCTCGAAGGTGTGTTGCTCGACACTATGTATGAAATCCCATCGCAGTCCGATGTGAGTAAAGTAGTGATCGATGAAAGCGTTATTGAAGGCAAGTCCCAGCCACTGTACATCTATGAGAACAGTGAGCCGACGGCCAAGGCAGCGCCAGACGCCTAAGCGTTGTGCTGTTGGATTGAAAGAAGGGGCCTTCGGGCCCCTTTCTTATTAGTGCCTTTAAAGTGCTGACGTTGAGCTTGTTTTTTTTAAAGGCAGCCCCCATCTTGGTTTCAAGCTTACTTCCATCTGTTTACGGCCGAACGGCCGCCGTAGAGGCGAAATCATGAAGACAACCATCGAATTGCCTCTCCTGCCATTGCGTGATGTCGTGGTTTATCCGCACATGGTTATCCCGCTGTTCGTGGGGCGCGAGAAATCGATCGAAGCCCTTGAGGCAGCGATGACGGGTGACAAGCAGATTCTCTTGCTGGCACAGAGAAACCCTGCTGATGATGATCCCGGTGAAGATGCACTCTATCGCGTAGGCACCATCGCCACTGTACTGCAGTTGCTCAAGCTGCCTGATGGCACCGTCAAGGTCCTGGTTGAAGGCGAGCAGCGTGGTGCTGTCGAACGCTTCAGTGAAGTGGATGGTCATTGCCGCGCCGAAGTCTCCCTGATCGACGAAGTGGACGCCCCGGATCGCGAATCGGAAGTGTTCGTGCGCAGCCTGTTGTCTCAGTTCGAGCAATATGTGCAGTTGGGCAAGAAAGTTCCTGCCGAGGTGCTGTCTTCCCTCAATAGCATCGATGAGCCGAGCCGCCTGGTCGATACCATGGCTGCCCACATGGCCTTGAAGATCGAGCAGAAGCAGGAAATCCTCGAGATCATCGATCTCTCCGCTCGGGTCGAACACGTCCTGGCGTTGCTGGATGCCGAAATCGACCTGCTGCAAGTGGAAAAGCGCATTCGCGGTCGCGTCAAGAAGCAAATGGAGCGCAGCCAGCGCGAGTACTACCTGAATGAGCAGATGAAGGCCATTCAGAAAGAGTTGGGTGATGGCGACGAAGGCCACAACGAAATCGAAGAGCTGAAAAAGCGTATCGATGCCGCCGGTCTGCCCAAGGACGCCATGACCAAGGCCCAGGCCGAGCTGAACAAGCTCAAGCAGATGTCGCCGATGTCAGCCGAAGCCACTGTGGTTCGCTCCTATATCGATTGGCTGGTCCAGGTGCCGTGGAAGGCCCAGAGCAAGGTGCGTCTGGACCTGGCCCGCGCTGAAGACATCCTCGACGCTGACCACTATGGCCTGGAAGAAGTCAAAGAGCGGATCCTCGAATACCTCGCCGTGCAAAAGCGGGTGAAGAAGATTCGTGGCCCGGTGCTGTGCCTGGTCGGTCCGCCCGGCGTGGGCAAGACCTCCCTGGCCGAGTCGATCGCCAATGCCACCAATCGCAAATTTGTGCGCATGGCCCTGGGTGGTGTGCGTGACGAAGCGGAAATCCGTGGTCACCGGCGGACCTACATCGGTTCGATGCCGGGAAGATTGATTCAAAAGATGACAAAGGTTGGCGTGCGCAACCCACTGTTCCTGCTCGATGAAATCGACAAGATGGGCAGTGATATGCGCGGCGATCCGGCGTCGGCCCTGCTCGAGGTGCTCGACCCCGAGCAAAACCACAATTTCAACGATCACTACCTGGAGGTCGATTACGACCTGTCGGATGTGATGTTCCTCTGCACCTCCAACTCGATGAATATTCCACCGGCACTGCTGGATCGGATGGAGGTGATTCGTCTGCCGGGCTACACCGAAGACGAGAAGATCAACATTGCGGTCAAGTACCTGTCGCCCAAGCAGATCCAGGCCAATGGCCTGAAGAAAGGCGAGCTGGAATTCGACCCGGATGCGATCCGCGACATCATCCGCTACTACACCCGCGAAGCCGGTGTGCGTGGCCTGGAGCGGCAGATTGCCAAGGTCTGCCGCAAGGCGGTCAAAGAGCACGCTCTGGAGAAACGCTTCGCGGTCAAGGTCACCCCTGATCTGCTGGAGCACTTCCTCGGCGTGCGTAAATTCCGTTATGGCCTGGCCGAGCAGCAGGACCAGATCGGCCAGGTAACGGGCCTGGCCTGGACTCAGGTTGGCGGCGAGCTCCTGACCATCGAGGCGGCGGTAGTTCCAGGCAAGGGCCAGTTGATCAAGACCGGTTCCCTGGGCGATGTCATGGTCGAGTCGATCACCGCGGCGCAGACCGTGGTGCGCAGTCGGGCGAAGAGCCTGGGCATTCCCCTGGACTTCCACGAGAAGCGCGACACACATATCCATATGCCGGAAGGGGCCACCCCCAAAGACGGTCCTAGCGCCGGCGTAGGCATGTGCACGGCGCTGGTCTCGGCGCTCACCGGCATTCCGGTGCGGGCCGATGTGGCGATGACCGGTGAGATCACCCTGCGTGGCCAGGTATTGGCCATCGGTGGCTTGAAAGAGAAATTACTCGCAGCGCATCGGGGTGGAATCAAGACCGTGATCATTCCCGAAGAGAATGTTCGCGATTTGAAAGAAATTCCTGACAATATCAAGCAGGATCTGCAGATCAAACCTGTTAAATGGATTGACGAAGTCCTGCAAATTGCGCTGCAATACGCGCCGGAGCCCTTGCCGGATGTGGCTCCTGAGATAGTTGCAAAGGACGAAAAACGCGAGTCTGACTCTAAGGAAAGAATTAGCACGCATTAATACGCATTAGCCTGGGGGGCTTCCTTGACAGCTTTTTAGAGCCCTTGTTATAAAGCGGCTCTTAAGTGTCTGTAGGCCATTCAGCACTCGTTTTTGCTTTCACCAAAAAACTTAGAATCATACTCATAGATATATAAGGGGACTTAGAGTGAACAAGTCGGAACTGATTGATGCTATCGCTGCATCTGCTGATCTCCCGAAAGCTGCTGCTGGCCGTGCGCTGGACGCTGTAATCGAATCCGTTACTGGCGCTCTGAAGGCCGGTGACTCTGTTGTTCTGGTTGGTTTCGGTACTTTCTCCGTCACCGATCGTCCAGCTCGCGTCGGTCGTAACCCACAGACCGGTAAGACTCTGGAAATCGCTGCTGCTAAAAAGCCAGGTTTCAAAGCCGGTAAAGCACTGAAAGAAGCCGTTAACTAAGTTTCTTCAGGGGCTTTGCCCATCCGGGTCGGGGTCATGCCTGATCCGGCAGCGGGGCGCCAATCGGCCGGTAGGCACCGGCCATGCCGAGAGTCGCAATTTCAGCTCTCGTCCGCTTCGCCAGTTACGAGAAGGCGCATCCTCGGATGCGCCTTTCTTCTATCCGGACTCTACCCACGCTCCACGGTTGCTTACATTTGAAGTACAACCGTTTCTGGGGGACGCATGCTGCAGAATATCAGGGACAATTCACAAGGCTGGATTGCCAAAACCATCATCGGGGTCATTGTCGCGCTGCTGGCGCTGACCGGTTTCGATGCCATTTTCAAGGCCACTACCCACAATCAGGACGCGGCCAAGGTCAACGGCGAGGAAATCACTCAGAACGAGTTGAGCCAGGCCGTCGATATGCAGCGCCGTCAGCTGATGCAACAGCTGGGCAAGGATTTTGACGCCTCCCTGTTGGATGAGAAGATGCTGCGCGAAGCCGCTCTGAAGGGGCTGATCGATCGCAAGCTGTTGCTGCAAGGCGCACAGGATTCCAAGTTCGCGTTCTCCGAAGGCGCACTGGACCAGGTGATCCTGCAGACACCGGAATTCCAGGTAGACGGCAAGTTCAGCCCTGAACGATTCGACCAGGTGATCCGTCAGCTCGGTTACACCCGCCTGCAGTTCCGCCAGATGCTGGCCCAGGAAATGCTCATCGGCCAGGTACGTGCCGGCCTGGCAGGCAGCGGCTTTGTCACCGATGCCCAGGTACTGGCCTTCGCCCGCCTGGAAAAGCAGACCCGTGACTTCGCCTCCCTGACCATCAAGGCCGACCCGGCAGCCGTCAAGCTGAGCGACGATGAGGTCAAGGCCTACTATGACTTGCATGCCAAGGAGTTCATGACTCCGGACCAGGTGGTCATCGACTACATCGAGCTGAAGAAAGCCGCTTTCTTCGACCAGGTCAGCGTCAAGGACGAAGACCTGCACGCGCTGTACAACAAGGAAATCGCCAACCTGTCCGAACAGCGTCGTGCCGCGCACATCCTGATCGAAGTCAACGACAAGGTTAACGAAGCCCAGGCCAAGGCCAAGATCGACGAGATCCAGGCGCGCCTGGCCAAAGGCGAAAGCTTCGAGGCCCTGGCCAAGGAGTTCTCCCAGGACCCGGGTTCGGCCAGCAATGGTGGTGACCTGGGTTACGCCGGCCCTGGCGTCTACGACCCGACCTTCGAGAAAGCCCTGTACGCGCTGAACAAGGATCAGGTTTCGACCCCGGTGCGCACCGAGTTCGGTTTCCACCTGATCAAGCTGCTGGGTATCGAAGCTCCAGAAGTGCCTAGCTTCGACAGCCTCAAGGGCAAGCTGACCCGGGAACTGAAAGCCCAGCAAGTCGAGCAGCGTTTCGTCGATGCCACCAAGCAACTGGAAGACTCGTCGTTCGAAGCTTCCGACCTGGCCCAACCGGCTCAGGACCTGAAGCTGACCGTCCACACTTCCGCGCCATTCGGCCGTGAAGGTGGTGACGGCATCGCCGCCAACCGCGCCGTGCTGCAAGCCGCCTTCAGTACCGAAGTCCTCGACGAGGGTGCCAACAGCACCGCCATCGAACTGGACCCGGAAACCGTCGTGGTGCTGCGCGCCAAGGAACACCGCAAGCCTGAACAGCTGCCGCTGGAAAGCGTAGCCAGCGCCATCCGCACCCAGCTGGCCAAGGAGCACGCCAGTGCTGCGGCCATGACCAAGGCTGAAGAGCTGATCACCAGCCTGCGCGATGGCAAGACTGCACTGAACAAGCCGGTGAATGGCCAGGACTGGAAAGTCGCCCATGCCGTGACCCGTGGTCAGGAGGGTATCGACCCGACTGTGCTGCAGGCGCTGTTCCGCATGAGCAAGCCCGAGTCCAAGGACAAGCCGAGCTTCACCAGCGTGACCCTGCCTAACGGCAACCTGCTGGTGCTGCAGCTCAATGCGGTCAACGAGGCTGCTGCACCGACCGAGGAAGAGAAGGCCCAGTACCGTCGCTTCCTGGCTTCGCGCGTTGGCCAGCAAGACTTTGCCGCCTACCGCAAGCAGCTGGAAAACCAGGCAGAGATCAAGCGTTATTGATGCCTGATCTGCCCTGTTGAAAAAGACCCCGTCCGCAAGGCCGGGGTTTTTTTTCGCCTGGCGCCGGCGGCTTCAATAACGGGCGGGGAAGCCCTGGCGCCTGGCGTTCGCCACCACCGCCAAGCTCAGCAGCAGCAGGGCGCCAATCACCCAGGGAAAGGTGCTCACCCCCGGGCCTTGTAGCAGCAATGCCCCAAGCAGGCCGCCGCCGGCGATCGCCAGGTTCCACAGGGTCACCAGCATCGACTGGGCGCTGTCGGCATGCTCGCCGGCGGCCTTGGCCAGGGCGGTTTGCAACAGGGTGCCGATGCCACCGAACGCCAGCCCCCAGATGGCCGCCGCGGCATAGATCGCCGTGGGCCACTGGCTGCAGCCGGCAAGCAGCAACATGGCGGCGAAGAACAGCAGGCAGCTGCCCAGCACCAGCTGGCGCAGCCAGCGATCGATCAGCAGGCCGACGATCCAGATGCCGAGCACCGCCGCCAGGCCGAACACCAGCAACACTCGCTCGATCTGCCCGGCCAGCCCGAGGGGCTGCAGGAACGGCGCGATGTAGGTGTAGAGAATGTTGTGCCCCAGCACATAGGTGAAGGTCACCAGCAGCACCGGCTTGATCCCCGGCAGGGCCAGCACCCGGCGCAGCGGTTGGCGCTGGTTGGCGCGCAGCCCGGGAAAGTCCGGCACCTGCATCAGCACCCAGCCGATCAGCCCCAGGCTCATCAGGGTCATGACCGCGAAGCTCATGCGCCAGCCCACCAGGTGGCCCAGCCAGGTCCCGGCGGGTACCCCCACCGACAAGGCCAGCGGCGCACCCAGCATGGCCAGGGTAATTGCCCGGCCTTGCAGGTGCGGGGCCACCATGCGGCTGGCGTAACCGGCCAGCAGGGCCCACAGCAGACCGGCGAAGACGCCGGCACAAAAACGCGCGAGCAGGGTCAGGCTGTAGTCGGTGGACAGCGCGGTGACGCTATTGACCAGGGCAAAGCCGACGAGGGTGATCAACAGCAATGGCCGTCGCCGCCAGGCCTGGGTCAGCAGCACCAGGGGAATGGCCGCCAGCAGCGAGCCCAGGGCATAGACCGTGACCAACTGGCCGATCAGCGCCGGGGAGACGTCCAGGCCGCCGCTCATCTGCGGCAGCAGGCCGGCGGGCAGGGTTTCAGTCATCAGGGTAATGAACCCGGCGCTGGCCAGGGCCAGCAAGCCGCCGAGCGGCAGTCGATCATGGCTTGCCAAACCTGGGTGCAGCAGCTCGCCGGCATTGACGGAGTCGCTCATGGGGGCCTCGCTAGGAAGTCAAAAGTGAGGGGCCAGGGTAGGGCCCTGCGCATGGCGGAAAAATAGGCTAATGTTCCGAACTTATCGGACTTGAGAGTCCTTAATCCGGAGGTGGGCGATGGATTGGCTGGGCAGTATTCCGGTGTTTATGCAGGTGGCCGAAACCCGCAGTTTCACCGAGGCTGGGCGCTTGCTCGGGGTCTCGTCCTCGGCGGTGGGCAAGAGCATCGCGCGTCTGGAGGAGCGCCTGGAAACCCGCCTGTTCCATCGCACCACCCGCAGCATCAGCCTGACGGCCGAAGGCGCAGGCTTCCTCGAGCGCTGCCGGAGAATCGCTGCCGAGGCCGAGTCCGCCGAGTTCCAGCTGTGCGATTCCTCCAGCGCGCCGGTGGGCAAACTGCGCATCAGCGCGCCCCAGGTCCATGGCCTGCTGATGCCGGTGCTGGCCGAGTTCATGCAGCGTTATCCGCAGATCGAGCTGGAGGTGGACCTCTCCGACCGCATGGTCGACGTGGTGGAGGAGGGCTTCGACCTGGTGGTGCGTACCGGCAACCCCAAGGACTCACGGCTGCTGGCCCGGCAACTGGGGCGCTTTCGCATGGTACTGGTAGGCAGCCCCGGGTACTTCCAGCGCCATGGCGTGCCCCGCTGCCCCGAAGAGCTGCGCCAGCATGCCTGCCTGCGACACACCTTCCATCACACCGGCAAGCTCGAACCCTGGCCATTCAAGCCCCAGGCCTGCGGACCGGAGCCGGTGCTGCCAACCCGCCTGACCAGCAGTTCCAGCGAAGCCGTGGAGCATGCGGCGCGCAGTGGCCTGGGCATCGCCTGCCTGCCGGATTTCATGGTGCAGGACGCCGTGAGCCGGGGTGAATTGTACACAGTGCTCGACGAATACCTGGAGTTCAAAGGGGCCTTCTGGGTGCTCTGGCCATCGAGCCGACACGCTGCGGCCAAGTTGCGGGTGCTGATCGATCATCTGAGCGAGCGACTTTTTGCGTAAAACCGCGGTCAGTCATCAAGTGTGAGATTCAACACGCCAATTACCTGCGCGATGGGTTGTCGATCTGTTGCACAATACGCCCCGGAGCGTTTTCCTCAGGATTTTCGATGTCTAGATCATTTCATCTGCGTGCGGCAGCCGGGCTGTTGCTGCTGTCCGCAGTCGCCGGCTGTTCGTCGCACAAGACCGCCATCTACGAGCATGAGAGCTTCGACGATTCCGGCACCTTTTCCCGCAATTATCCGGTGAGCGAGGTCGCTTCCTGCGAAGCCGCGCGGCGTGCGCTGCTGAGCCAGGGCTACATCATCACCAGCAACGATCCGAAACTGGTCAGCGGTCACAAGAGCTTCCAGCAGACCGGCGAAACCCACCTGGAGATCAGCTTCAACGTGGTCTGCGCCCGAGACGGCAACAGCGGCCCGCGTTCCACGGTATTCGCCAACGCCCTGCAGGATCGCTATGCGCTGAAGAAGGTCAACAACTCGGCAAGCCTGGGTGTCGGGGTGCTGGGTTCGGTGTCGATGCCGATCGGCTCCACTGACGACTCGATGGTCAAGGTGGCCAGCGAGACAGTGTCCTCGGCCAAGTTCTACGAGCGTTACTTCGCCTTGGTGGAACTGTTCCTGCCTCAGGAAGCCAAGCAGGCGGCGCATATCGAAGAGAAGCCCAAGGCCGACCTGGGGGTGCCGGAAAGCAAGCCCGAGCCCAAGCCTGAACCCACGCCGGAAGCTGCGCCGAGTGCACCGGCAGCGGCGCTGATGCCGACGCCTGCGCCGGCACCCGTGGTCGCGGCGCCTGTGCTGAGCGAGCCCGAACCCGCCGCCTCGCAACCGCTGGCGCCACCGGCCGAGGCGGCGCCCATAGTTCCGGCCGCCAGCAGCGAGCCGGCCAGCCAGAGCATCACGCCGCCACCGGCCAGCAACCTGTCGCCACCTACCGAGCCGATCCAGGCCCTGCCGAGCCACTGAGTCACTCAACTCCAGCCCGGAGCTCTGTTTCCGGGCCGATTGCCTCACAGACTAACTTTTTCTCGCGCAGTTACGTTTTAACCCTATAAATCTTGACCGAGGGGGTAGAAATTTTTCTGTCATCCCGGCACTTTATGCTGGTCCCCACGGTCTCTAGGCACAGGGTTATTCAATCAACGGAAAAAGGAGTCCGCGATGGACGATTACCAAGAGGAACTGCTGGAGTACCAGGCTTTCGAACTCGATCCCCTGGAACCTGCAGACGACGCCACCGAGCTGTAACGCCGGTGGCGTTTTTTTTAGCCGAACTGCCGGTGGCTGCGGCGAAATTCCCCAGGGGTCTGACCGTTCCAGCGCTTGAACGCGCGTTGAAACGCCTCGGCTGAGGCAAAGCCCAGCAGGTAGGCAATCTCGCCGAACGCCAGTTCGGTATCACGGATATAGGTCATGGCCAGGTCGCGCCGGGTGTCGTTGAGAATCGCCCGGAACTGCGTGCCTTCCTCCGCCAGCTTGCGCCGCAGGGTCCAGGTCGGCAGCTTCAGGCGCATCGCCACTTCTTCCAGGTCCGGTTCCCGGCCGCCATTGAGCAAAGGCCCCAGCAAGGCAATGATGCGCTCGCGCAGGCTGCGGGTGCGGGTCAGTTGTTCCAGTTCCCGTTCGCACAATTGCAGCAGGTGGCGCCAGGTGCTCGGGCAATGTTCCGGGTTGCGCAGGGCCAGGCTGGCCTGGCTCAGGCGCAGCTGATTGCGTTCGGCGCCGAAGTGGATTGGCGCAGGGCCAAGCAGGGCATAGGCCTGGTGATAGTCCGGGCGCTCGAATTCGATATCGATCTGCTCGGCATCGATGCTCGCGCCACAGAGGCTGGACAACTGATGCAGCCAGCCAGAGATGATCGAGTCCACCACAAAGCGGTTGTAGGCGTTGTACGGGCTGATGGAGTAGAAGCGCAGCCAGGCGCCGTTGGCGTCCTCGTGAAAGCTTGACTGGCCGCGATAGTTGGAGCCGTACAAGGCTTCGAAGCGGGTCAGGCAGCGGGCCGCTTCGCGCACGCTGGGCGCCTGGGCCGCCGTAATCCCGGCCAGGCCGGCCTGGCTCAGGCGGCTGAGGCGGCCCATGCGCAGGCCCAGCGCCGGATCCCCCGTCAGCTGGATGGCGGCATGGCCCAGGCGCATATAGCGGGGGATCGACAACCGCGCTCCAGCCTCTGCCAGGCGAGCGGTGTCCAGTGCGTATTGTGCAAGCAGCGGGGCGGGGTCCTGGCCGTGGCTGCGCACCGCATCGGCCAGGCTGTGGACGAAACCGACAGACAAGTCGCCCAGGCGCATCGGCGGGTTCTTCATCGACCTAGAGCCAGAGGTTCAGCAGGCGGGCGCCCTGTTTGCCCTGATCGGCAAACACCTGGCCCTGGCTGTTGATAAAGCTTTGGCCGCTGCTGCCCTGGTCCCAGAACTGGCCGCGCAGGAACACGCTGACCCCGGCATTGGCCAGGCTGCCGGGGGCCTGGGCGCTGAGGGTCAGGCGCTGCCAGGCTTGGCCCTGGCTGAGCGCGCCGGGCTCGAGGCTGGCAATGCGCTGGTCGCCGCGCCAGGGTTGCTCCCAGCCATCGCGTCCCATGATGAAGGCCGGGACTGCCACCAGTCGCGCCCCCTGTTGATTGAGCGTGCGATAACTCTCGGGATACCAGCTGTCGCTGCCGATCAGCACCCCGAGGCGGCCGGCAGGGGTATCGATCACCTGCAGCCCTTGGCGTGTATCGCCGCTTACATAGCCGCTTTCGGCTGAGGTGGGGTAGACCTGCCGCTGGGGCTGGCCGATGGGCAGGCCGTCGCTGCCAAACACCAGGCTGCTGTTGTACAGGGCGCCGCTGCCGATCTGCAGCCGGCCCTGGCTGACGCTGGGCTCGGGCAGGATGATCGAGCCGGCCACTAGGGTCACTTGGAATTCCCTGGCCAGGCCGCCGAACAGCAACTGGTAGTCCTTGGCCATTTTCTTCGCCTTCATGCGCAGGTAGGCATCGTCCAGGCGGCTTTGCCCCTTGGCGCCGATCAGCGCCTTGAGGAACGGCAGGGGGTTGCTCACTGCCAGCCAGTTCATGGCTTCCTTCAGGGACCTGGCCTGGTACAGCTCATTCTTTTCGCCGCCGACCATCAGCCAGGTGCCGATATGTTCCGGTAGCACCACCACGGTCTTGGCATTCACCAGGCCTTGCTCCCGAGCCTGTTGCAGATAGGCCGCGAGCTTGCGGTGCAGGCGCTCGATGTTCTGGTAGTCGGTGGGGAAGACCTCGGTCTGCACGGCCAGCAGGTTGCCACGATCGGCAGGCGTGCCCTGGTTCACCGCGAGCTGGATGCGCAGGTCCGACAGGTAGTGCGCCTGCGGGCGATCGCGAGTCCATAGGGCATAGCTGGTAAGCAGTGCCATCAGGGCCAGGGACAAGCTGATGTAGAGGAGTTTGCGCATGGGAAAACAGTCAGCGACCGTGTGCAGGAAGCCTGTGATTTTCGCTCAATTTGCGGTGGGAAGATATGCAAAATTAATCGCCGCTGCCTCTGCAATAAGCCTCAGCGCTCAGTTCCAGCGGGTATCTTTCGGGAGCCTGGCGGCTGGCCAAGGGCGGATGCGCCTGGCCAGGCTGCTCACGTGCAGGCTAGGGCGCGACCTGTTCGCGCCATAGCTGGGCCCAGTTCCGCGCCCAGCAGCAATGGTGGTCATAGCCGGGAATCAGCCTGAGGCGGGTGCGACTCCCCGCGGGATAACCGGCGATGAAGGCTTGCGCCAGGTCCGCAGGCATCACAGTGTCCGCCTCACCCACCAGGTGCAGCTGCGGCACAGGGGCCAGCAACGGGCGCAGCGCGACCGGGTTGAGCGAGCCCCGCAATGGCGCGACCCTGTGGTAGCGGGTCCAGGCAGCATGATCGAGATTACCGGCCACCGTCACCACCCGTTCCACGTCACTGCGACGTGCCGCCAGCAGCAGGGCCAGGGCGCCACCGCCCGAGTAGCCGATGATGATCAGCCGCTGTGCGCCGGCGCGCGCCTTCAACTGTTCGACTGCCTGGTCGAGGCTCTGCACCACCTCCTCGGAAAACCGTGCATCCGTCCAATAGCGTGCATGGCAGGGTGGTAGTGTTCCCAGGTATTGGCAGGGGCGGCCCAGGTAGGCGACGTTGCCCGTCGGCTGCGCCAAGGCCAGCCGCAGTGCCAGTGGGTCCAGCGGGGTCGGGTCAGGGGAGGGCTGGCGGGAGTTGAGCCAGGCCAGGCCGTCGCCCTCGACATACACCGTGAGTACCGGGTTCGGCGCGTAAGTGCGTGGCACATAGGCTTGCAGGCGGAACGCCCCGGCGTTCAATTCCAGTGCCTGCCAGTGGTGCGCGGCGGCCAAGGCAGTGCTGTGTTCCCGGCGTTGTTCCGGTGTCGGAAGCGAGGCGCAAGCCACGAGCAGGGTGGCGATGGCCAGCGGCACTAGCCGTTGCAGTCCCATAGGCTGGAACTCCTTGAATGGGCGAGCGTGGTCGGTTGGGTGGCGGGATCGGGCCGCGTCCGGGGATGCGGCCCTGCTCCGGTGCAGCCAGGTGCTAGAAGGCCCAGCGGGCCTTTACCGAAGCGCCCTGATTGGTGAAGCCACTGCGCAGCTCGGCATCGTAACGCAGGCCGATTTCGCTGCCGTTGTCCAGGGTATGGGTCAGGCCCAGGCCCGCACGGGCCAGCCAGGGCTCGAGGTCCAGGCCCCGGGTGTGAAAGGTCGCGCCAGGCGCGCCGGCATAGGATGAAGTGATGGCGCTGCCATCGTCGATCACGTCATAACCGGCGCCCAGATTGGCGCTGACTACCGTGGCCTGGCTCAGGGCGTAGTTGAGCTTGCCATCGACGCTCAGCAGCAGTTCTTCGCTGGCATTGCTGTCGACCTTCAGGTTGAGCGCGCCGGCGCCTTTCTCTTGGTAGGCATCGCTGCCGATCCAGGTGTAGTCGGCACGGGCCGAGGGCACAAAGGTCAGTTGCTCGCTCAGATGCAGGCTGTGACCGATGCCCAGGCCGGCATGGAAGTTGTAGCCGTCATGGTTGCCCTTGGCGGTGGCATCGGCAAACGGCATGTGGCGCGTGCTCTTGGAACGGTTCTGGCCGCCGTCGAGCTGGAAGTTCAGCTCGGTTTCGGGGGCCAGGGCGTAGCTGCCGTAACCGATCAACTGGTAGGTATCGATCTTCATGTCTTGCGGCGCGACGTGGGAGTCATTGTTCAGGTCGGTGCGGGCATAGGCGAACGCCAGGCCCAGGCGCGCATACTCGGAAGTGGCGGCATCGGCACCGATCGCCAGGCCCTGTGTATTGGCGTCGTAACCGGAGACGCCACCTCGCGCATCCTGCTCGGCCCAAGAACCGAACGTCTTGATCCACAGGTTGTGCTCGGTCTGCACGGGGTCGCCGGAGGACAGCCCGCTGTTGCTTTCCTGGCGGGCCTGGATCACCCGGTTGATGCCGGCCAGGGTGCTGCTGGTGGCGTTCTGAGCGTTGCCGGCGGCGGTCGGCAGGGTTTGCGAAACGGCGTTGGAAACCTCCCCGGTGCTGCTCAGGCCGAGGAAGTGTCTGGCCAACTCGCCAGTCGGGTTGGCGCTGAACGCCTGGTCGAGCACCCGGGCGGCGCCAAACGCCGGACTGTTGCCCAGGTTACGCACGCTGTCTTCCACCAGGCCGGTACCGGCGCTGCCGGAGCCCCCCGCGGCGGCGAGGGTCAAATCTACGGTATTGCCGTCCTTGACTGCGCCGAAGTCGAACAACAGGGAGTTGTCGGTAACGGCGAAGGTGCCATCGCTGACCAGTGTTCCGGCCTTGAGAATGTCCTGCAGGCTTTTGCTGCTGAAGCGATAGCCAGGGTCGCTCACATCGACGTTGATCCTGGCGTTGCTGGGGAGGCTGGCCACGCCACTGACCCGCAATTTTGCGTAGGAACTGTCGTCGGCCACGCCAATTTTCAGGGTGCCGCTGGCGGTCTGGGTATAGTCGCCCTGTACGGTGCCGGTCACGCCGCTGGCCAGGGCCAGGGTACCGCTGTTGTGCAGGCCGTTGCTGACGCTGATGCCATCGGCCATGGCGCTGGTGGATGGGCTGTTGCGCAGATTCAACAGGGCGCCGTTTTCCACGTTGAAACTGCGCACCATGAAGGCATTGCTGCTGCTGAACACCGCGCCGGACTTGACGCTGACATCGCTGTCACTGGCACGCACATCCCCGCGGAAGGCCGCAGTGTCGTTGCCCATGATGTCGATGCGGGTCAGGGTCGCGCCGCTGTTGGGCGCGACATAGACCGCATACGTGCCACCCTCGATATGCCCGCTGTTGGTCAGCGAGCCAACCCTGGAGTTGGCGCCGATGGTCAAACCGTTGTCGCCGCCTTTGAGGACGGCCGCGGAATCGTTGGTGATGCTGCCCAGGGTACTGCCGTCAAGCTGCAGCCCGGTCAGTTTGCCCTGCAGGATGCCTGAGTTGACCAGGCTGTCGACAGAGCTCTGCTCAAGCAGAACGCTGGCCGTATCGCCGCGGCCATTGAGTGTTCCCTGGTTCGTCAAGGTGCCGCCGATGCTGCTGCCCGTAAGTCGGATAGCGCCGGCTGAGCCATCGATCACGCCCTGGCTGGCGTTGCTGAAATTGCCGCCGATGGTGAAACCGCTCAACTCGATCGCCGAATGTTCGTTGCTGCCCTGGTTGCTGATCTGGCCGTCATTGAGCAGGTCGCTGGTGATTTTGCCTGCGTCGCCGTAGATGGCTGCGCCGCCGCCGTTACTCGCGATACGGCCGTCGTTGATCAGGTTGCCATTGATCGAGGCATTGTTGACCAGCTTTATGGCGTTGCCGGACGCCGAGTTGTAGATGTTGCCGGTAGCCAGGTTGTGCAGCACGCCAATGGATGCGTTATCGATCGCTATCCCCGTACCGTTGATGTTGCCGCTGGTGATTTCGCCCGCGTTGGTCAACGAGCTCAGGTAGTAGCCATTGGCCAGAACAACGCCGTTGATGCCCCCCTGGATCGACGAAGACTCCTGGTTCAACAAGGCAAAACCACGGAAGTTGCCCGACAGATTGATACCGTTGCCGGTGCCGCTACCAATCACGTAGGCGTTGTTGGTGATCCGTATGAAGCCCCTGGGTGCCGTAATGGCGTCACTGTTGTTCAACAGTGTGGCATTGACCTCCACGCTGCCTTGGCCGGATGAGTGGAGCGTGCAGGTGTCGTTACCGCCGCCGTTGTCGGAAATCTCCACCTCAATGGTGTTGCAGCGCTCCTGGGCCTGCGCCATGCCTGGATTAGCCAAGACCAGACAGCCGCTGCCCGCCGCAGCCAGCAGCAGGCGTGAGTGGCTGCGCTTGCCGCCGGTAGCAGTGAGTTCATCGGTGACCATGAACGCCTGGCGGGCATGGCTGCAGATAATACGGAAAGCGCGCTTCATACTGCTCCTCTGGATGGCTGTGCAGGCCGTGTGAGAAATGACGCGCGAATCTAATAGGAAGATTGGTTCTAGAAAAGAGCTAATTTCAGCTTTATTTGAATAAGTGCTGCGCGTTTGGGTCATTAACTTGTCAGTTGCGGTCATTGAGCGCCGAATACGCTGCTCTTAGTCTGTGCAGCACTACTGATGGAAGCCGCAGAGCTTCCGCATTTTCCGTGATTGCCCGATCTGGAGTTCGACCATGGCTGCAGCCCCTTACCCGCACTTGCTGGCCCCCCTCGACCTGGGGTTCACCACCTTGCGCAACCGCACCCTGATGGGTTCGATGCACACGGGCCTTGAGGAGAAGCCCGGCGGCTTCGAGCGCATGGCGGCGTATTTCGCCGAGCGCGCTCGCGGCGGCGTGGGCCTGATGGTTACCGGCGGTATCGGCCCCAATGACGAAGGCGGGGTGTACTCCGGCGCGGCCAAGCTGACCACCGAAGAAGAAGCCCTGAAGCACCAGATCGTGACTCGTGCAGTGCATGAGGCGGGCGGCAAGATCTGCATGCAGATCCTTCACGCCGGGCGTTATGCCTACAGCCCCAAGCAGGTGGCGCCGAGCGCGATCCAGGCGCCAATCAACCCGTTCAAGCCCAAGGAGCTGGACGAGGAAGGCATCGAGAAGCAGATCCGTGACTTCGTCACCTGCTCGACCCTGGCGCAGAAGGCCGAGTACGACGGCGTGGAAATCATGGGTTCGGAAGGTTATTTCATTAACCAGTTCCTCGCCGCCCACACCAACCACCGCACCGACCGCTGGGGTGGCAGCTACGAGAACCGCATGCGCCTGCCGGTGGAAATCGTGCGCCGGGTGCGTGAGGCCGTGGGCCCGAACTTCATCATCATTTTCCGCTTGTCGATGCTCGACCTGGTGGAAGGCGGCAGCACCTGGGATGAAATCGTGCAGCTGGCCCAGGCCATCGAAGGCGCCGGCGCCACTATCATCAACACCGGCATCGGCTGGCACGAAGCGCGGATTCCCACCATCGCCACCAAGGTGCCACGGGCTGCATTCAGCAAGGTCACGGCCAAGCTGCGGGGTTCGGTGAGCATTCCGCTGATCACCACCAACCGCATCAACACCCCGGAAGTGGCCGAGCAGATCCTCGCCGAGGGCGATGCCGACATGGTCTCCATGGCCCGGCCATTCCTCGCCGACCCGGACTTCGTCAACAAGGCCGCCGCAGGCCGTGCCGACGAGATCAACACCTGCATCGGCTGCAACCAGGCCTGCCTCGACCACACCTTCGGCGGCAAGCTCACCAGCTGCCTGGTCAACCCTCGCGCCTGCCATGAAACCGAGCTCAACTACCTGCCGGTGCAGCAGATCAAGAAAATCGCCGTGGTCGGCGCCGGCCCTGCCGGGCTGTCTGCCGCCACCGTGGCCGCCGAGCGCGGGCACCAGGTGACCCTGTTCGATGCGGCCAGCGAGATCGGCGGCCAGTTCAACGTGGCCAAGCGGGTGCCGGGCAAGGAAGAGTTCTACGAGACCCTGCGCTACTTCAAGCGCAAGTTGCAGACCAGCCATGTCGAGCTGTGCCTCGATACCCGGGTGGATGTGCAGCAACTGGTGGCCGGAGGCTTTGACGAAATCATCCTGGCCACCGGCATCGCCCCGCGTACACCGGCGATTCCCGGTATCGAGCACGCCAAGGTGCTGAGCTACCTGGACGTGCTGCTGCAACGCAAGCCGGTGGGCAAGAGCGTGGCGGTGATCGGCGCCGGCGGCATCGGCTTCGACGTCTCCGAGTTCCTGGTGCACCAGGGCGTGGCCACCAGCCAGGATCGCCAGGCGTTCTGGAAGGAGTGGGGCATCGACAGCCAGCTCGAAGCCCGCGGTGGCGTGGCCGGGATCAAGGCCGAACCCCATGCGCCGGCGCGCCAGGTGTTCCTGCTGCAACGCAAGAAATCCAAGGTCGGTGACGGCCTGGGCAAGACCACCGGCTGGATTCACCGCACCGGGTTGAAGAACAAGCAGGTGCAGATGCTCAACAGTGTCGAGTACCTGAAGGTCGACGACGCCGGCCTGCACATCCGCATTGGCGAAACCGGCGAGCCGCAAGTGCTGCCGGTGGACAACATCGTCATCTGCGCTGGCCAGGACCCGCTGCGCGAGCTGCAGGAAGGCCTGCTGGCGGCGGGGCAGAACGTGCACCTGATCGGCGGTGCCGATGTGGCCGCCGAGCTGGATGCCAAGCGCGCCATCAACCAGGGCTCGCGCCTGGCGGCCGAGTTGTAATCCGCCTGCCAAACACGGCGGGCAAAGCAGAGGCGCACTGTTAAACTGCGCCTCTTTTTTTGAATCCAGCGCCGATGTCCTTTGCCACGTCCTTTGCCGGCTTGCCCCGAGCCCCCTTGCAACCACTGGAGCTGGACTGGCTGCGCCGGGCCAGGGTCGAGGTGGCGGTACTGCGCCTGGACCTGATCGACCCGCTGATCAGCGGCAACAAGTGGTTCAAGCTCAGCCAGCACCTGGCCGCCGCACATTGCAGCGGCGCCCGGGGCATCATCAGCCTCGGCGGTGCCCATTCCAATCATCTGCATGCCCTGGCCGCCGCCGGCCAGCGTTTCGGCTTTGCCACGGCCGGGCTGCTGCGCGGGCATCCCCAGGACACGCCGACGGTACGCGACCTGCAGCGCTGGGGCATGCAATTGCACTGGTTGGGTTACGGCGGTTATCGGGCGCGAAATGAGCCCGGCTTCTGGGCGCCCTGGCAGGCGCAGTACCCGCAGCTGTACCCGGTGCCCGAGGGCGGTGGCGGGCTAGCCGGTGCCCGGGGCTGCATGCCTTTGCTGGATCAGGTGCGCGAACAGCTGCCGGCCCTGGGCTGGGGCGACTATCACGGCTGGTGGCTGGCCGCCGGCACCGGCACCACCCTGGCCGGGCTGGTGTTGGCCGAAGCCGGGGCTCGCCCGGTGTACGGCGCCCTGGCGGTGCCGCTGGACCATGGCGTGGCGCAGTCGGTCAGGGCGATTCTTGGCGAAGCCGGGGTGGAGGACGCAGGTTATCGATTGCTGGACGCCAGCCGAGGCGGCTTTGCCAAGGTGGACGAGAAACTGCTGGCCTTTATCCAGGACAGCGAGCAGTGCAGTGGGCTGCCCCTGGAGCCGCTGTACACCGGCAAGGCGCTGCTGGCCCTGCGGCAACAGGTCGAGGCGGGTGTTTTTGCTGTGGGGAGTCGGCTGATCTTCGTGCATACCGGCGGCCTGCAAGGCCGCCGGGGCTTTGCGCCTCAGGCCTGACCGCGTTTGCGCCACATGCGTTGCAGGGTGTTGTCGCGCATCACGTAGTGGTGATAGAGCCCGGCCAGGGCATGCAGGCCGATCAGCCAGTAGCCGACCGTCCCCAGCAGCTCATGCCAGTTCTGCAGTTGCTTGGCCAGGGCCTTGTCCTCGTTCAGCAGCAAGGGCAGGTCCAGGCCATAGAACATCACCTGATGGCCCTTGGCGCTGGTGGTCAGCCAACCCAGCAGGGGCATGGCGATCATGAACAGGTACAGCGCCCAGTGCATCAGGGTCGACAGCAGCCGCTGCCACTGTGGTGGCGTGGGCACTATCTGCGGTGCCACCCCCAGGCTACGGGCGAACAGTCGCAGCCAGACCAGCACGAACACCGTCAGGCCGAGCATGAAGTGCGCCTCGACGATCAGGCTGCGGCCACCGCTGCCCTTGGGAAAGATGCCGCGAAATTCAATACAGGCGTACACCACCGCCAGCAGCACCAGCATCAGCCAGTGCAAGGCGATCGACACGGTGCTGTAGCGCGCGTCGGTGTTTTTCCAGGGCATGGGGGCTTCCTCGGTCATCAGGTCTTGAGCCTCCGTTCTTGAATGACGGAGTGTTCTAACTGTAATCCGCTTTGTGCCGATTTGCCCGGGCCTGGCATGGCTTTTATCGCGGCAGGGGGCTCTGGCCCGGGAGCTGGCGATAAAAAACGGCCCCGAGGGGCCGTTGTTTGAACGGGGTGCGCTGCGTTCAGCTGCTCTGGGGCATTTCCCCGCGGGCCAGGCGCAGGTTGATGTCGGCAATCACCTGGGGCAGGTCGGCGATGGTGTCGATCAGGTAGTGCGGGCGCGAGGCTTCGAACAGCTTGTGGATGCGCTGGCGCTCGCTGGCCAGGGTATCGCTGGCCAGGGCCTTGAAACCTTCGTAGCTCAGGCCCAGGGCGTTGCCCGAGCAGGTCAGGGCCACGGTCCACATGCCGGCGCGGCGGCCTTCGAGGATGCCCGGTACGGTGTCGTCGATCTTCACGCAGGCGGCCACATCATCGATGCCCAGGGCGATCACGTTGGCCAGGGCCTGGGCCGGCCAGGGGCGGCCGTTGGGCACTTCGTCGGTGGCCACCACATGGTCGGCCACGTAGCCGTTGCGGGCGGCCAGGGCCACCACCTTGTCCATCACCTGCTTGGGGTAGCCGGAGCAGGAGCCGATCTTGATGCCTTGCTCGCGCAACTGGGCAATTACCTCCAGGGCCCCGGGGATCAGCGCCGAGTGTTCGGCGATCTTGTCGATCTGCAACGGCATGAAGCGTTCGTAGATGGCGGTGGCGTCGGCATCGCTCGGGGTGCGGCCGAACACCTGGCGGTAACGCTCGGCCACCTGCGGCAGGTCGCACAGGGTGCGGATATGGTCCCATTTGCCCATGCCCATCGGGCCACGGGCTTCTTCGATGGAAACCTGTACATCGAACTCGGCAAAGGCTTCGACAAAGATCTGGGTCGGGGCGAAGGAGCCGAAGTCGACCACGGTGCCGGCCCAGTCGAGGATCGCGGCTTGCAGCTGAGTGGGGTTGTTGTAGTTCATGGGGCCAATACCTGTTGTTGGGGGCGAGGGTGCTCGCGAAAAAGGGTCTGGGACCGCGTTGCCTGGTTCGCGAGCAAGCTCGCTCCTACAGGAGGCGGTGGAACGTCAGATATCGAGCACTTGCATTTCCCGCAGCACTTCGCCAATGGCCGCGACCGCCGCCTGCATGCCCTGGCGATCGACATGGCCGATGCAGCCCACGCGGAAGGTCTCGACCTCGGTCAGCTTGCCGGGGTAGAGGATGAAGCCCTTGGCCTTGACCCGTTCATAGAAGTCCTTGAACTGGTAGCGCGGGTTTTGCGGGGCGTGGAAGGTGACGATGATCGGCGCCTGGATCGACGCCGGCAGGAAGCTGCGCAGGTCCAGGGCTTTCATGCCTTCGAGCAGGGCCTGGCAGTTGTCGGCGTAGCGCGCGTGGCGTGCCGGCAGGCCGCCTTCCTCCTGGTATTGCAGCAGGGCTTCATGCAGCGCAGCCACTACGTGGGTCGGCGGGGTGAAGCGCCATTGGCCGGTCTTGGCCATGTAGGCGTGCTGGTCGTGCAGGTCCATGGCCAGGGAATGGGCATTGCCCGCGGCACGGGCCAAAGATTCCTTGCGGGCGAACACGAAACCCATGCCGGGCACGCCTTCCAGGCATTTGCCGGACGCGGCGATCAGCGCCTCGAAGGGAATCTCGCGGGCATCGATGGGCAGGGCGCCGAAGGAGCTCATGGCGTCGATGATCAGGCGCTTGCCATAGCGCGCCACCACCTGGGCGATCTCCGGCAGCGGGTTGAGGATCCCGGTGCTGGTTTCGCAGTGGATC
This sequence comes from Pseudomonas sp. NFXW11, assembly GCF_049887815.1. NCBI lineage: Bacteria > Pseudomonadati > Pseudomonadota > Gammaproteobacteria > Pseudomonadales > Pseudomonadaceae > Pseudomonas > Pseudomonas sp. NFXW11. The sequence goes on along the minus strand of NZ_JAGEKI010000011.1, from coordinate 35,795 downwards.
AGCGCCACATGGCTGATGGCACTGTCGGCCTTTAGCAGGCGTTCGACATCGGCGGCGGTGGTGGGCTGGTCCTCGGCGCTGACAAAGGTGCTGAAGTCGCGGCCCAGCACTGCGCAGATCTTCGCCAGGCGTTGGCCGTAGGCGCCGTTGATCAGCACCAGGACCTTGCCGTCGCGGGGCACCAGGGTGCCGATCGCGGCTTCCACGGCAAAGGTGCCGCTGCCCTGCAGGGGCACGCAGTGGTGGCTGTCGGCGCCGTCGATGATGGCCAGCAGCTGCCGGCACAGGCTGGCGGTCAATTGGTTGAAGCGCTCATCCCATGAACCCCAGTCCACCAGCATCGCCTGACGGGTACGGGCAGAGGTAGTCAGGGGGCCGGGGGTAAGCAGGATTGGCTCGGCGATGCTCATGCTGTGTCCTCGAAAATGATCGGATCAAGCTACGGGGACTAAATTGCAGTTTGCCTTGTCATCAATCAAATTGTTTGTTGTTATGCCAGCCATAAGTGAGGCCGATAAATATGAACCTGTTCCAACTCCGTGCATTCGACGCCGTGGCCCGTGAAGGCAGCTTCACCCGTGCTGCGGCGCGGCTGTTTATCAGCCAGCCGGCGGTGACCGGGCATATCAAGGCCCTGGAGGAGCACTACCAGATCACCCTGCTGCGGCGTACTGCGCGTCGGGTCGAACTGACCGAGGAGGGCACCAAGCTCGCGGCCATCACCCGGGCCATGTTCGGTATGGCGGAGGAGGCCCAGGCGCTGCTGGAGGCCAACCGGCAACTGCTGACGGGGCGCCTGGAAGTGGCGGCGGATGGCCCGCACCTGGTCATGCCGATGCTGGCCAGCCTGCGTGAGCGTTATCCGGGGGTGACGGTCAACCTGCGCCTGGGCAATGCCCAGGAAACCCTGGCGGCGCTGCTTTCCGAGCATGCCGACGTGGCGCTGCTGACCGAGGTCGAGCCGCGCAAGGGCTTGCATCTGCACAGCCTGGACGAGTCGCGGATGTGCGCCCTGGTGCCCGCCGGGCATCCCTGGCTGGAGCTGCCCGAGGGCATCGCCATCGACCAGCTGGACCAGGTGATCATGGTGCTGCGCGAACCCAGCTCCATCACCCGCCGCACCTTCGACCAGGCCTGCACCCTGGCCGGCATCCAGCCCCGGGTACTGCTGGAGCTGGACAGCCGCGAAGCGGTGACCGAGGCGGTGGCGGCGCATCTGGGGGTAGGTGTTGTCAGCTCGGTGGAAGTCGGCGCCGACCCGCGGGTACGTACCGTGCCGATTCGCGGGGAAGGGCTGGTCAATCGGCATATGCTCGGCTGCCTGGAACGCCGCCGTGATTTGCGCCTGATCCAGGCGTTCTTCGACCTGGCACCACGAGCAGCGGCAAGCGGCAAGCTGCAAGCCGCAAGATAAAAGCCTGCTGCCTGCCGCTTGAGGCTTGCCGCTGCCTCTATTGCAGGCTGTTGTGCACCAGTTCGAGAAAGGTCGCGACGATTCGTCGCGAGCTCTGCTCGCGCAGGCACACCAGGGTTTCGGTCATGCGCCGTTCGCAGTCGATGATCGGCAGGGCGCAGACCCGCGAGTCGGCGCCAAACTCCGCCGCCGACACCACCCCCACGCCAATCCCCACCACCACCGCCTCGCGCGCCGCTTCGCGGCCTTCCACCTGGATGGTTGGGCGGATGCGCAGGCCGGCGCGGTGCATTTCCTCTTCCAGGGTCTGGCGGGTTACCGAGCCGACTTCCCGCAGCACCAGGGGCATGTCGTCCAGGTCCGCCAGGTGGATCGACTGGCGCTCGGCCCAGGGGTGATGACGGGACACGAAGGCCACCAGTGGATCGTTGCGGAGGGTCAGGGACAGCAGGCGTTCGTCATCCACCTCGCGCCCCAGCAGGGCCAGGTCGGCCTGGTAGTTGAACAGGCGCAGCAGGGATTCGTCGGTGTTGCCGGTCTCGATCCGTACATTGATCCCCGGGTACAGCTCGCAGAAACGGGCGATTTGCGGCAGTACATGCACCGGTGCGTCCACTGCCAGCACCAGGCTGCCGGTTTGCAGGGCCTGGGAATCCTGCAGCAGTTCCTTGGCCTCGGCTTCCACCACGAACAGCCGATGGGTGATGGCCAGCAGGCGTTCCCCCAGGTCGGTGAGGCGCACCGAGCGCTTGTTGCGATGGAACAGCAAGACCCCGAAGCGCTCCTCGAGCTTGCGCACCTGGTCGGAAATGGCCGGCTGGGTCAGGTACAGGCGTTCGGCGGCCTTGGTGAAGTTGCCGTGCACCGCCACCGCGTGGAAGGCCTTCAACTGTGCATGGGAAACCGACATGGGCGAGTCCTCTTACAAGCTGAACTTATATTTGAAATACGATAAATCGATTTCATTTATTAATCGGTAATTGCTTCCATCTTTCAAGGCCCGCTGCCCCCTCGTTCGAGCGGCTATGGGCCCTGATGCCTGTGCGTGCATTTCCCCGCCTCGAAACCGGGGCAGCAACAGGACTCATCTGACCAGCAGTGCCCGCCGCAAGGGCCTTGCTGCAGTGCTCAACAATAAAAAACACAGGCGTTTGCTCCTCATTCTGCCGGCACACTCACCCTGAGGTCAGAACCACAATGAACAAGCAGAAGCGCACCCTGAAAAGTTGGCGAGTGCAGATATTCGCCATTACCTGGATCGCCTACGCGGCGTTCTACTTCACTCGCAAAGCCTTTTCCGTGGCCAAACTGGGGATCGCCGACGACCCCGATTTCACCCTCGACAAGATGGCCATGGCCAACCTCGATGCCCTCTACCTGGCGGCTTACGCCGTGGGCCAGTTCACCTGGGGAATCTTTGCCGACCGCTTCGGGCCGCGGGTGGTGGTGCTGGGGGGGTTGCTGATTTCCGCTGCAGCGGCCCTGGTCATGGGCAGCTTCGCCACCTTGCCGGTGTTCGCCACCTGCATGCTGGTGCAGGGGCTGGCGCAGTCCACCGGCTGGTCCGGGCTGTGCAAGAACATCGGCAGTTTCTTTCCCGCCCGGCAGCGCGGCCGGGTGCTGGGGCTGTGGAGTTCCTGCTATGCCTTCGGCGGGCTGGTGGCTTCGCCCTTTGCCGGCTGGTGGGCCTATACCCTGGTCGGCACCTGGCATGCGGCGTTCTATTCCAGCGCGGCGGTGGTGGCCCTGACCGCCGTGCTGTTTTTCATCTATCAGCGCGACACCCCGCAGGACGTGGGCCTGCCGGCGGTGGATGGCGAGTTGGCGGATGATGCCGACCAGCGCGCTGTCGGGCTCGGGGCGAGCGTTTGGGGGCCGCTGCGGGAGATCCTGCGCAACCGCACGGTACTGGTGCTGGGGCTTGCGTATTTTCTGCTCAAGCCGGCGCGTTACGCGATCCTGCTGTGGGGGCCGGTGATCGTCTATGAACAGATGCCCACGGTGGGCAAGGTGGGCGCGGCGATAGTGCCCACCAGCTTCGAGCTGGCCGGGCTGTTGGGGCCGATCATGATCGGCCTGGCCTCGGACAAGCTGTTCGGCGCCCGGCGCATGCCGGCCTGCGTCATCAGCCTGCTGGCGCTGACGCTGTCGCTGGCGCTGTTCATGGGGGCGCTGCACAGCGGCAGCGTGCTGCTGGTGATGGCGCTGCTGTTCTTTATGGGCCTGACCCTGTATGGGCCGGACTCGATGATCAGCGGCGCGGCCGCCATCGATTTCGGTTCGGCCAGGGCTGGGGCCACAGCGGCGGGCTTCGTCAACGGCTGCGGTTCGGTGGGGGCGGTACTGGGTGGCCTGCTGCCGGGCTATTTCGACACGGTCACGGTGTTCATCCTGTTTGCCGGCTGCGCCCTGGTCTCGGCGTTGCTGCTGTTGCCGTTCTGGAACAGCCGGCCCAATGGCGTCGAGCCGCCACAATCGGTGGTGCCCAACGGCCCCTTGCTGATCAAACCCCTGCGTTCCTGAACCACACCCCGGCCCGCCGGCTGCCGCGCATTGTTGCCGGAGGCGGCGGGTGCGGTGTTGGCCTTCGCCTTTGACTGGAGATCGAGCATGCGACCTTTCTGGCTGGAACAGGCCCTGCAACAGGAAAATCCCACCCCTTGCCCGCCCCTGCAAGGGGCTACCTCCTGCGCGGTGGCGATTGTCGGCGGCGGCTACACGGGGCTGTGGACCGCGATCATGCTCAAGGAGCAGAACCCGGGGCTGGATGTGCTGCTGATCGAGGCCGATATCTGCGGCGCCGGCGCCAGTGGGCGCAACGGTGGCTGTGCGCTGTCCTGGTCGGCCAAGTACCTGACCCTGGAGCGCCTGTTCGGCATCGAGGAGGCGGTGCGCCTGGTCAAGGAATCGGAGCGCAGCATCTATGCCATTGGCGACTTCTGCCAGCGCTACGCCGTGGATGCCCAGTACCGCCTCGACGGTACTTTGTACACCGCCACCAACGCCGCTCAAATGGGCGCCACCGATGGCGTGATCGCGGCCCTGGAGCGCCGTGGCATCAACTCCTTCGACAAGCGCCCGCTGGCCGATGTGCAACGCCTGGCCGGCTCCAGCCAGCACCTGGAAGGCTGGTATTCGAAGGCCGCCGCCAGCGTGCAGCCGGGCTTGCTGGTGCGCGGGCTGCGGCGGGTGGCCTTGCAGCTGGGGGTGCGGATTCATGAGCACACGGCGCTGACCGGGCTGGAAGAGGGGCGTCCGGCGCTGCTGCATACGCCAGCAGGTTCGATCCGCGCCGAACGGGTGGTGCTGGCGATGAATGCCTGGATGGCCCGGGCCTTCCCGCAGTTCGAGCGCAGCGTGGCCATAGTCTCCAGCGACATGCTGATCACCGAGCCGCGTCCGCAGCTGTTGCAGCAGATCGGCTTCACCAGTGGGGTGACGGTGCTGGATTCGCGGATATTCGTGCATTACTACCGCAACACCCCGGACGGTCGGATCATGCTCGGCAAGGGTGGCAATACCTTCGCCTATGGCGGGCGGATACTGCCGGTGTTCGACCAGCCCTCGCCGCACCTTGGCCTGCTGCAACGCAGCCTGGCGCAGTTCTTCCCGGCCTTTGCCCAGGTGCCGCTGGCGGCCAGCTGGAACGGCCCCTCGGACCGTTCAGTGACCGGCCTGCCGTTCTTCGGCCAGATGAGCCGCGCGGGCAATCTGTTCTATGGCTTCGGCTACTCCGGCAGCGGCGTCGGCCCCTGCCATATGGGCGGGCAGATCCTTGCCTCCCTGGTGCAGGGGCTGGACAACCCCTGGACCCGCTCGCCGCTGGTCAACGGGCCCCTGGGCTACTTCCCGCCGGAGCCGATCCGCTACCTGGGGTCGTTGATGGTGCGCAATGCCATTCGCCGCAAGGAGCGGGCCGAGGATCAGGGGCGCCGGCCGCGGCATTTGGATCTGCGCCTGGCGCGTTTTGCCGCTGCCGCGGGCAAGGCCGACAAGGGCTGAAGGGGCATGGGCCTTGAGTTTTTGGTCGATCAGGGCCTTGAGGACGTATAAACTTGCCCATCGCGTCGGCCAAATCCAACTCGACGCCATAGATCAAAGAGAGTGAGTAATGGGCGCACAGTGGAAGGTTAAACACAAAGAAGCGGCAGCCAACGCCAAGGGCAAGATCTTCGGCAAGCTGGTGAAAGAGATCACCATTGCCGCACGCAATGGCGCTGACACTGCCACCAACGCCCACCTGCGGCTGGTGGTCGAACAGGCCAAGAAGGCCTCGATGCCTCGCGAGACCCTTGAGCGCGCCATCAAGAAAGGCTCGGGCCAGCTGGGCGAGACCGTGCAATACCATCGCGTGACCTACGAAGGCTTCGCCCCGCACCAGGTGCCGCTGATCGTGGAATGCGTGACTGACAACATCAACCGTACCGTGGCGGAAATCCGCGTGGCCTTCCGCAAGGGCCAACTGGGTGCCTCGGGTTCGGTGTCCTGGGACTTCAACCATGTGGGCATGATCGAAGCCTCGCCAGACAGCCCGGATGCCGATCCGGAACTGGCGGCGATCGAGGCCGGTGCCCAGGATTTCGAGCCGGGCGAAGAGGGCGCGACCCTGTTCCTCACCGAGCCTGCCGACCTCGACGCGGTGCAGAAGGCCTTGCCCGAGCAAGGCTTCACCGTGCTTTCGGCCAAGCTCGGCTATCAGCCGAAGAACCCGATCAGCGGCCTGAGCGATGAGCAGATGGCGGAAGTCGAAGCCTTCCTCGAAGGTCTGGACAACCATGACGACGTGCAGGATATGTTCGTCGGCCTGGCGGGTTAAGACCGCAATTCGCCGGCAGCCCGGCTCTCACCCCTGGGGGTAGGAGCCGGCTTGCCGGCGAAGCTTTTTCAAAGCTCCGCCAATGCCTCGCAGACCTGGGCAAAGTCCGGTCGCGCCAGCACCTGCGGCTGGCAGCAGTCCTGCACCAGCGCCAGCAGTTTGCGCTTCGCCTCCGCGGCCAGCGAGCCGTCTTCACGCTCTAGCAACTCCTCCAGCAAGATACCGAAGGCCCGCACTTCCAGGCGTTGCAGTGCGCGGCTCTGCTGGCTGTCGTCCCTGGCATGGAAGGAGGCCGCGCCAAAGTCCCCCAGCAGGCAGTCGCCCTGGGCATTGAACAAGGTGTTGTGGCCGTACAGGTCGCCGTGGGTAATGCCCTGGGCGTGCAGGTGGCCGCCCACTGCAGCCAGGCCGCGGGCCATGCGCAGAATCACTGCGGCGCTGTAGCACGCGCCTTCGGGGTAGATGTCCCGGGAGCAGGAGTCCAGGCTCGGCAGCGCCGCCAGGTTGCCGAAGCTGGGGTCGATCAGTTGCATCACCAGGCCGTGCTGGCCCTGGGGGTGATCGGCGATCCGGCCCTCGACGCGGATCAAGTTCGGATGCAATCCGGCACTGATGCAAGCGTTCATTTCATGCAGCGGCGAACCGTCGCTGGTCATCTCGCCCTTGTACAGCTTGACCGCCACGGCCCGTGGCGGCTGCCTGGCGGCTTGCCATTGCGCCTGGTGAATCACCCCGGAAGCCCCTTCCCCCAGGCGTTGCCCCAGGCTCAATTGCGACCAGGGAATGTTCGGCGTGGATTGCAGCGCCGCGGCATCGGCTTCCGACTCCAGCGGATTGCCGGCGTAGGCCAGCCAGGTCAGGCTCGGCAGTTGCAACAGGAAGGGCGGCAGCTCGCTGAAGCGGTTGGCGGCGATGCGCAACAGTTCCAGGCGGTGGCACTGGCCAAGGCTCGCGGGCAGGCGGCTCAGGCGATTGCCGGCGAGCATCAGTTTTTGCAGCAGCGGGCGCCGGCCCAGTTCGTCCGGCAGCTCGCTGATGCGGTTGTCGGTCAGGATCAACCAGCGTAGCTGGGGCGGCAGGGCCGCAGCCGGTACTCGTTCGATGCGGTTGGCCTTGAAGCCGATCATGCTCAATTGTGCGCACTGGCCGATGCAGGCCGGCAGTTCGCTGAAGCGGTTGTCGGAGCAGAACAGGATGCGCAGGCGGGTCAGCCGGTGCAGGTCGTCGGGCAGGCTGCTCAAGGCATTGCCGCTGAGGTTGAGGATTTCCAGGGAGTCGGCGAGGGCGAAGATTTCCCGCGGGAATTCAGTCAGGCCGCAGGACAGGTCCAGGCGCTTGATGCCAGCCAGCTGGCCGGCCCGCAGTTGGGCAAGGGTATCCATGAACAGCGTCAACACTCGAAAGAGGAACAGGGCGCGCAGGATAAAGCAGATTGGGCGGTTTTGCTGCGTGCTCAGTGGTCGCGTTGGCACAGCCAGCGTGCCAGGCGGCGAAATGCTGCAGGCCGCTGCTTGTTCCCGGCAGCGGATAAAGGCTCGCGCAGGTTCTGCTGTTGCAGGGTGGCTTTGACGGCGCGAGTAGCGGCGTTAGCGAATGAGTGCTCAGTGTTGAAGTCGCTTTCCAGGGTGCTGAGCAAGTAGGCGCCTTTGCGGCTGCATTGGCTGAAGCGCAGGACGATTCGCTGGTCGAGTATTGCCGCGCCATCGCGTTTGTCGCTGGAAAAGTAGAAGACCCAATCGGGGTGGACGTTCTTCGCGTGCTTGAGCAGGGTGGTGAGGCGCACGCCAGGGGCAATGGAAAAGCCGCTGCCCAGGTCCTGGTCGTTGCAGAAGTAGCGCTTGCACAGCAGGCCCAGGGTTTTCTTCTGGTACCGGGCGCCCAGGTTCTTTTCGTAGAAGTGCAAGTCGGATGCTTCGCCAATCCGTTCATAGCCATGGGCCGCCAGCTCCTGTGGCGAGAAGCTGTTCAGGCCGAGCACATGGGGATGCTTGAAGGTCGAGTCCGCCCGGTACAGGGAGAAAATTTCGCAGAAGGTTGCCGGTAACATATCGATCTTGATCAATCCTGGATGTGGGCCGCGGGGTTCAGGCCAGCGCTGGCCGGGGGGCCGATTTCCTGCAACTGGCCAAGGCGGCTACGGGTCCGCGCCAGGTCGATGGCCTGGCCGCCGAGGCTTTCGCCAAGGGGCCGCTGGCCGATCAGCAGCAGGCGCTTGTCCTGGTCGTAGAGCACGTCGATCAGGTTGATAAAGCGCTGCTGGGCGGCGATCGAGCAGTCTTCCAGCAAGGGCAGCTCGTCGATGATCCAGGTGTCGAAGCGCCGGCTCAGTTCCAGGTAGTCCATCACCGCGGTGGGCTGTTCGCAGAGGTCGGCGAACTCGACGCGAATACTGCGCTGCTGCACCTGGCGTACCTGCAACTGGCGGTTGCCGACCCCCAAGCGGCTGGCCGGGGCATGCCGCTCGGGCAGCGCCAGGGCCTGGCGCTGGGCCTGGGTACCGGGCCAGACATACTGCCCCTGGGTGAAGAGCTGCTGGTCGTGGGTGCGCGCCTGGGTGCGGTAGTCGTGAGGGCCGCCCACTTCCATGACCTGCATCTTGCTGTTGATCAGGTCGATCACCGGCTTGAAGCGCGCGTGGTACAGCGGGTTGGGCAGCAGGCCCTCGGGGGCGTAGTTGGAAGTCACCAACAGCACGATGCCACGCTGGAACAGGGCCTTGAACAGCCGGGTGATGAGCATGGCATCGCCGATGTCATGCACATGGAATTCGTCGAAGCACAGCACCTGGCACTGATCCAGCAGTTCATCCAGGGTGGCTCCCAGGGCATCGCCCTGCTGCTGGTGGCGGAACATGCCCTGGTGCAGCTGGGCGAAGAAGTCATGGAAGTGCAGGCGACGCTTCTGCGCGATGGGCAGGGCGCGGAAAAAACCGTCCAGCAGCCAGCTCTTGCCTCGGCCCACGGCGCCATGCAGGTACAGGCTCCGGGCCTGATGCGGCACTTGCGACAGGCCCTCGGCTTGCCGGGCCATGCTGTCGATCACCCGCAACTGGCTGTGGCTCAGGGTGTAGCCCAGGCTTTGGGCCTTGTGTCGGAAGTAGTCGTGGATCACCCCACCGTTGCCCGGCATGGCTGGCCCGCTGCGGGCGAACAGGCGGCGCCAGCGTGAAGGCTGTGTTGCAGGTTCTGGTGGTAAAGCGGCCAATGGTGGTTACCCCGATGATTCCTGGCCGCAGACCTTAAAAGCGGCGCGGTAATTTAACCAATAGCAAAGCGCTCGACCAGCGATCTCGAAAAGGCATGGCTGCGAGCGCTGGCGCTCGGGCCAGCATGCCAGTGATCGATTAATACGCTAACTGGCGGTTTCTTCCCTGATTGCTAACCTGATTTCAGCGAATGCTCCTCACTAAGGATTTGAGGCCTTGAATGGATATAGGGGTTTGGCCGTCATGAGCGCCTTGCTGGGTGCTACGGCAAGTGCCACGGACCTGCAAGTGCAGGTGCGGGTCGATGTGCTGCGTGGCTGTCAGTTGGTAGGGCAGCAGCGCGAAGCGGGTGTGGCGCAGCTGGGTGTGCTGGATTTCGGCAGCAGTGCGCGCCTGGATGACCCGGCGGGCCCCTTGGGGGCGGCCCTGGCCAGTGGCCGTCAACCGCGTCTGGAATGCAATCCCGATACCCCTTATCAGATGCGCATCGACGGTGGTCAGCACGGCGGTGTCGGCGAGGTGCGCTATCTGGCCGGCAACGGCGCGTTGGCCAAGGCCATTCCCTATCGCCTCTACCAGGACCCGGCGCAGCGGATTCCGTTGCCGGTGAATGTCCCGGTCAGTGGCCGGGTGCCGGATTCCGGCACGGTGGACCTGCCGCTGTACGGGCGTATCGAACCCCTGGCCGAGATTCCTCGGGCCGGGAACTATTCCGATGTATTGAAGGTGACCCTGACCTGGTAGGCCGGGGTCATGAACGCTGCCGCGGGGAGCCGGGCAGTACAGGGAAGCCGTTGTTGCAGGCGGCTCGGGCGGGAGTCCTGATGGAACCGGGATGGATGCGATGAAAGGCAGACGCTGGACCATTGTCGCCCTGGGCTCACTGTGCCTGTTGGCCGACGACGCCCAAGCTGCGATCAGCGGGCAGATCCAGGCACGCCTAGTGATCACCGCCAGCTGCCAGGTGACCAATGGCGGCAGCGGCTCTGCCGGCGGTGCACTGAATTCTCCTGGAGTGCTGGATTTCGGTCAGCAGGGGCCGACCTGGGTCAACCCGATCAAGGCCAGCCTCGACAACAGCGCCGACGGCCAGGTGCAGGTGGCCTGCAACCCTTCGGTCACAGGTTTTACCGTGACCATCAACGGCGGTCTCAATGGCGACGGCAGCACCCGGCGCCTGAGCAACGGCCGCCAGACCATTCCCTATCGATTGTTTGTCGATGCTTCCGGTAGCGACAGCTACAGCATCGGCCAGCAGCGCAATTTCGCAGTGAGCAGCGGCAGACGGATTCCCATTCCGGTGTTCGGCTCTGTGGTCGCGAATACCCGCGCGGTTCCGGCAGGGGTCTACACCGACACCCTGACGATCACGCTGGATTGGTAATCATGAGAGGACATCCATCATGCACGCGCTTGTATTCAGAACTGCCTGGCCATTGCTGGGCCTGGCCATGTGTTGCTCGGCCAATGCCGCAACCACTGTCACCGGGCAGATCAACTCGACCCTGATCCTCACCAGCAGTTGCCAGGTCAACGGGGTGGGCGGCAGCACCGGCCTGAGCTTCGGTGCCTTGAACTTCGGCACCACCAACAGCCTGTTCACCACCGCCACTGGCCAGGTGCTGGGGGGCGGTGGTGGGGCGCTGTCGATCCTCTGCTCCAGCGGCACCACGCCGAGCCTGACGATCCAGGGCGGGGCCAATGACGGCATGTCCAGCGGTGGCACCCGGGCCCTGTATGACGGGGTGGCCAATTATGTGCCCTATGACCTGTACACCGACGCCGGCCATTCGCAGATTCTGGCGATCAACGGGGTGATCAACCTGGCGCCCAGCACCGGGGTGGCACAGACGGTGAACATCTACGGCCAGGCGGTGGGCAAGGCCGGGCTGCCGGCGGGGACCTACACCGATACGGTGGCGGTGCAACTGACGTTCTGAGGCCTGTGCCTGGCGCGGGCGATCAGCCCCGCCGGCAGGGCTTGATGTTCAACGCCAAGGGGCGAAACGCCGGGGGGCGTAGCATGCAAGCATTCACATCCAGATGGGGCCTGGCCTTGCTCGGGTTGGCCATGGTCGGCCAGGCCGATGCAGCCACCACGGTCACCGGGCAGATCAGTGCGTCCTTGATTCTCACCACCAGTTGCCTGGTGAACGGGGCCGGCGGCAGCTCGGGCCTGAACTTTGGCTCCTTGAACTTCGGCACCACCAACAGCCTGTTCACCACCGCCAGCGCCCAGGTACTGCAGGGCGGGGGAGGGGCCTTGTCGATCCTCTGCTCCAGCGGTACCTCGCCGAGCCTGAAAATCGCTGCCGGTACCAACGATGGCAAGTCCACGGGCGGCTCCCGGGCACTGTTCGACGGGGTGGCCAACTATGTGCCCTATGACCTGTACACCGACGCCGGCCATTCACAGATTCTGGCGATCAACGGGGTGATCAATCTGGCGCCCAGCACCGGTGTGGCGCAAACGGTGAACATCTACGGCCAGGCCGTGGGCAAGGCCGGGCTGCCGGCCGGAACCTATACCGACACGGTGTCGGTGCAGTTGACCTTTTGATGTCATGGCCCGCCATGGAGTGGTATGGCTGGCGTTGGTCTGCGCCAGTGTCTGGCCGGGAGGGGGCTTCGCGGCGACCAGCCAGAGCTTTCAGGTCAGCGCCAGCATCGTTGCCGGTTGCCTGGTGGTGGGCGGGGTCAGCAATTACGGCAGCCTGGCGTTCGGTACCCAGTCGGCGCTGGCCACCGGCACGGTCAATGTCGCCCTGAGCGGCGGGGTGCAGTTGCAATGCACCCCGGGGGTGACCCTGAACATGACGGTGGACGGTGGCCAGTACAACAGTGGCGGGCGGCATATGCAGCTCAATAGCGGCAGTGCCCAGGTGGCCTACCAGCTGTTTCGCGATGCCGGGTACAGCCAGAGCCTGGGCATTGGCCAGAGCGTGGCCGTGGCCTACAGCGATGCCAATAACATCAGCCTGCCGATCTATGGGCAGGCGCAGTTGCCGGGCACTCAGCCTGGGGGGACGTACAGCGATGTGCTGCAGGTGCAGCTGTCGTGGTGATGGGGCGGATCAACAACCAGCCGGCAGGCGGACAAGGAGTAGCAGTATGCATTTACCTTTGCGGGGCCTGCGGGTCGCCAGTGTTCTGATCGTGGCCGGACTATTGTCCGGCGTTTCCGGGGCCCAGGCGGCGAGTTCGGTGCTGATCTGGCCCATCGACCCGGTGCTGGAGGCGGACCAGCAGGCCAGTGCCCTGTGGCTGGAGAACCGTGGCAGCGAGACCGCCAACCTGCAGATCCGGGTGTTTGCCTGGAGCCAGAGCAGTTTCGATGATCAGTACCAGAACCAGCGCGATGTGATCGGCAGCCCGCCAGTGGCGAAGATCGAACCCGGGCAGAAGCAACTGGTACGCCTGACCCGCACCCGGGAGATTCCGCCAGGGCAGGAGCTGGCGTATCGGATCATCATCGACGAGATCCCTTCGGCCAAGCCCATAGTTCCCCAGGGCGAGGCCAAGAGCGCCGCGGCCATTCGCTTCCAGATGCGCTATTCGGTGCCGCTGTTCGCCTATGGGGCCGGGCTCTGGAGCAAGGAAGACAGCTCCCGCCCGCGTGACCCCAAGGGCGCCGGGGTGCCGGACCTGAGCTGGCGCAAGGTGGCGGTGGACGGCAAGAACTTCCTCGAACTGCGCAACCAGGGGGCGGTGCATGCGCGGCTCACCGATGTTTCCGTGAAGCAGGGCGGGCAGAGCCGGCCGTTGGCGCCGGGGCTCCTGGGCTATGTGCTGCCCGGGGCGGTGATGCGCTGGCCGGTGGCGGAACCGCTGACGGCGGAGGCCACTCTGCAACTGCGGGTCAACGGTGCGCCGCAGGTGCAGAACCTGGCCCCGGCGCACTGAGCCACAGGTGTAACGCGGCGGCCTGTCGGGCGGCTGTCAGGGAGAGAGACGGATGTGCGCGCAGTGGCGCATCCGCCTTGGGATGGAGAGGTCCATAGATGGGCTTGAACCCGCCATGAGCCAGGATGCGGCTCGTCGCTTGCGGCGCCGGAACGGATGGCTGAGCGGGCTCTGGGGCTTGACGCTGTGCTGTTCGATCGAGGCCGGCGAGCTGCCCCCTCCGCCCAGCAGCCCGGAGTCGATGGCCGATGCACCGCTGTTTCTGGAACTGGTGATCAATCAGATGAGCACAGGCAAGGTCGTGGCCGTGGAGCAACGCTCCGGACGCTTGTTTATGCCCTTGCAGACCCTGCAGGAGAACGGCATCACGCTGCCCGAGGGGCAGGGCGCCGAAGTCGATCTGGAAGGCCTTCAGGGCCTGCACAGCGACTACGACAGCCAGGGCCAGCGGCTGCTGCTGGAGGTGCCACCGGACTGGCTGCCGGAGCAGTTTATCGGCAGCCGCCAGGCCTACCCGCGAACCCCGGCCCTGAGCAGCTTTGGCGCCTTGCTCAACTATGACCTGTACCTGAACGACACCGATGACGGCGGCACCTACTTGGCGGCCTGGAACGAGGTTCGGCTGTTCGACAGCTGGGGCACCCTGTCCAACACCGGGCAGTATCGGCGGACCCTGTCCGGGGCCCAGGCTACTTCGCTGAACAATGGCTATCGGCGCTACGACACCACCTGGCGCTTCTCCGATGACGAGCGCCTGCTGACCTACGAGGCTGGCGATGTGATCAGCGGCGCCTTGCCCTGGAGCAGCTCGGTGCGCCTGGGGGGCGTGCAACTGTCCCGGGACTTCGGCGTGCGCCCGGACCTGGTCACCTATCCCTTGCCGCAGTTCGCCGGGGAAGCGGCGCTGCCGTCCTCGGTGGATCTGTTTATCAACGGCTACAAGTCCAGCAGCGCCGACTTGCAACCGGGCCCCTACACCCTGACCAACATCCCTTTCATCAATGGCGCCGGCGAAGCCGTGGTGGTCACCACCGATGCCCTGGGCCGGCAGGTTTCCACCACGGTGCCTTTCTATGTCACCAGCAGCTTGCTGCAGAAAGGCCTGACCGACTTCTCGGTGGCGGCCGGGACCTTGCGTCGGGACTACACCCAGCGCGACTTCGGCTACGGCCCGGGGGTGACCTCCGCCAGCCTGCGCCATGGCCTGAGCGACAGCCTGACCCTGGAAGGCCATGTCGAGGCGGCCAATTCCCTGACCCTGGGCGGGGTTGGCGGCAACCTGCGCCTGGGTCAGTTCGGCGTGCTCAATACTGCCATCAGCCAGAGCCGGTTCGAGGGCGCCGGCGGCCAGCAACTGAGCCTTGGCTACCAGTACAGCAGCCAGCGCTACAGCATTGCCTACCAGCGGATGCAGCGCCGCGACCAGTACGCCGACCTGAGCCGGGTCGACAGCCCCTACACCCGCCTCAGCGAGCGCAGCGAGCAACTGACCCTGAGCCTCAACCTGGAGCGCTACGGCAGCCTGGGGGCTGGCTACTTCGATGTGCGCGCCGCCGATTCGAGCCGTACCCGGTTGCTCAACCTGACCTGGAGCAAGCCACTGTGGCACAACAGCAGTTTTTATCTATCGGCCAACCGGGAAATCGGTGACAGCCAATGGGCCATGCAGGCGCAGCTGGTGATTCCTTTCGACCTGCACGGCAGCTTGAGTATCAGCAACGAGCGCAGCAAGGCCGGGGAGAACCGCCAGCGGCTCAACTTCAGTCGCGCGGTGCCGCTGGAGGGCGGGGTCGGCTACAACCTCGGCTATGCCACCGGCGATGGGCCGGACTATCGTCAGGCGGATGCCACCTGGCGCTTGCAATCGGTGCGCTTGCAGGCCGGGGTCTACGGCACGCGTGAAGCCGAGACGCGCTGGGCCGATGCCAGCGGCTCGCTGGTGTGGATGGACCGGCAGCTGTTCGCCGCCAACCAGATCGACGACGCCTTTGTGGTGGTCAGTACCGGCGGCTACCGGGATATTCCGGTGCGCTACGAGAACCAGCTGGTGGGCCAGACCGACAAGAACGGGCACCTGCTGGTGCCCTGGAGCAGCGCCTATTACCGCGGCAAGTACGAGATCGATCCGCTGAACCTGCCGGCCAACGTGCAGAGCCCGAATGTCGAGCAGCGGGTCGCGGTGCGCCGTGGCAGTGGTTATCTATTGGAATTCCCACTGACCCGGGTGATCGCCGCCAGCGTGGTGCTGGTGGATGCCGGGCAACGGCAACTGCCGTTGGGCAGCACCGTGACTCACCGGCAGAGCGGGGCGCGCACCGTGGTCGGTTGGGATGGGCTGGTGTATCTGGAGAATCTCTCGGCGCACAACGACCTGGAGGTCAGCCTGGCCGACGGTTCGAGTTGCCGGGTGCAATTCGAGATGGATCTGCAACAGCAGCAGGTGCCGCTGATCGGCCCGCTGGTCTGTCAGTAGCGGCGGTATCGGCCAGGGAGGGCTGGGTGTGGAAAGGTTCAAGGGTTGGCAACAGGCAGGGCTGGGATTGGCGGTGAGCCTGCTGGCGCTGCCGGCCCAGGCGCTGTGCAACACGGTGCCGACCGCTCCAGCGGGCTTTGGCACCGTCAGTTCGATCCTGGTGCGCACCACCTCGCAGCCGGCTTCCACCACCAATGCCGGCCTGAGCTGCACCGGCTCGCTGCTGAGCCTGCTGGCCAGCAACGATCACTTCTACGCCACCATCACCTCCGTTACCAGTGGCCTGGTCGGCCCCACGGGGGATGTCATCAACTACACCCTGTACGCCAACAACAGCACCAGCTACCCGATTACCCGAGGCGTGCAGTTCGACTTCGCGCGCAATTCGATCATCGACCTCCTGGGCCTGCTGGGCAGCCCCACCGTGGCCAAGACCGTGCCTATCTATATGGGCACGCTGACCGGCAGCAATGTCGCGGCGGGCATCTACAGCGAAACCCTGAGCATTTTCTGGAGCTGGAATTACTGCTCCGGCATCGGTGCCCTGGGTGTGTGCCTGGGGCGCGATATCGGCAGCGGCACCCAGAGCCTGACGGTGAACATGACGGTGTCCAACGACTGCGTGATCACTGCGCCGAACATCAGCTTCGGCAGCGCCCCGGTGATCAGCGCCTTCGCCACGGTCAGCGGCCAGACCATCAACCTCGCCTGCACCAAGGGCAGTGCCTACACCGTGGGCTTGAGCGACGGGCAGAACCCGGTGAGTGTCGGCGGCCGCCGGCGCATGGTGTCCAGCGGCAACTACCTGGCCTACGACATCTTCAAGAGCGCCGGCAGCACCCGCTGGGGCAGCGTCGGCAGTGCCCGGCGCTCCAGCACCGATGCCGAGGTGAACCCGGGCAACGGCCTGGGCACCGGCAGCCAGATCTTCAACTACAACGCCAAGATCTACACCGACCAGAGCACCCCGCCGGCCGGCACCTATATCGACAACGTGGTGCTGGATGTGGGCTTTTGAAGCCCGAGCCGTTGCGTATCGTTTTCGAGGCGACCCGGCCTATGGCGCATCAATTGGCACGGCGCACTGGGCGGGGGCTTGCGCGGGGCTCAGGCTCCACCGCCAGTAGCCCAGGGCGACGCCATTGATCGCCGCACCCAGCAGGCACACGCCGGTCCAGCCGGCCCAGGCATAGGTGGCGGTGGCGGCGATCGAGCCGCTGGCACTGCCGACCGAATAGAACAGCATGTAGCCGGCGGCCAGGCGGCTCTGGGCTTCGGGGCGCACGCTGTAGATCAGGCTCTGGCTGGTGACGTGCACGGCCTGCAGCCCCAGGTCGAAGGTGATCACCCCCAGCAGCAAGGCCAAAAGTGACGACTGGGTAAAGGCGATGGGCAGCCAGGACAGCAGCATCAAGGCCAGGGCCAGGCCGCTGGTCCACTGTGCCAGGCCGCGATCGGCCAGGTGCCCGGCGCGGGCCGCACCCAGGGCGCCGGCGGCACCGGCCAGGCCGAACAGGCCGATCTGGGTATGGGACAGAGACAGCGGCGGCGCGCTCAGGGGCAGTACCAGCGGGGTCCAGAGCACGGTGCCGGCGGCGAAGATCAGCATCGCCAGCACGGCCCGGTCACGCAGGACCTTTTCTTCCTTGAACAGCTGCCACAGCGAGCCGAGCAACTGACCGTAGCGCTGCTTTGCCGGTGGCTGCTCGACGCTCGGCAGCACGCGCCACAGGGCCAGGGCCACCAGCAGGGTCAAGGCGGCGGACAGCAGGTACACCGAGCGCCAGCCCGCCAGGTCGGCCATGGTCCCGGCCACGGTGCGGGCCAGCAGGATGCCCAGCACCACGCCGCTGGTGACCATGCCCACCACCCGTCCGCGTTCGGCCATTGGCGCCAGGTTCGCGGCGTAGGCCACCAGCACCTGGGTCACTACCGCCAGCAGGCCGGTGCAGGCCATGCCCAGCAATAGCCAGGCGCTGCTGGGGGAAAAGGCCACCAGCAGCAGGGCCAGTACCGACAACAGGCTCTGAGTGACGATCAAGCGTCGGCGGTTGAGCAGGTCTCCCAATGGCACCAGCAATAGCAGGCCCAGGCCATAGCCCACCTGGGTCAGGGTGATGACGATGCCCACCGTGGCCGGCGCCAGGTTGAAGGTGCTGGCCATGGCATCGAGCAATGGCTGGGCGTAGTAGACATTGCCCACCGCCAGCCCGCAGGCGAGGGCGAACAGCAGGACGACTTTGCCTGACAAGGTGGCAGGGGCGGAATCAGCTGACATGGACATCTCCGATAGTGGTTTCGTAATGAAACCACTTGTACGGTAGTGATGGCGGTTTTATATTGCAACCACTTTTCGTGGCCCGATTGGAGAATGCCCTGCATGGTCAAGCGCACCAGCCTGCAAGACGCCGAGTGCCCAGTGGCCCGTTCACTGGATGCGATCGGTGATTGGTGGTCGTTACTGATAGTGCGCGATGCCTTTGACGGCATTCGTCGTTTCGGCGAGTTCCAGCGCAACCTTGGCATGGCCAAGAACATTCTTGCCGCGCGCCTGCGCACCCTGGTGGAGCACGGCGTGCTCCAGGTGCTGCCGGCTTCCGATGGCAGTGCCTATCAGGAATACGTGCTGACCGAGAAGGGCCGCGGGCTGTTTCCCCTGATCATCGGCTTGCGCCAATGGGGCGAGGCGTATTTCTACCAGGAGGGCGAAGCCCATTCGCGGATGGTCGACCGGCACACCGGGCAGCCGTTGCCTGCCCTGGAGTTGCGGGCTGCGGATGGGCGTCTGCTGGGGCCGGATGACTGCCGACGAGTGCCGGCCGAGTAAGGGGAGGCTGGCTGCGGGAGTGTTTCCCGCAGCCAGTGGATGGGTTTAGCGCAGGCTGTCCACCAGGTCGGCGAGGGTGCTCAAGACATCCTTGCCCAGTTGCATGGAACGTTTGCCCGACCAGCCAGTGACTGGGTTGGGAGCGTCGTCGTGATCCTTGAAGGGCATTTCCAGGGTCAGCGCCAGGCAGTCGTACTTCTCTCCCACGGCGTTGCAGGCCAGGGCCATGTTGGCCTGGCCGGGCTGGTCGCGGGTGTAGCCGTGGGTGGTCTGGAAGTCTCGGGTTTGGCGCTTCAGGTGACTGCGGAAATGCTCTTCGAGCTCTGCCTGGCGCGGCGTGTAGCCCGGGTTGCCCTCGCAGCCGGCGGTGAACACGTGGGGGATCTCTTCATCGCCGTGCACGTCGAGAAACAGGTCGACGCCGTACTGTTCCATCTGCTGCTGGACGAACAGCACTTCCGGGCTGAGGTCTTTACTGGCGCTCTGCCAGGCGCGGTTGAGGTCCTGGCCCTTGGCGTTGGTGCGCAGGTGGCCGTGGAAGGCGCCATCAGGGTTCATGTTCGGCACCAGGTACAGGTCGGCCTTGGCCAGCAGCGCATTGAGCTCCGGGTCATCACGGTGCTGCAGGCGCTCGATCACCCCCTCCATGAACCACTCGGCCATGTGCTCGCCGGGGTGCTGCTGGGCGATGATCCAGATCTTGCGTTGACTCGGCTCGCCGCTGCCCTTGCGCAGTAGCTGGATTTCCCGGCCTTCGACGCTTTTGCCCATGGCCAGCAAGTCGCAATCGGCCTTGGTCAGGGCCTGGTCGATCAGCCAATCGTGGCGCCCGCGGCTGTAGGGCTCGAAGTAGGCGAACCAGGCGTGGGTCTGGGTGGCTTCGAGGTTGAAGCGCAGGGCGTCGCCTTCGAAGATGGTGGGGACGCGAAACCAGTTCACATGGTCATAGGAGGCAACGGCTTGGTAGCCGGTCCAGGCCTTGTTGTAGGAGGACTGGCTGGCATTGGTCAGGCGGAACCAGTGTTCCTGGCCAACATGCAAGCCGCTGACCTTGAAGTGAAACCACTGGAAATGCTGGCTTTGGCTGTCCGGGCGGATGGCCAGGATGGCCTGCAATGGATTGCTGATGTCCAGCACCTGGATATTGCCGCTGTCGAAGTCGGCGCTGATCTGGAAGGAGGTGTGATTGCCCACGGTCATAATAGGTTCCTGTATAGGATTGTTATGACCGCTACTCTACACATTGGAGGGGGTAATAGAAGGGGGGGCGTCGTCCTTGACGCGGACCAAGCTTAGTGTTTATGCGATTGATTCTCAAGCGCTACTTTGCACTTTCCAGGCCTTTAGTCCGGCGGTTCACTTGCAAATGGACATTCTTTTGCTATCATCGCCGCCATTCTTTTAGCAGCACCCACGTCTTCATTAGCCTGAAGCCAAGCCAGAAAACTGGCAAAAAAAAAGACCCGGCAAAAAAGCCGGGTCAAAAACCGTGATTAGCCTGATGAGGAGATAATCCAAAGGTCCGACCTAAGGTCCTTTGGGCTATCGACTGATCTCGCGACCAGTTGCTTGCAATAATAATCATTATCATTTGCAAGTCAAATGTTTTTCCCTCTCTCCTGGAAAATATTTTTCCAATCCTGCAGCTCCCCCTGGCCGATCGCTGATCCGCAGTAGAGCCTGCACTTCAACTTGACTCATAACGCTGGCTTTCCAGGGACTTGTCCACCAGGGCCTTGGCCAGGTCGATCATGTGCACCACTGAAAACGCCAGGTCTCGATTGGCTCCACGCAGATTGTCGGCCGCGTCGTAGGCGGTGGCCGCCGCGCAACGCAGCAGATCGGAGGCATGGATCATGGCTTCCTCGCAGCTCAGGCTGCGCCTGATCTCGAAGAATTTCTCTTCCTCCTTGTCCGGCTCGTTCAATGCGGGTTTCAAGTAGTAGTCCATGGCGCGTCGGGCCGCATGGCTATCCTTGAGTGAGTTCAATGTGGCTTCGGTATCGAATTCCGGCACGTCCTTGCTGCTTGTATTCATGAAGTGTTCTGCCTTGTTGGAGAGAATGAAGAAGAGGGGTAGGCAGGATGTTAATACGTATTGTAATTGTGACCATATTTCAAATACTACAACTTGTGTGTTGAGGAGGGAAATACACAACGTATTGTTCGGTCCATGGACAAATGGATCGAGTTGGTCAAAGCCAACATGAAAGGCCGCAAGGTCACACAGGAAAAACTCGCCGAGCGTCTGGGCATGTCTCAGGGTGGTATCGGTCATTGGCTGAGCAAGCGTCGCCAGCCCAAGATCGAAGACATGAACCGGGTGCTCGAAGAGATCGGCATGGGCTTCCTTGAAGTTGCCCTGGTGGTCCGCGAGAAACCCATGCTGGGCGACGATGGCGAGCCGCTGGTGAGCGAGCCTGCGCTGCAGGACAAGTACAACCCGTACTTCCGCTACCCAGTGAGCGATTGGCGGGTGGCCGGGGAGGTTCGCGAAGAAGGCCTGCCGGCCTATGTGCCGGAGCGCTATGAACTCTCCGACTACCAGGCCCAGGGCGCGGCGTTCTGGCTGGTGGTGGTGGGCGACGCGATGATTGCGCCCAGTGGTTTGAGTATCAGCCAGGGCATGTTGATCCTGGTGGATCCGGCGATTGCCGCCGAGCCTGGGAAGTTGTTGGTGGTGCAGTGTCCCGATAACACCGAGGCGGTCTTTCGCAAGTTGGTACAAGAGGGTGGCCAGCGTTACCTGGTGCCGCTCAACCCCACTTATCCGAAGATGCTCTACAGCGATGAGTGCCGTGTCATAGGTGTAGTCGTACAAGCTACTGCGAAGTTTTAACCTGATTGAAAAGCCCCTTTCCTACTTACGGGAAAGGGGCTTTCTTAGTTGGTGGCGTTACTCCAGCTCCACCAATGCGCTGCCTTCACTGACCATCTCGCCTTCCTGGCAGTACAGCGCCTTGACCACCCCGGCCTGGGGCGCGCGGATGCTGTGTTCCATCTTCATGGCTTCCAGCACCACCAGTTGTGCCCCGGCCTCGACGCTCTGCCCGGCGCTGACCAGCACCCGCACTATGCTGCCGTTCATGGGCGCGGTCAGGCCGCCGTGGTGGCTGTGACTGGCGTCGGCCGCCGCAATCGGGTCATAGGGAGTAATGCTGTGCATCTCGCCTTGCCAGTTCAGGTACAGGGTGTCGCCACGGCGGATGGCCCGATGCTCGCGGCGCAGCCCCTGCTGCTCCACCCACAGCCGTTCGCCTTGCAGTTGGAAGCCCGAGGTGGGGGCTCCCAGGCTGACGGCCTGATCCTGGCCGGCACAACTCAGGTGCAGGCTGGTTTGCGCCGGCAAGTTGCTGCGCCAGCCATTGACCGCCGACCAGGGCGATTGACTGTCGTCGCTACGCACCCGCTCAGGCTGACTTTGCGCAAAGGCTTGTGCGGCTGCTTGCCAGAAGTTGCTGTCGAGTTCAGTGGCCGCCGGCAGTAATTGCTCCTGATAGCGTGGGATAAAGCCGGTATCCAGTTGCGCTTCGGCGAACGCCGGGTGAGCGACGATGCGCCGCAGGAACGCCAGGTTGGTTTTCAGGCCGCCAATGCTGAACTCGTCAAGCATGCTCAGCAGGCGCAGGCGTGCCTGTTCGCGGTTCTCGCCCCAGGCGATCAGCTTGCCCAGCATCGGGTCGTAGAAAGGCGAGACACTGTCGCCTTCAGCGACGCCACTGTCCACCCGACGGCCCGGACCCGCGGCCGATTCGCGGTACAACTCCAGGCGTCCGGTGGCCGGCAGGAAGTCATTGCCCGGATCCTCGGCATACAGCCGCACTTCAATGGCGTGCCCCAGCAGCGGCACCTGTTCCTGGCTGATGGGCAGGGGCTCGCCCTGGGCCACGCGAATCTGCCAGGCCACCAGGTCCAGGCCGGTGATGGCCTCGGTGACTGGGTGTTCCACCTGCAGGCGGGTGTTCATTTCCATAAAGAAGAATTCGCCCCGGGCATCGAGGAGAAACTCCACGGTGCCGGCGCCGACATAGCCGATGGCCTGGGCCGCGCGCACCGCGGCTTCACCCATGGCCTTGCGCAGCTCGGGGCTGAGGCCCGGGGCCGGGGCTTCCTCCACCACTTTCTGGTGGCGACGCTGGATCGAGCAGTCGCGTTCGTTGAGGTACAGGCAGTTGCCGTGCTGGTCGGCGAATACCTGGATCTCCACATGGCGCGGCTTGAGCAGGTATTTCTCCACCAGCATCCGCGAATCGCCAAAGGACGACTGGGCTTCGCGTTGCGCCGAGGCCAGGGCTTCGGCCAGCTGGCTGACGTCCTCGACCACTTTCATGCCCTTGCCGCCACCGCCAGCGGTGGCCTTGAGCAGTACCGGGTAGCCGATGCGCTCGGCGGCGCTGCGGAAGGTTTCCAGGTCCTGGGCTTCGCCGTGGTAACCCGGCACCAGGGGCACGCCGGCGGTTTCCATCAGGGCCTTGGCCGCCGACTTGCTGCCCATGGCATCGATGGCCGCGGCGGGCGGGCCGAGGAAAATCAGCCCGGCGGCCTCGATGGCCCGGGCGAAACCGGCGTTCTCGGACAGAAAGCCATAGCCGGGGTGGATGGCCTGGGCGCCGCTGGCCTTGGCGGCGGCAATCAGCTTGTCGATCTGCAGGTAGCTGTCGGCCGCCTTGCTGCCCCCCAGGTCGACGCGGATATCCGCTTCACGGCTGTGCCGGGCCTCGCGATCGGTGGCGCTGTGTACCGCCACAGTCGTCAGGCCCAGGGCCTTGGCAGTGCGCATCACGCGGCAGGCGATCTCGCCGCGGTTGGCCACCAGCAGGGTATCTAGAACAGGGGCGCTCATCAGCGGGACTCCTTGGTCGGGCGCTCGGACTGCCAGCCGGGCGGGCGTTTTTCCAGGAACGCACGCAGGCCTTCCTGACCCTCGGCGCTGACACGAATCCGCGCAATGGCGTTTTCACAGTAGCGGCGCAGGGCGGTGGTCAGGGCGCCGTTGCCCACTTCCCGCAGCAGGTCCTTGCTGGCGCGCATGGCCTGGGGGCTGTTGAGCAGCAGGTTGTCGACCCACTGGCCCACCTGCTGTTCCAGTTCGGCTGTCGGATAGCTTTCCGCCAGCAAGCCGATTTCCCGCGCGCGCTGGCCGCTGAAGCGCTCGGCAGTTAGGGCATAGCGCCGGGCCGCACGTTCGCCGATGGCTTGGACCACGAAGGGGCTGATCACTGCCGGTGCCAGGCCGATTCGCACTTCCGACAGGCAGAACTGCGCCTCGTCGCTGCCGATGGCCATGTCGCAGCAACTGATCAGGCCCAGGGCGCCGCCAAAAGCCGCACCTTGGACCACGGCCAGGGTCGGGATCTTCAGCTTGGCCAGGTTGTACATCAGCTCCGCCAGTTCCCGGGCGTCATCCAGGTTGGTCTGGTAGTCGAGTGTCGCCGACTGCTGCATCCAGGCCAGGTCGGCACCGGCGCTGAAGTGCCGGCCACGGCCGCGCAGCAGCAGAAAGCGCAGGCTGGAGTCGCCTTGCACCTGATCCAGGGCGAGGATCAGCTCGCGGATCATTTCGGCATTGAAGGCGTTGTTCTTGTCTTCGCGGCTGAGCCACAGGGTGGCAAAGCCACGAGGGTCACGCTGCAGTTCCAGGGTATTGAAGTCGTTCATGATCTTCTCGCGCAGGATTACATGCGGAACACGCCGAAGCGGCTCTGTTCGATGGGGGCGTTGAGGGCCGCGGACAGCGCCAGGGCCAGTACCTCACGGGTTTGCGCCGGGTCGATGACACCGTCGTCCCACAGCCGTGCGCTGGAATAGTAGGGGTGGCCCTGGTGCTCGTACTGGTCGAGGATCGGCTGCTTGATCTCGGCCTCCTGGGCCGCATCGAAGCCGTGCCCGCCACGTTGTGCCTGCTCGCGCTTGACCTGCACCAGTACCCCGGCGGCCTGCTCGGCACCCATCACGCCGATGCGAGCGTTGGGCCACATCCACAGGAAGCGTGGATCGTAGGCGCGGCCGCACATGCCGTAGTTACCGGCGCCGAAGCTGCCGCCGATGATCACGGTGAATTTGGGCACCTGGGCGCAGGCCACGGCGGTCACCAGCTTGGCGCCGTGCTTGGCGATACCGCCGGCTTCGTATTTCTGGCCGACCATGAACCCGGTGATGTTCTGCAGGAACAGCAGTGGAATGCCACGCTGGCAGGCCAGTTCGATAAAGTGCGCGCCTTTCTGCGCGGCTTCGGCGAAGAGGATGCCGTTGTTGGCGAGGATGGCCACCGGATAGCCGTGCAAGTGAGCGAAACCGCAGACCAAGGTGGTGCCGAACAGCGCCTTGAACTCATCGAACAGCGAACCGTCCACCAGCCGGGCGATGACTTCGCGCACATCGAAGGGTTGCTTGGCATCGGCCGGTACCACGCCATACAGCTCGTCGCTGGCGTACAGCGGGGCGATAGGCGTGCGCTGCTGGAGCTGGCCCTGCTTGTGCCAGTTGAGGTTGGCCACGCTGCGCCGGGCCAGGGCCAGGGCGTGCTCGTCGCTGTCGGCATAGTGGTCGGCGACCCCGGAGATCTTGCAGTGCACATCGGCGCCGCCCAACTCCTCGGCGCTCACCACCTCGCCGGTGGCGGCCTTCACCAGGGGCGGGCCGGCGAGGAAGATGGTGGCCTGTTCACGGACCATGATCGCTTCATCGGCCATGGCCGGTACGTAGGCCCCGCCAGCGGTGCAGGAGCCCATCACCACGGCGATCTGCGGGATGCCCTGGGCGCTCATGTTGGCCTGGTTGAAGAAGATCCGCCCGAAGTGTTCGCGGTCGGGGAACACCTCGTCCTGGCGCGGCAGGTTGGCACCGCCGGAGTCCACCAGGTAGATGCAGGGCAGGCGGTTCTGCTGGGCGATGGTTTGCGCCCGCAGGTGCTTTTTCACCGTCAGCGGGTAGTAGGAACCGCCTTTCACCGTGGCATCGTTGGCCACGATCATGCATTCGACACCTTCGACCCGGCCGATACCGGCAATCACTCCGGCGGCGGGCACGTCTTCGCCATAGACCTCGTAAGCGGCCAGGGGGCTGACTTCCAGAAAGGGCGAGCCAGGATCGAGCAGGCGGTTGATGCGCTCCCGCGGCAGCAGTTTGCCCCGCGAGGTGTGGCGTTCCTGGGCCTTGGCGCCGCCGCCTTGCTGGACCTGGGCGAGCAGGCTGTGCAAGGCCTCGACCTGGGCCTGCATGCTCGCAGCGTTCTGCGCGAACTCGGGTGATTTCGGGTTGAGTTGAGACTTCAGGATCATTGGGGCTCCCAGCGCAGCTCGAAGCCATAAGCTTCAAGCTGCAAGAGTAAGTCGGTGTTATGGCTGCTGTGGCTTGCCGCTTGTAGCTCGCCGCTTGCTACTGTTCTCACTTGGTTTCGTTGAACAGTTCGCGACCGATCAGCATGCGGCGGATTTCGCTGGTGCCGGCGCCGATTTCGTACAGCTTGGCGTCGCGCAGCAGGCGGCCTGCCGGGAATTCGTTGATGTAGCCGTTGCCGCCGAGAATCTGGATCGCATCCAGGGCCATCTGGGTGGCGCGTTCGGCGCTGTAGAGGATCACCCCGGCGGCGTCCTTGCGGGTGGTCTCGCCACGCTCGCAAGCCTGGGCCACGGCGTAGAGGTAGGCACGGCTGGCGTTGAGCTGGGTGTACATGTCGGCGATCTTGCCCTGGATCAGCTGGAATTCGCCGATGCTCTGGCCGAACTGCTTGCGGTCGTGGATGTAGGGCACCACCAGGTCCATGCAGGCCTGCATGATCCCGGTCGGGCCGCCGGAGAGCACTACGCGCTCGTAGTCCAGGCCGCTCATCAGTACTTTCACGCCGCCATTGAGCACCCCGAGGATGTTTTCTTCCGGTACTTCGACATCATCGAAGAACAGCTCGCAGGTGTTGGAGCCGCGCATGCCCAGCTTGTCGAACTTGTTGCTGCGGCTGAAGCCTTTCCAGTCGCGCTCGACGATAAAGGCGGTGATGCCGTGGGGGCCTTTGTCCAGGTCGGTCTTGGCATAGATCACGTAGGTGTTGGCGTCGGGGCCGTTGGTGATCCAGGTCTTGCTGCCGTTGAGCACGAAGTGGTCGCCGCGCTTGTCGGCCCGCAGTTTCATCGACACCACATCGGAGCCGGCGTTGGGTTCGCTCATGGCCAGGGCGCCAATGTGCTCGCCGCTGATCAGCTTGGGCAGGTACTTGCTCTTTTGCTCATGGTTGCCGTTGCGGTTGATCTGGTTCACGCAGAGGTTGGAGTGGGCGCCGTAAGACAGGGCCACCGAAGCCGAGCCGCGGCTGATCTCTTCCATGGCCACCACGTGGGCCAGGTAGCCCAGGCCGGCGCCGCCGTATTCTTCCGCCACGGTGATGCCCAGCAGGCCCATGTCGCCGAACTTGCGCCACATATCGGCCGGGAACAGGTTGTCGACGTCGATCTGTGCGGCCCGAGGGGCCAGCTCCGCCTTGACGAAGGCCTGGACCTGATGGCGCAGCATGTCGATGGTTTCACCGAGGGCGAAGTTCAGGGTCGGGTAACTCATGGCGGGGCACCTTCAGACTTGTTTTTATCGAGGGATTTGGCGTGGAGAGTGGCATGGCCTGGCTCTCACCTTTACGTTAACGTAAACCTGCGACCGAAGGCTGTCAATCGTCCTTTACGTAAACGTCAACTTGCGCCAGAGTAGCCAGGCTTTCGAGTGGAGCCGGGCTTCTTCGCAGCATCGGCCGGGCTTCTGTACACCCACTAATAAAGACAATAGGGGTCGTCATGGAACACTTGGGTTTCCAGCCGGATCGCAGTTACACCCGTGGTACGCAAACGCAGCCACTGCTGGCCTTGACCATTGGCCAGGCCTTCGACAATACCGTCGCGGCCTATCCCCAGGGCGAGGCCCTGGTGGTGCGGCACCAGCAGTTGCGCTACAGCTGGCAGCAATTGCGCGAGGCGGTCGATCTGCACGCCAGGGCGCTGCTGGCCCTGGGGCTCAAGACCGGCGATCGCCTGGGAATCTGGGCCCCCAACTGCGCCCAGTGGTGCATTACCCAGTTCGCCAGCGCCAAGATCGGCGTGATCCTGGTGAACATCAATCCGGCCTACCGCAGCAGCGAACTGGAGTATGTGCTCAAGCAATCCGGCTGCCAGTGGCTGGTCTGCGCCGGAGCCTTCAAGACCTCCGACTACCACGGCATGCTCCAGGGGCTGATCCCGGAGTTGGCGGAACAATCCATTGGCCAACTGCTTTGCCAGCGCCTGCCCGAACTGCGTGGGGTGATCAGCCTGGCTGCCCAGCCGCCATCCGGCTTCCTGCCCTGGGCGCAGCTTGCGGACCTGGCCGCCGAGGCCAGTGCCGAACAGTTGCAGGCGCGCCAGGACAGCCTGGATTTCGATCAGCCGGTGAATATCCAGTACACCTCGGGCACCACCGGTTTTCCCAAGGGCGCGACCCTCAGTCACTACAACATCCTCAACAACGGCTACATGGTGGGCGAGAGCCTGGGGCTCACGGCGGCCGATCGCCTGGTGATCCCGGTGCCGCTGTATCACTGCTTCGGCATGGTCATGGGCAACCTGGGCTGCATCACCCATGGCACTACCATGATCTACCCCAACGACGCCTTCGACCCGCTGCTGACCTTGAGCGCCGTGGCCGAAGAGCGTGCTACCGGGCTGTACGGCGTGCCCACCATGTTTATCGCCATGCTCGACCAGCCGCGGCGCGATGAATTCGACCTGTCGAGCCTGCGCACCGGGATCATGGCCGGTGCTACCTGCCCGATCGAGGTGATGCGCCGGGTGATCAGTGAGATGCACATGAGCGAGGTGCAGATCGCCTACGGCATGACGGAAACCAGCCCGGTGTCCCTGCAAACCGGGCCCGATGATGATCTGGAACTGCGTGTTACCACCGTGGGCCGGACCCAGCCGCACCTGGAGAGCAAGATCGTCGACGAAGCCGGCAATGTGCTCCCGCGCGGTGCCATGGGCGAGCTCTGTACCCGGGGCTACAGTGTGATGCTCGGTTACTGGAACAACCCCGAAGGCACCCGTGAGGCCATCGACCCGGCAGGCTGGATGCACACCGGCGACCTGGCCACCATGAACCAGCAGGGTTATGTGTGCATTGCCGGGCGTAACAAGGACATGATCATTCGCGGCGGCGAGAATATTTACCCGCGGGAACTGGAGGAGTTCTTCTTCACCCATCCGGCGGTGGCCGATGTGCAGGTGATAGGCATCCCCTGTGCCAAGTACGGTGAGGAGATAGTCGCCTGGATCAAGTTCCATCCCGGGCATACCGCCAATGAGCTGGAGCTGCAAACCTGGTGCAAGGAGCGCATCGCGCACTTCAAGACGCCGCGTTACTTCAAGTTTGTCGAGGATTTCCCGATGACGGTGACCGGCAAGGTGCAGAAATTTCGCATGCGTGAAATCAGCATCGAGGAGCTGCGCGAGCAGGTAGGCAAGGGGTGATCGTTACTGGAGCGTGCATCGGGTGCGATGCACGCTTTATGGGCAAAACGAGGCAGGCAAAAGCTGAATGGCAGAAAGCACAAAGGGGAGCCGAAGCTCCCCTTTAATTTTGTCGTTGCGTGCTCTTTTTTATTATTGAGGGGCGGTCTGTTGTTGTTTTTGGTAACCGTGGCCCTTACCGCTGTTTTGGCGATCCCCATCCGGGATCAAGAGCAAACGTATTTTTTTGAGCGCTGATTCAATGTGTCGCCGAAGCGATCCAACCCGTTCTGGAGCTACCTTGGGGTAGTTTTATTGTTCTCTGACCGGTTGCGGGTGGCTCTTGCAAGCCCTCCTGCACATTGCACCTTCTCCAAAAAAATCTGTTAGCTGCGTCTCTGCCGTGTTGTTTTTGTTATGTCAGAGTCGTTTCGTCTTATTTTTATTAGCTTTGCTGCTTTTTATTCTTGTTATGCCATAGAGATAGCAGAAGCCGTGCCAACTTTTTAAAGTCCTTTAAAATCAATGGTTTGATAATTTTGTAGGACAATTAGTGCGGAAAGAAACTCGGTAAACTGTTTCCGTGTTACTCGTTCCCGCCGCAGTTTAGAGCGGTCGGTAACACCCGGCCGCATCATCTCACTTGGCGCTGCGGGCTTTGGCCACGCGGGAACCGCTGGGGCGTCCCAGCACGCTGCTGATCTGCCGGCCAGCCTCGACCAACCGGTCCATATCGATGCCGGTATGGATACCCAGGCCATCGAGCAGGTAGAGCACGTCCTCGGTAGCGACGTTGCCGCTGGCGCCCTTGGCATAGGGGCAGCCACCGAGGCCGGCGACCGAGCTGTCGAACACCGCGATACCTTCCAGCAGGCTGGCGTAGATATTGGCCAGGGCCTGGCCATAGGTGTCGTGGAAGTGTCCGGCGAGTTTTTCCCGGGGCACCTGGGCGCCCACCACTTCAAACATCTTGCGAGTGGCGCCGGCGGTACCGGTGCCGATGGTGTCGCCCAGGGACACTTCGTAGCAGCCCATGGCGTACAGCTCGCGAGCCACCAGGGCCACCTGCTCCGGGGCCACCGCGCCTTCATAGGGGCAACCCAGCACGCAGGAAACGTAGCCGCGCACACTGATGCCATGCTGCCTGGCGGCGTCCATGATCGGCACGAAGCGCTCCAGGCTTTCGCTGATGGAGCAATTGATATTGCGTTGGGAGAAGGCCTCGGACGCGGCGGCAAATACCGCGACTTCCTTGACCCCGGCCGCCAGGGCGTCCTCGAAGCCGCGCATATTCGGCGCCAGTGCACCGTACACCACACCTGGCTGGCGCTGGATACGGGCGAAAACTTCGGCCGAGCCGGCCATCTGCGGCACCCATTTGGGCGAGACGAAACTGCCGACTTCTATATAGCTCAGGCCGGCGCCGGTCAGGGCGTCGACCAGTTGCACCTTGTCCTCGACGCTGATGGGCTGGGCTTCGTTCTGCAGGCCGTCGCGCGGGCCGACTTCGATCAGGCGTACATGGCTGGGGAGTGACATTCAGGTTCACCTTTTGCTGAGTGAGGGCGGCCACCGGCGCAGGCGCCCGGGCGTGCCGAGAATTACTGGGCTTTCTGGCTTTGCAAGGTCTGCTGCAGGGCCTGGGTGCAACGCTCTTCGGCGGTGTCGAGTTCCAGCTTCATCTGTTCGATGTCCAACAACTGTTGCTCGAGCTGTTCACGGCGTTCGGTGATTTTCGCCAGCATGCTGTGCAACTGCTTGAGGTTGCCGCTGCTGGGGTCATAGAGCTCGATCAGCTCGCGGCATTCGGCCAGGGAAAAGCCGATGCGCTTGCCCCGCAGGATCAGCTTCAGGCTGACCTTGTCCCGGGGCGAATAGATGCGTTCCTGGCCACGGCGCTCGGGAGCCAGCAGGCCTTGCTCCTCGTAGAAGCGGATGGCTCGGGTGGTGATGTCGAGCTCGCGGGCGAGGTCGGAAATGCTGTAGGTCTGACTGCTCATGGGCACGCTCAAGGTGGGACTTGGCGCTAAGCTAAAGGCAGGTTGACGTATACGTCAAGCAGCGGTTTTCGCCGTTCAGCCAGCTCCTCTCCGGGCCTGTAGGAGCCAGCTGGCTGGCGAATGGGCTTCAAGCCGACTGCTGGTCGAGCTTCTTCTCGTGGGCGGTGACCTGTTGGCACAGCTCGATCATCTGCTCGCGCATCCAGCGGTTGGCCGGGTCCTGGTCGGTGCTTTCGTGCCAGTACAGGTGGGTTTCCACCGGCGGCACGTTATTCACTGGCAGGTTGAAGGCGTGCAGGTCGTGGCGACGGGCGAAGCGCTCGGGCACGGTCATCACCATGTCGGTCTGCTGCAGCACCTGGGAGGCCATCAGGTAATGCTGCGAGCGCAGGGCGATCTTGCGCTGGATGCCCATCTTGCCCAGGGCCAGGTCGACATGGCCCAAGCCACTGCGGCGGCTGGAGATATGAATGTGGGTCAGGGACAGGTAGTCCTCGAGGCTGAACTTGTCCTTGCCCGCCAGGGGGTGGCCCTTGCGCATGGCGCACACGTAGCGGTCTTCCATCAGCTTGACGTGGCGCACCTGCGGGTCGGTGTTGAGCGGCGCATCCACGGCGAAGTCCAGGCGTCCGGCCGCCAGTTCCTTGGTGGTTTCCCGGCGCTTGGAGAGGAAGCTCTCGATGACCACCGCCGGCGCCAGGCGGCGCAGGCGCTGGAACAGCGGCGGCAGGATCACTGCCTCGGTCAGGTCGGTCATGCTGATGCGGTAGGTCTTGACCGCTTGCAGCGGGTTGAAAATCCGACTTTCCTGGACCGAAACCCGCAGCAACGACAGCGCATTACGCACCGGTCCGATGATGTTCTGCGCCATGGGCGTGGGCACCATGCCCTGGGCGGTCCTGACGAACAGCGGGTCGTTGAAGGTCTCGCGCAGCCGGGCCAGGGCATTGGATACCGCCGGCTGGGTGATGCCGACGATCTGCCCGGCCCGGGTCAGGTTGGCTTCGGTGTAGATCGCGTCGAAAACGATGAAGAGGTTGAGGTCGACCTTGCTCAGATTCATGGCGCTGCACTCTTATTGTTAGGGCCTGTGGCTCGGGCTCGGAGGCCTGGCGGATCAGCCGATCATATATCGGTGATGAATGTTAATACACGCCGAGAATAGGTTAGGTAAATTTTCGTAGCTGAACTAGCATCGATTTCAGTCCCCTAACACCCGTTTTTCACAAAGGTAGAACTGCCCATGGAATTCGCCTATTCCCCCAAGGTTCAGGAACTGCGTGAGCGCGTCACCGCGTTTATGGATGCCTATGTCTATCCGGCTGAAGCGGTCTTCGAACGCCAGGTTGCCGAAGGCGACCGCTGGCAGCCGACCGCCATCATGGAAGAGCTCAAACTCAAGGCCAAGGCTGAAGGCCTGTGGAATTTGTTTCTGCCTGAGTCGGAACTGGGCGCCGGCCTGACCAACCTGGAATATGCGCCGCTGGCGGAAATCATGGGCCGTTCGCTGCTGGGCCCCGAGCCGTTCAACTGCTCGGCGCCGGACACCGGCAATATGGAAGTGCTGGTGCGCTATGCCAATCAAGAGCAGAAGCAGCGCTGGCTGGAGCCCCTGCTGCGCGGCGAGATCCGTTCCGCGTTCGCCATGACCGAGCCGGACGTGGCTTCGTCCGACGCCACCAACATGGCCGCCCGTGCTGTGCGCGACGGCGATGAATGGGTGATCAACGGCAAGAAGTGGTGGACCTCGGGCGCCTGCGATCCGCGCTGCAAGATCCTGATCTTCATGGGCCTGAGCAACCCGGATGCGCCGCGTCACCAGCAGCACTCGATGATTCTGGTGCCGGTGGATGCCCCCGGGGTGAAGATCGTCCGCCCATTGCCGGTGTTCGGCTACGACGACGCGCCCCACGGCCACGCCGAGGTGCTGTTCGAGAATGTCCGTGTGCCTTATGAAAACGTGCTGCTGGGCGAGGGCCGTGGTTTCGAGATCGCTCAGGGGCGTCTGGGCCCGGGGCGCATTCACCACTGCATGCGCTCCATCGGCATGGCCGAGCG
The DNA here is from genome assembly GCF_049887815.1 of Pseudomonas sp. NFXW11. Lineage (NCBI taxonomy): Bacteria > Pseudomonadati > Pseudomonadota > Gammaproteobacteria > Pseudomonadales > Pseudomonadaceae > Pseudomonas > Pseudomonas sp. NFXW11. The sequence continues at coordinate 2,639 of NZ_JAGEKI010000011.1, read as the reverse complement.
CGCGCTGGAACTGATGTGCAAGCGCTCGGTAAGCCGCACCGCATTCGGCAAGCCGCTGGCCCGCCTGGGTGGCAATATCGACAAGATCGCCGACTCGCGGATGGAGATCGACATGGCCCGGCTATTGACGCTGAAGGCCGCCTACATGATGGACACCGTGGGCAACAAGGTGGCCAAGAGCGAGATTGCCCAGATCAAGGTGGTGGCGCCGAACGTGGCCCTGCGGGTGATCGACCGGGCGATCCAGATTCACGGCGGGGCCGGGGTTTCCAATGACTTCCCGCTGGCCTACATGTACGCCATGCAGCGCACCCTGCGCCTGGCCGACGGCCCGGACGAAGTGCACCGTGCCGCCATCGGCAAATTCGAGATCGGCAAGTACGTGCCCCGGGAACTGATGCGCAGCGGGCACTGATAGGCATGCCGCGGGCCGGTCAAGCGACAGGCCCGTGGCTTTGGCTTCAATGCACCCAGACTTCCACCCGGCGGTTCTTGATCCTTCCCTCATCGGCAGTGTTGGCGGCTACCGGCAGTTCGGCGCCGAAGCCGCGAATCTCCCGCAGCACCACGCCACTCTTCACCAACTCCCGACGCACCGCCATGGCCCGCAGCTTGGACAGCAGCGCCGCCCGGGCCGGGTCGTTCTTGGCATCGCCAAAGCCGGCCAGGGTCACCTGGCGGTTCATCTTGCCGTGCTGGCGCAGGTAATCCAGCACTCGGTTGAGGTCCTGGCGGGCCTTGTTGTCCAGACTGGCGCTGCCTTCCTCGAAGCGAAAGTTCACGCTCAGGCGCTGCCCGTTACGGCATAGCGCCTGGTAGGCCTCGGGCATCTGCGCGCTGGGGGCAACCTTCATCGCCTGCACGGTCTGGGCGACAAAGCCGTTGGCGGCGACTATGGCCTGGCCCTTGGCGCTCTGGGCGAAACTCACCAGGGCATCGGCCCAGGGGTTCTGCCCATTGGGCGGCAGGTACAGGTACAGCCGGCGCGACAGCGGGTAGTCCTCGGTGGCGATCAGGCTGGTGAGGGGCAACATGGGCTGCGAATCGCCATCGACAATGGCCACGGCCTTGGCCTGGCGCACATAGGGCAGGCCGATAAAGCCAATGCCTTGAGGGTCCTGGCTGACGGCATCGGACAACTGCTCGCTGGATTCGAAGCGCTTGGCACTCGGGCTCAGGGTCTTGCCGCGGCGGCCGAGCACCAGTTCCTTGAAGGTGTCGTAGGTGCCGGAGCGGTCATCGCGGGCATATAGATGTACAGGCCCACCGGTGCCTCCCAGTTCTTCCCAGGTTCTGGCTTCGCCGCTGAACAACCGGGCCAGTTGCTCGGTAGTCAATTGGTTCAGAGGGTTGTGCGGGTGCAGGATAATCGCCAGGCCGTCAATGGCGATCACCTGTTCGGCGTCGGGGCTCTTCAGGTCGCCCAGGTTTTCCAGTTCAACCAGTTCGCTGTCCTTGATGGGGCGCGAGGCGGCAGCCAGATCGGCCTGGGCGTTTTTCAGCGCGACAAAACCGGTGCTGGAACCGTGGGCGGACAGTTCCACCCTCACCGTGCGGCCCTGGGCACTTTGCCCCACGATGCGCTGCTCATTGTCCTTGCCGCTGTCCTCGATGCGCACCTCATGCAAGCCCTGTTGTTCCATTAGCCCCTTGACCAGCGCCGGACCCAGTCGCGCGCCTATGGTGTTGGAGCCCTGGATGCGCAGAACGGCAGCATTTTCCGCCGCCAGGGGCAGGGCGGCGAACACCGACCAGGGCAGGGCATAGCAAACGAAGCCGATCAGCAACAGGCTGATGGTCCGGTACCAGATATCTCGTTCACTGACGCTTGAAGCGCGGGGCATGGCGGCACTGGCCTTCTAGAAAGGGAGGAGGAAAGTGCTGGCGAGATTAAGTCGGAGAGGTGACGAAAATGTGACAAATGGCACTTTCGGCGCACAAATGGCGAAAGTCCTACGTCATAAATAGCTGTTTTCCCTAGATTTTTTGAGACTTGTCCTAACGACCGGTCTCGGAACGCTGCGTAGAGTGAGCAACTTTGTCTGGCGGGGAATGGGGCGACTGCCAACGTCTCATCACCGCGGATGCCTCGGCAGTGTTGAGCTGCTATTTCGTGGTATGCAAAGGAGTTAGAAATGAGTGCCTGGTTCGAGCTGAAGCAGTATGGCAGTGGTGCATGCAGGTTCTTGCTGAAGACAAAGGAGGCGCAGACCATGCTGCAAAGCGACCGCTACCCTTGCCGGGACAGTGCCGAGGCGGCTCTCGGCCTGTTCCGCGCACATTGTGCTTCTCCCGAGCGCTACGTCAAGAAAATTTCCTCGGGCGGCAAGCCCTATTTCAAGCTCAAGTCTGGCAAGGAAGTGATTCTGGTCAGCCACCTGTACGATTCCGAGCCGACCCTGGAGAGCGCCATCGAGGCAATCGCCGCCGCTGGCACCACTGATCGGGTAGAGCACGTGCAGCACTGACCGAACGGAAAAAAGCCCATCGCAAGATGGGCTTTTTTGTGCCTGTTGTCCCGTCCTGAATAAGGTTTACACCTCCCATCCCGAATTTCCGGAGAGTCAGATGGAACAAGGTGTAAAGCGCACACAACGAGATTACTCACTGTCCTTTAAATTGGCGGTGGTTGATCAGAT